>NZRR01000034.1 GCA_002696315.1 Methanobacteriota archaeon | reverse complement strand
TATGTAGAACCTCCACCTTCAACGTGAATCCAAAGTGTGATCTCTCCATTAATACCGACTTCTGCAAATGTACAATCATCTCCACCAACACCGCCATCAACAACTACGTCAATAACATAGGCAGAACCAGGTGCAATTGTTACTTGAGAACTATCACCAGCCGATACACCATCAGGATCAGCCATAGTGAAAGTATCACCTGGACTTGCTTCTGGATCTGCGGTAGTTCCATCACCAAAAGCTCCTGCAGTAAATTGATAACCATCATTTCCTGCATTATTTAGTGTACCATCAGCATCAGTATCTAGATTTGTACAAGCAACTTGCCATGCAATATCTGCAGTAGTTAATGTTCCACTACCAGGTGCTGACTCAAAATAAAGTCTCATTGTAGTAGGATTGTTAATATAGGCGCTGTTAATTGTAATTTTACCACCAATTTCTCTCTGTGTATCATCTCCGGTTTGCTGAGCATTTTGTTGTAATTTTTCTCCTGTTTGGATAATTACAGCAGATGCTACAGCCGCAACCAGAATTAATGCAATAAATACAATCATTGCTCCAATACCGATTGAACCGGACACTTCATTTTCATTCATTCTTACGTTTTCTCTTCTCATAGTATTCCCCCTATTGTTTTCTCCTTTTTTTATCTAGTATATCATGTTAATTGCACATTTTAATTCAATATGCATAACAATCAATTCAGGTTGGATAAAATTTCACACCATCATGCTCCTCCCTTGACCGAAGTCAATTGCGATTGGCATACGTATGTGAGCTATCCCACCTGAAGGTAAATGTCTGATTTTTGGCACTGAAGCCGCTATAAATGAGGGAGGTAGCCATGGAGAAATTAGAACGTTGTGCAAATCTTCCATCCCTTTATTTTCCACCCTCATAGATACATTAACTGTTCCTTGTCTAACCCTGTAACCTGTTGAAACACTGAGTTTATTATCCAAGATTTCAGTGTCTCCTGAGGGCATTACATTAGGCCTTACTGCGAATTTTAAAAATAAATATCCATTAGGTGGTAATCTAGGTATATCAATCCATTTAGGATCAACAGTCCAACCCTCTGGAACTGGAGGAGATAATCTCATTGAGGGCAATGGCCTATTACTATCATTTAGGATATTCACAATTAATACGCCTTGACTAGAACCCTGGCCCCATTTTGTAGTTAATGAAAACCAAAAATTTCTAAACAAGAATGGATTTAATGTTGCTGAAGTCCCTCCAACTAAATCCTCTACGAGGTATTCTACCTCGGTTGCAGCCATAGAAACTTCTCCAATTTCTGCTGCGGCTGTTGCATTTCTCAGACCCATTAGGATTTTTTCTAATTCTCCTCTTAATATTTCAGGGTCTCTTAACAATCTATGTAAAAGTGCAATAGATCGTCTTAATCTTTGTACATCTTCTTCGATATCTGTAAGATTTTTTTCCGCAACATTCAATGATTTATTTGCGGTAAGTACTCTTTGATCTTGTAGACTAATTTTTGCTTGTTGAACTTCAAATTCCGTTTCGACTAAGCTTTTATTATCTTCTTCTGTAACTTGCCTAACGACATTAGCAACTGCTTGTCCTGTCGTTCTCATCAGTTGATGAATCCGCATTGTCGCTTCTTGATTCATTCCTGAAGCCGTAACATCTTCATTTGAATCGTCTACAAATTCATCTATGTTGTCTTCTACAGGGACAATAGGCTCCTCTCCAATTGGAATCAATTCTTCCTCATCTAATGGAACGATAATTTCATCAACAGATTCTACTATTGGTTCTTCGACCATCATTTCAACAGATTCTTCAACTGATTCTTCAACTGATTCTTCGACTAGTACGTCATCAATTAATGAATCTCCGACATCTTCATTTTCAATTAGTTCATCATCAGGAATCGTAATCCCCACCCTCTGCCTGTTCGACTACTGCATCTAAATCGATATTAGCAATTTCATTGAGTAATCTTGCTGGATCGCCCAAAGAGCGTTCAATAGAACGTAATCTTGCTTGGACCACTGTAAGTCTGCTGTAAACTTGCCCGTACATTTTATCAATATATTTCAAAACGGCACTAATTGAAATTGCAGTAATTCCAACGATTAAGATTAATGAAAGAATATTTAGTATATCTGCTGACAAAAGAGGGGGGAATCCCAAAATAGCCATTAAGAATCCGAGCAAGGGTAATGTAAAAATTATAGTTAATTGTTGCCTTGATTTTTTCAATCTTCTGAAATGTTCAGTGAATAATGTTGTTTGACCTAATCTCGCTCTTTGATAATCCGCATGAATTATTTGAAGCTCGTCCGAAGCAGAATATGCATTGTAAATTAACCAAAGAACGACTAGTACCAATAATATCGGCCCAAGAAGTGGCCATTCAGATAAATGGAAGACCATTCCCAAAAATGCTGCACCTGTGTAAGCCCCAAGTTGCTTTAATTTTTCTCTATCTCTTCCTAATTGGAATAAAAATACAGACACTAAAAATAATCCCATCGCAATACCAACAGAAATAAATTGAGAAACTGGGCTCCAAGAAATAATAGATGCATCCATTGCAACGATATCGTCTTCAACAATATTTCCCTCAGCACCAGTTGAAGAGATTGAAACGATACAATCAACAGACCTACTTGTTTCCCACCATTCTAACCTATCTGCATTAACGTCCCAACTTAATTCAAAATCCGTAGAACGTTCTAAAACTAGGATTGATTGTATTTTATAATCATCCTCATCTATATTCGGTGGTGTTATGAGTTTGACTTTACCATTGCAATTTAATTCTACATCCATGTAAGGAGTAACTGCTGTTCCGCCATTGCGGATTACAACGGAAATTTGACCGTACTCTCCTTCTCCTATGGTGGTACCATCCTCTTGGAATTTAATTGATTTGACAAAAGGATTTGCAAAATTTGCCAAGTTAATCTCTACATTAACTATTGTACTTGAACCATCATTTGGATGTGTTAATTTTAATGTTAAATTGTAACCATCACCAGGTAAAACGCCTTCNACATTTGATGCATTGATTACTATTTGTAATGGATCCTTGACAAATCTTTCTCTAGCCTCTAATGCAACATTTTCTCCTTGCATTAATGCTACAGGTCCTGATTCTGCCCCTAACAAAGTAAATGTCCAGTTGTAGTCATAGGGGTTGTTCAAGTTTAATTCTGAAATATTCAAGAATCTTTCAGAAGACATCAAAGTAACAATGTAACTTGGTGTATCATCATAACTCACGGTTTGATATTCTTCTTGGGATGGAACGTGTGACCAAGGGATTTCAATTGGCGTGGCTTGACCGAATATTTGAAACTCAGAATCAAGTATTCTCTCATGAATCAAGTTTGCCGAATGTGAGCCAGCGCCAACAACATCCAAGTCTACAGGAGACACTATAAGATTTAGAATTCCTTCCTCACCTTGATAATTATCATTAATTATAGACTCTACAGTCATTGAAACTGTTACTTCCTCACCTAAGGCTAAAGTAAATGCAGATTGTGGTGGTTGAATTATTCTCCACTGAATTGTTTCTAATTCTGCTGAAACGTTAACTACAATATCAGTATTTCCTGAATTTTTGAGTACTGCGGTAATTTGTTTGATGTCACCTGGCAAAAATTTGATTTCTTCTTTCCACTCCTTTATCTCCAAAGCAAAGAATGGCCTAACTGTGACTATTTTGGATTCATTCAACAATTCTGCTCCCGTTGAAGCATTAGTTAAGGAGAACCATAATGTAAATTCATCTCCATTATACAACATATTTTCGTCACTAATTGGAGGGACTTCAATAGTAAATGCTCCACTGTAACTTTGGTTAATTGGAATATGTAGCGATAGAGGGTCTAAGCTAACATTCCATCCCGTCTCTAAATATACACCAATATTGATATTTTCTAATAAATTTCCTGAGTTAGTAACCCAATAATTTATTGTTTCATTTTCTCCGGGAGTAACCTCAATAATTGGGAGGCTAGCGGCCAAATTATGCCATTCTTGGATTTTAACAATGATTTTTCCAGTTAAATTAATATCATCTCCCGATGTAATTTGAATATCAATTTCATAGGTTGTATCGAAGGAAGCACCCTCTAAGGCCGTAACTTGGAATCTAATATCTTGTGTCCTTCCAGATTTTAAAATAAATTCATTGCTACCCATTACGGCGACATCGATTGGATCTCCTTCCTTAACGGTTGAAATAATCTCAAATTGTGAAAGCGTGTTTCCAGTATTATTGACTTGAAGTAGGGTAATTTGATTTCCAAGATACGAAATATTCACATTAGCCACGGATGGCGTCAATATTGCAGATGCTTGCTTACCTACAGCAACTGGAGACGTATGAACCAAGACTACATCTCCGGTATCGGCATCTAAAACAGTAATAATGACATCTTCTACATGTCCTTCTAATGTTCCGAAAGGTGCCGTAACGGTCATTGTCGTATTCTGTACATTAACTCCGGAAAGAGTCGGCCAATCAGCCATCTCGGGGTTTACTGAAAAAGTAGAACTTCCAAGAGTCACTAACCATCCGTCAGAAGCACCCACTTGTATAGAGTAATTAGCCACACCATTACCTTTGTTGTAGAAGGAAAGGTTGAATGTTGATGCAACATCTGGAATAACGTTTTGTGAATCTAACTCAATGATTTCTGCTGAATGATATTTGGGAACTATGTATGTAACTGTGCGTGTAACAGGTGATGTGTCTACAACCAAACCCGTAGTGTCTGAAATCTGTGCTGTTACTGGAACTTGTAATGTNCCTGCGAGTGGGCCTAAACCATCNGCAGAGGGTTGTAAAACNGCTAATGCTGAGAATACAGGATTTCCATAGTTTGGATTAGTAGCTGGAGTTCCTGCATTATCAATTAAAGGAGCAGCNTGTGAATCTGGAGTAATTGTGGCATTCCATCTTGTGNTTTCTTGAGTCCCTGNAATNGAATCGTCAGCGGGAGTGAAGACNAAANTACCAACGCTTAATGAAGCTCCTGATGTGTCTGCGGGATCATCNACTAAATTGTGTCTCATTTCAATTCCAAAGTCAATTGCTTGGATAGTTTCTCCGNATCNGGATTCACCTTCTGAAAGTATGTATTCCAAGGTATCTAGTGCTGGATCTACAGCAATTACGGGCTGTACTTCAACATCAGCTTGACCTGTTACTGGAACTCCACCTCCTGTAGAGGTAGCTTGAACCCAAACAATCATTTGTGTCCCTTGCATCAATTGATGCGCTGGATTAAGTGGGTTTGATAATGCAGGAGGGGAAATTTGCAGAATTACACTTTCATTTTCTCCGGGACTTAATACTGAAGTCCTAGTAGAAAGTAACGAAATATCCCAATCCTCTGCAGAACCTCCTAATCCTGAAGTTAGATCAAATGAAGTCGCTGCATTACCTACATTTTCAATATCAAAAATAATTGGCGTCATATTTCCAGGTTGAACTGGCACAACTGGTAATGCAATTGATGGCGTGACTGATGCTAATAATAAATCTCCAGCCATAACTAAATTATTTGTTGAGAGCATAAATCCATCTCCACTTGTAATATTCACAAAAATTCTAGAGGAATTAGCCCTGTCTTCACCACTTGGCACGGTAATTACTACGGCGGTTGCAGCACTAGCTCCTGGTTGCAATCCAGAAATGACTGGGGGTAATGCTGCTGCGGAAGCCCAACCCTTAGTATCTTCAACGGAAACCAAATAAGAATCTACTAAATCACCTACATTGGTTACTAAATAAGTTAGCATTGTGCTTGATCCTGGAGTTACTGCTTGATCTGGTGCAGGTATAATTTCAGCCCGATATTGACTGAAATTAACAATTCTCGAACCCAAATCAATTACATTAGAACCCATTCCGCTAAATGTCAAAGTTGAATTCATCCACCAACTACCAGTCATTGAACTACTGTCAAATGAAATTGAAAGATTTTGTGCATTTGCAGGATATTTCAAACTCCCTGGATAGATAGGTACAGCTCCTGTTGACTCTGTTTGTGTTGTTCCATCTGCTAAAGAATGTAATTGAATTTCAAATAATGCATTTACCGCAACGGTTCCTGCATTCCTTACTGTCGTATTGAACGTTGTCATGCCTAAAGCTAATCTTGGTGGAGGAAATGCCGCTTGAGGCAAATTATCATCTAAATGAGTTCCCTGCTCTAAATTTTGTGCTTCAAAATCTAGTGTTTGGATGTTATTTAGTAAATCGTCTTCGCCTGCATCGGTTAATATCACTTGATATTTATGGCCGGCTCCTATACTTGAAATGGAATGAGAAAAGACAATTGTTTGGAACTCGAATGGATCTAATTGTACTGATGTACCTCCTACATTAACTTCCGAGAAATCAACGCCATTATTTTGTGAATATTTAAGGTAGAGTAATGAAGTTCCAGTAGTTAATCCTTGATTTGTAATATTAATGCTGATTTGATGAGTGTCTGTAGCAAGATAATTTACTCCCGAATCTCTAACCCCTCCTCCGAGAATTGTTGTAATTTCAACCACCATCATATCAGGGGCAGTACTTCGACCATCGGCTTCATTGGCCGCTCTAGAACCCAATTCATCAATCGGGACAAATAAAGGTTGCAGGAGTATGAATAAAGTAAAAATTACTGCTATTGATTTTTTATACATTCACTGGACCCCCACTGGTTCTTCGAATCTTGAAACTACTATTTTCATACCTCTTTTTTCCAAAATCTCAACTAATTGGATTAACATTTTATTGTGCTCTACATCTGTAATACCTAATCTTCTACGTTCTTCCCAAAGTAATAATTGTTCTGTTTTAGATAAGTAACCATCTTTCAGATATAATTCCAGAGTACCTCTGTATGAATCACGATTACTGATTGCATAGACTATTGTGTTACCTGGCAAGCGATCCGCATATGATTGTATTGAGTTTCCTAATGACAAAGCTTCATCAAAAGATAGCTTTCTTCTGTCAACTTCATTTTGAATATTACTTGCAAGTTCTTGTAACTCATAATGGCTGCCCGCTTTTCTAATCTTCTTCATGTAACGTCTTGCAAGTCGGGTAAGCCTAGCGTTCGCCACGGCTCTCGTATACTATGGGGATAATTAATCAATCGGATGAATCACAAGATTTTATGCAATATGAATAAAGAATTATTCATAAACCATTGGAAATACCAAAACCATCAAAAACCATACCTATTACGAAGTATATGACCGATACTACAGACCTCCAAGTTGGAGACATAGCTCCTGAATTTACAACATTAGACTCAAACGGAACTTCAATTTCATTAAGTGATTTGATTTCAAAAGGATTAGAGGTCATCTTGTATTTCTATCCAAAAGATAACACCCCTGGTTGCACAGTACAAGCCTGTGATTTCAGAGACAATATGGAAAGACTATCATCCAATGATTTGGTTGTTCTTGGAGTGAGTAAAGATTCTGAAAAAAGTCACAAAAATTTTATTGAAAAGCAATCATTAAATTTTTCTTTACTACTAGATGAAGATTTAGAACTCCATAACAAATATGGTGTTTGGAGAGAGAAAAGTATGTATGGGAAAAAATACATGGGAACTTCAAGATCAACATTCGTTATTGGTTCTGATGGAAAAATTAAATTCGCAAAGTATAATGTTAAATCTAAGGGTCACGTTGATTTATTGATTAGTGAATTAGGCTTGTGAGGGCTCAATATGAGACAACACGAAGAAATTAAAGAAGATATCATTAAATTTCTAAATCTTTGCATCACTTATTCGGAGGGATCTCTAAACAGAAAGGCAAAAAGATTGGCGAGATTATCAGAAGAGGACAAAATTGAAATGGCAAAGAATGAAATTAAAAAATGGGAATCCTATAAACAATTCACTGAACACACAATTAAAGAATTATTAAAGGGTGACTTAGATGAATGGATTGAAAATCTGAATAATCCGGATTTTAAGCCAATTCCCTAAGAAAGACTAAACTATTCTTTCTGTAACAACCAATTGAACTACACCATCGATAAGCTTCATTTCTATTTCATCTCCAGTATTAATTTCAATACAAAGATCATCAGACATGCCATAAGCATAAGGGAGATTCAATAGAGAACAGGCTGGCAAGGTTAGAGGACAAACATCATTGTTAATAATCGCTTTAGGGCCTTTCCCCGTGTAAATTAAACCCATTAGGACAAATGGAGCAACAGTAGAACCAGAACCTTTTGGATAAATTAATACTGTATCTTCAATAGATTGACCATCTAAAGGATGTCCTGGTTCTTCAATAACACCTGTATCTCTATTAACATACCCCAAGTAAGTAATTGGGACGTCCGTAACCAATGCTTTTCCTTTAACTGACCATTCTTTTTGAGAGGGAAGCCCGAACCCTTGCGAAATCAAATTTCCATTTTTGTGTACTTTATTTGTTGAAAAGGTCTCTTTTACTTTAGAGCCAAGAATAGGGCGTTTACCTTTAGATAAATTAGGATCGAATGCATGACTAACACAATCAATAATATTCATAACACTGGTTGGAATTCTATTTAATCCACTTGTCAAATAATGTTCAGCCTTTAACGAATTCGTTAAAAGATGATTATATTTTATACGATTGTAAGGAGTAACTTCTGGACATGTGTCCTTCAAAATTAATACTCCAGCCTCCTCAAGAATATCTAAAGTTCCTTCTTGCTCTAAGAGTTCATGATTATGCCCACTAGTAAAAACCCATAATCTTTGATCAGGAATTTTCTCACCAAATTCCATTCTACTCCTAACCGCTGCTGCAGTGGCCCTAACTTCACCAACACTTGCTTGCGGACAACCAATCACAACTAAATCAACTTGTCCTTTGGGCGATAATTCTTCATATCGCGAAGATAATTCTTCTTTTGTGAATTTTAATTCGCCTTGAGGTACCCAATCCTCATCAACGTTGGGAGTTTTAGTGATTCCATCGGCCCATAATATAGGACAACCATAATTTGCGGCGGCTGCCGTTAATGCTTTTTTTGATTCAAGAGAAGCGTTTTCAGGTAATCCTGTGATGTAGGGCATCATTCCCCACGGCAAGTTCCACCCCGGATCAATCTGCTTACCGATCCAATCACCAAGTATACTCCAATCAGAAATATATTCTAGTTCGCAATCAACAATTACATGAATATTAGGAACTCTATTTCCTTCAATGTGTAATCCCCATTTCGGAGCCCATCCCGTAAGTGCAGTAGACAGTGCAGATAACCCACTTTCACGATTTGTGATTAGAGAAGTGTATGAATTAGAGAAAGCAACTGCATTACTTTCCGCCCATGAACCAATTCCATTCACATCAATTCCTCTATCATAGGGAGTGCAGGATAAAATTGCTTCAATACCAAGTTTAGAATATGAATGAATAATTTCAAATTGATGTTCGAGAAAATCATTAACTTGAATATCCATTTCTTTCATTTTTTCTTTATCACAACCAGCACTATTCAATGTTGTGGGTATTTCTACTGATGCGTTTTTATCATCAGAAAGATCTTGCAAAAATCTGCGTAATCCATGACCACCAGTTAATGGAGACACTCCACTAACGTGCGCATGAGAGCATTTTATGAATTCATTTGCTCCAGCTGTAGAAGCTAAATCCACCACCAACCTTGCAGCTTTTTGCTTCGTTGAACCTTCATCTCCGTTCAACATTTTTTTTAATTCCAAAGGAATATTCATCAATCATTCCTCCATAGAATCTATCATTTTATTTTTAAAAACGGGAATTGGATTCATTTTATGAGAATTTGTAGAATTTAATTTTAGATAAATTTCCATCACAGATCTTTGTCTATCATTTAATTCAACATTAGAGGGGTTTTCGATTTCTTTCATAGCCCATTCTAATTCATCATATGTTGCACCCATTTGTTCTTCATCGGTCCTACTATCACTCCACAGACCGTCTGTAGGTGCTGCTTCTTGAATCTCCACAAGCACCCCTAAAGAATCAGCTAAAGCATATACTTCCGATTTATATAAATCCGCTATTGGAGAAATATCAACACCACCATCACCATATTTTGTATAGAACCCTACTCCAAAATCTTCTACTTTATTCCCTGTTCCAACAACAATACCATTGTTAGATCCCGCAATTGCATACAATGTAGTCATCCTAACTCTTGCTCTAGTATTGGCTAAAACTAAATCAGACAATTGATGATTTTTTAAATCACTTTCACAGAATAAATCATAAGTACCTGTTAAATCAATCAAATGACCCTCAACATTTTCCCAATTTGATTTTAACCAAGCAATATGTTTATTCGAAAGATTAAATTGATTTTTTGATTGATGGATTGGCATATTCAAAACAATAGTGTCCAGTCCTGTTTTTGCACATAATGTAGAAACTACTGCGGAATCAATCCCACCAGAAACACCCACAACTAATGTTTTGATCTTATTTTTTTCAGCATACGACTTAATCCACTCTGTAATTTCCGAGCCTAAGTCTTGCCACTTTTGCATTTTCCACACCTTTTCTGACAAAAATCTAATTTCGAAATCAATACCCTTCTAGTTTATGCCATTCTCCATCTGTTGATTGATGCCACCATGACCCATCTTCTGATTTTTGCCACCATTGACCGTGTTCATCTTGCCACCACCCATCACCTTTGCCTTCAGTAGCCGCTTCGTATGCCGCCCCATAAACATCTGTTTGATACCGTGCTTCTGGTTGTTTTTGAGGAGGAGGAGTGGCGGGTATTGGCGCGGGTGTTTGAACTGGGGTATCTTGTGAAATTGGTGGTACTTTAGAAGGCGAATCATAAGTATTCTCTTCCCATTCTACCCACTCATATTCATCATCCTTACCTTTGCGTAAAACTACCACCAATAGAATTAGTACAGCGACAATTAATCCTACAAAACTAACAACTAATAATGGGTTTGTGTCCTCAAATACAGCATTTAATCCAGTGGCCCTAGGAGGTAAAACTTCAATAAATGGGCCTTCAATTGTCTGTTCTCCCCATTCAACTCTAACATAATGTAAACCTTCCATATTTGGAACCCACTCATACCTCAATTGAATTGGTTGAGATCCGAGAGGAATTGTTTCGTTTTTACTAGCAATTGTCTTTGTTGCTCCTGACGGAAGTACTTCGTAGATTGTGAAGAAGACATCACCTTGTGCATCACCTATATTTTTGGCCATAATTGTTATTTGAATTACTTCTCCTGAATTTTGTTCACCTGGTGGCGAATACTGAATGTCGGAAGGCACTAAAGAAACAATCGCACGTCTATGGTGAATTGGTATTTCTGCTAAAGGGTTAGAGGCACTATTTTCTTCTGAATTAAATGGGTTTCCTGCCATATCAGTTCCGGAAATCCATAATTGCAAAGTAGATGGTTTATTGTAGTGAGAATCTAAAAGTTGTCCACCAATCTGAATTGTTGTTGTCAAGGTGCCTGTACCTGCAGTACTAACGATTTCTAATCCTTCAACTCCTTCTATTAGAGTTACTGAAGGATTCTCATCATAAACAACCCTCCAATGTAACTTAACATTACTTGAATTTAGGTAGGTTTCTTTGAAGCTCGCTTCAAATTCAATACTATACATATCTTCTTCTGAAATTTCAACATCAGTCCTCGGCTTCACGACTTCTAAAATTTCAGGCTCTTCACTATCTACGACTAATGAAACTGAGGATTGGCTAGTTTGATCAATGTTTGACAGGGGCAATGCAAATAACTCCCACGTTAATGCATAACCTCCATTTGCTTGAGGTGCTGTTAATGTAACACTGAAATAACCGTTTTCCACGGTTGCTAAGGTTGGCTGTAAACCGGAGATTAGTACTTCAATATCTAATTCTTCTGTAGGAAGAGCATTAGTCCAATAAAACTGTACTTGTCCTGAGATTGTAATATCACTTCCAGGAGAGACCCATGCACATTTTAATGTTGGATTTTGAGTCGTTTGAGATATTGGGCAATAGTCTTGGTTACCTGCAGTAAAATCAAGTTGAATAGTATCATAAGGAATCCAAATTTCAGCATTAAATTTCCAAGCTAAATTGGGGTATGAATTTATGTCTTCATTACCACCTCTATCCACTACCATAATTTCTGGCGTTCTAATCTGACCATTATCATCTAAATTCCATTTAAATGAAAAGGTTACTCTAAATTCTAAATCTGAAGTGTAAGGTCCAACAGAACCTATTTCAGCAAAAACATCGCATGTCCCTAAAATTAGATATTTAGATTCTGTAGAACACTGCCTCGTTTCTCCATCCCACCTAATTTCTAAGGATCCTTCTAAATCATCTTCATCAAATGTATCTTGATCAAGTGTTAGAGAAATCAAATTAATATCACTTAATCCATTGGGCTCCACAAGTGGGAAAATTAGAGTATAATCAATCATGGGATGACGGAATGCATCTGTTGATTCAATATCCCATTTTGCATTATTGCCATCTAATTCAGGAGTTCCGTCTTCTTTTAATTGATATGTAAATAGTTGTTGATCTTGATCGGGGGACCCACCAAGTTCCAAAACATTTCCTGCTGCATCAGCACCAACTAGATATCCAGTAACTATATCTCCTTCATCACCCAATAAATCGCTAAAAATATAAGTAAAATTATCCTGAAGTACACTCAAATTTTCTGGAGCTGTTAATAGCTGAGGCTGATACTCCTCAGGGTCAGGATAGTCGTCATAATCAGAATCATCCATCCATTGTCTCCATAGCATTAATGTTAAACTGGGAGGTAAAACTGGGCGATCAGCAATTTCAAATGATAGCGTTTGTTCATTACTTGGCTCCCTATGATCATATTCCTCGATACTTGAACCCATTACCATTGGAGCCCTAGAATCTGTGAGGAAGTCTCTACTGAGATTGATGGAAGTTAAGTCATCGCCGCCTGAAACAAGTTCTTCTAATTCTAAAGAATAAGTTAATTCTTGTTCCGTAGGAGGTAAGATTAATGAAATATTCATCAAATTACCATCTACTTCTTGAGTTTGGCCTACAACTAAATCATCTTGTAATAATTTTAGTAATAGTAAATCACTTCTTGGAGAACTACCATCTTCTAAGTCCTCGAATGCCAAAGTTGCACTAAAAGTAACTACAGTACTTGCTTTGAGATAAGACAAATCAGACGGAATTACAACTCCTAAATCATTTATCACATTCCATTCTGAAATATAATAATCATTTTCTATTCCATTTGACTCACCTACTCCGAATTTTTGTACAGCAGGTAAACTCTTGTAACCTTCAGGAGTAGTTGCTTTTGATGAAATTGTGATAAATGGTTCATCATCCCAACCAGGGTTTAATCTAAACTTAAAAGTCGCATCAACTTCTTGAGGTGTACTACTCACTATTGCAATATCTCCGGGTTTGGTAGGATGTAATTCAACTAATTCAAATACATCCTCTACATTTGAAGTTATGATTGGATTCCCCCCAAGAATAGGCCAGTCCATTACAACCCTATTGTTTAAACCAGCAATTTCAACCTGAATATTCTCCAATACTTCAGTCGCTGAAGTATGAGTAGTAACCATTTCTAACCAAGATTCTGAAGGTGTTAAAGTGGTTGATACGTTAACAAAATCAATCAAAGTAGAAGTCATTCCACTGACAGAATCAATATTTATTATTTCAAAATTCAACTCTGAAGAATAAGCAGTAGTAACTGGAATAGCAATATTGAGATAATTATTTGTTCCAGTTTGAACACTTGAAGTATAAGCATTTAATTCATTGATAAATAATGATGAAGAACTAAATTCTAAATTTATAGATTCATCATATCTTGCTAACAAACCATCCATCATCAAATTACTTCCCGAACCTGTAAATTCAATAATACACTCTACAAAATCTACTCCTTCAATAGAAATGCTTGTTTTTTGACCATTTAGTAATGCATCATTCAATGAATTTAAATCTAATTCAGCAAATCTGTAAATAACCCTTTCAGAAGAAATTGGACCATAATTCACTTGATTAACTAAAATATTTCCACAAATTAACTCCCATTGGACTCCACCTACATCTTGCTTAGAATCGTCAGACCATAACTCAAAAGAAAATGAGTTCATTACTGAATCAGAAGGCAACCAAAAAGATGTTGACGCAGTAGTTGAGCTTATCAAGTCTAATGATTGAGTCATATTTCCATCTGCAAATCTATTTTGCCAACCCCAAGGACCCATTTGATCAATGTCTAGACTCCAGTCAATTCGTTCATCATCTGCAATATTTAATTTCAAATTTTCAGGCAAAGAAGCATAATATAATTCGATATTAAAAGAATTCAGGACGGCCGAAGATTGTGATAGTGTGGGAGAAATCTTGAATTGGATAGTATGTGCGGGTGAGGGCAAATCTAGAGTAGAATCATCATACGCAACTTCATAGAAAGGCCCCCCATCTACAGAAACTTCTACGGTACCAACAGATTGAAATTCAAGATCTAAATCCCATCCCGCAATTGGTCTATGTGATTTGATTATTGAACTTGTAATCGTGTTTGATGTCGAAATTCTCTGATTAGTTGAATCCCAAGTATAATCTCCAGTCCAATAGATACTAGGGTCTGAGAGAAATGTATCAGTTATTTTGCCTTGAATATTTACTGAATTTATTTGAAATGGACCATTCTCAGAATTAATATAAATCCTTAACAAAGGATATTTCTGCCAATCAATAGGTCCAAGGTCAACTATCCTAGAGTTTAAATTTTCGAAGCCTATTATCGGTTCATTGGTTATTGCATCTAATACCGACCAACTTAATCCATAAGTTCCTGATGTTTTTGCATCGATACTTACTATACCATATTGACCTGGTTCTACAGAATAAACTGCTGATTGATGCGAACCAAATGATGGTGATGTCCAATTCCCTGGGCCGGGAACTGTTACTTTTATATCATCTACAAACCACCAATCACAACAAGTTCCCGAACCTCCTGCTTGTCTAAATCTAAATTTAAATCCAGACCAAAATGCATCTGTTGGAAGTGTGTAAGTTACATCTTGTGCTGAGTAACCAGGAATTCCTAATCCTGCATTAAAGTAAGGACAAGTGTTCGCCGGATTACAGTTACCCGCAGTAATTGTCTTCCATTGACTATTTGAAGCCCAATATTCGAAATACAAATGTTCTGTTGAATCTGGATCTTCACCACAACCTGAAGCACCCTCTTTCATCCAAAAATAAACATAACCATTTGACAAGCCTGAAAGATCCATAGTGTTAGACTCAACATTTACGGCACCATTTCTCAAAACTAAGGAACCTCCAGTTGACCCGTTTGTTCCACAACTCAAATATCCAAGATTTCCTGTACCTGTATTCGAATTATCATTCACAAGCCCATTTGCAGGATTAGAAGAAGTCCAACCTGCGGGTAAAGAACCTTGAAGATTTTCAAAGTCCCAAAGATTTTCAACACCAAAAGTAGTCATATATGTTCCGTTATAATTCACACCATTGTAAGATGCATCGTAGTGTGACCAATCAGACAGACTATCCCATTGAATCGTATCCTGGTTAACTGTATGACCTGTTGTTAACTCCATTGCAAGATTAGTGAACGAATCACCTCCGGGAATATCAACACTCAAATCATAAGAGGTTTCTTCGGGCCAATCCTCGATAGAAATTTCAACATTTTCTCCCTCTCCTGCAAATTGACTCTCTCCGATCAAATCTAATTCTTCCATATTCAAACCATTACAAATAAACGGTAACATACTTGTAAGGAAAAACAAAGTTACGGCAGTAAAAACTTGGGTTCGACTGGTGTGCATCATCACTTGGAATCAAGTTCTATTTGTCAATGCATCGGTACCCATTACTGGCCTATGTATCATAGAGGGGAACCCATTAGGATATACATGGATGAGCAAAATACTCTGGACCTCTACATGGAATACATACAAGCTTTCGAAAGGAAGGACTACCATGCTATAGCGGATCGATGTAGAACGCCATTCTTTGCCTCATCACCTTCAGGAACCACAATTTTTGAGAATAGAGAAGAGCTCTTAGCAGGTTTCTCCCTATTAAGAAATTCACTCGATATCGATGGATATGTTGGTAGCCAATTGAATCAACTTGATTTTACGAGCGTGGCAGAAACATCAGGAACGCTTCTCGTAGATTTTCATAGGGTTAATCAGGAGGGGACCCCCTATTTCCATGGAAAGGCGTTGTATATCTTCCAAAAAAGAGCTGAAAAAACTGAGATAATCGGAATAGTAGTATTGGATGATAGCACCGCATCATCTTTGAACGAATAAGGGCAACCGCATTAAAACCTGGTAAAAAAGCGATGAGGAGTACAAAACTGATTTCAAAAATTAAGATGAGTTGATTATGGTCAAATTCAAAACAGGTACTAGACTCGGAGTTACATGGTAGCACCAAAAGCAGCGGGAGAATATGATTCTGTAAAATTAGAAGAATCAATGATGAAACGCTGGAAAGAAGAACAGACTTTTGCCCGTTCAATAGAATATAGAAGTGATGGAGAACCATTCATTTTTCTTGAAGGGCCACCAACTGCAAATGGTAGGCCTGGAATTCACCATGTTGTAGCTAGAACATACAAAGATTTAGTTTGTAGATGGAAAACAATGGAAGGTCACCTTGTTGAAAGAAAAGGAGGATGGGATACACATGGTTTACCTGTTGAAATTGAGGTTCAAAAAAGATTAGATTTAATGAGTAATGATGCTATTCTTGAATTTGGGATGGATAAATTCAATGAAGAATGTAAAAAGTCTGTCTGGACCTATGAGGATGCTTGGAGAAAAATGAGTGAGAGAATGGCTTTTTGGGTAGACCTAGATAATCCATATGTCACACTACATAATGATTTTATCGAATCTTCATGGTGGGCATTAAAACAAATGTTCGAAAAAGATCTTCTATACAGAGGTTACAAGGTATTACCATACTGTCCTCAAACAGGTACCTCATACTCTAGTCATGAAGTTGCTCTAGGGTATAAAGAGGTTGAAGAACCATCTGTGTATGTCAAATTTAAACTAGAAAATGAAGATGCATCAATTTTAGCTTGGACTACAACCCCATGGACACTTCCAGGAAATGTAGGATTAGCTGTAGGACCAGAAGTAACTTACTGTAGAGTACGAATTAGTGACCCACCAGGTAAAAATTGGGAAGGTCGTGGTGGTGCAGAAATTGGTGAGGAATTAATAGTTGCAAAGGACTTACTTAAAGAAGTAATGAGGCATAAAATGGAAGTGATTTCTGAATTCCCTGGTTCAGAATTGGTTGGCAAGGCATATGAACCACTATTCCCAAATGCTGTGGAAAGGGGCGAAAGTAAAACTGCTTGGACGGTTGTTCCTGCAGATTTTGTTACAACAAGTGATGGTACTGGGGTTGTTCACACTGCTGTAATGTATGGTGAAGATGACTACAACCTTGGTAGAGAAGTAGGTTTTCCTGAAGTACATACAGTCGGAATGGATGGTGCATTTGTACAAGGAGTTCATTCAGAACTAGATGGAAAATATGTCAAAGATTGTGACGATATCATCATCAATCTTCTTACTGATTCAAATAAATTATATCGAGAAAAAATGTATCTTCACGACTATCCACACTGTTGGAGAACTGGTCATCCATTACTTTACTATGGAATGGAATCTTGGTTTGTTAGGATGACTGCAGTTAAAGAAAAATTACTAGAATTTAATGATAAAGTTGAATGGGCACCTGATTGGGTAGGCGAAGGAAGATTTGGAGAGTGGCTCAGAAATGTAAAAGATTGGGCTATTTCTCGTGAACGTTTTTGGGGAACTCCGCTACCTGTTTGGAGAAGTGAAGATGGAGATATGAAATGTATAGGTTCTATTGAAGAACTACAAAGAGAGGTTGAAAAAGCAAACTCGGCTGGCATAGAAAACCCCGTTTGTCCCGATGATGTAGATTTACACAGACCAATAGTTGATGACTTTGTATTAATTTCAGAAAGTGGTTCTCTTATGAAGAGGGAACCTTTTGTAATGGATTGTTGGTTTGATTCTGGTTGTGCATTTTTCGCACAATGGCATTATCCGTTTGAAAATGAAGACAAAATTACAGATGCATTCCCAATTGACTACATTTGTGAAGGTGTTGATCAAACAAGAGGTTGGTTCTACACATTACTAGCGGTAAGTACCACAGTTTTTGATTCAATTTGCTATAAACGCTGTTTAAGTCTTGGATTAATCTTAGATAAAGATGGCAAAAAAATGTCTAAATCGAAAGGAAATGTTGTAGATCCTTGGGATCATTTTAACAAAGAAGGTGCAGATTCATCAAGATGGTACATGGTCACTGCTGGAGCACCTTGGAACCCTTTAAAATTTGACCCTGATGGAGTTAGAGAGACATATGCTAAATTTTTCTTAACTCTATGGAATATCTATAAGTTCCATGCTGATTATGCTGCATTAGATGGATTTGACCCTGATGAAAATAGTATACCTGTAGACAAGAGACCCGAATTAGATCGCTGGATTTTATCAAGAGCCAGCACTGTAGCAAAACAATACCATAATCAATTTGTCAATTGGGATTTCCATAAAGCATGCAGAGATTTAGAAGATTTTGTTATTAATGATTTTTCAAATTGGTATGTCAGAAGAAGTAGAAGAAGACTTTGGGATGATGCAACAAACGATGACAAGCGTGCTTGTCAACATACATTACATGAAGTTCTTTCACTTGTTTGTAAATTAACTGCTCCAGTAGCTCCATTTATGGTTGATGAAATTTATTCAAACCTCAATGGTGATTCTGTTCATTTGTCAAATTGGCCAATTCAAGAAGATGATGCTTTACCACCTCAAGATTTTATTTTAGAATCAAAGATGGAGTTAGTTCGATCACTTGCTGAAACAGGAAGAAGAATTAGAGTAAAAGCAAAGAGAAGACAAAGACTACCATGTAATGAAGGTTGGATAGTGGGTGGACCTAATTTAGATGTTTTCCATGAAATTCTTGCTGAAGAATTGAATGTTGAAAAAATTTCTACTGTAAATGATTTAGATAAGTTTCAACAAATTGAATTATCACCCAATAGAAAAATGCTAGGTAAAAAATGTAGACAAGACCTCCCATCTGTATTAGAAGCAATTTCAACTGCAGACCCAGAATCTACATGGCAAGAGATTCAAGCAGGTACATGTAAATTAGCTGGATATGAAATTACAGTTGAAGATATTGAATTAAGGCGTGTTGAGAAGAGTGGATTTGCTGCTGAAACAATTAATTTTTCAGAAAATGATGAGGATTTAGATGTTAGCCTCGTCTTAGATATGCAAATCTCTCCTGAACTTGCTTCAAAAGGATTAGCACGAGACATCATTAGAAGAATTCAACAAAAGCGTAAGGATTTAGGCCTTGATATTGAAGAAAATATTGAATTAACTGTTTGGTTAGGTGAAGGAAACCCTGAACTTTTAGATAATGATTGGAGGCATCTACAAAACGAAACTAGGGCTGGTGTTGCAACTATAAAATCTGGAGAAGGTTTAGAAAACTCTGATGAATTTGAAGTTGATGATTGTAAGATATACTTCAAAGTAAATTAATCTCGAACATTCATACGAATAGTACAATAGGTACTAACTTCAGGAACTTATATGTCTAAATTGAAAATCGGTGACGATGCTCCAAATATTTCATTACCTGCAATTGATGGTACTAATTTTGAAATGTCTGAAATGAAAGGAAAACGTGTAATTCTTACTTTTTTTAGATTCTCTACATGTCCTTTTTGTAACATAAGAATAAATAGAATAGTAAAAAGATGGAATGAATTCTCAGATGACACAATAATGGTCGGTGTCTTTGATGCTAAAATTGGTGAATTAACTAAGAGAATGAAAAAACACAACGTACCATTCAGCATAGTAGCTGACGAAACATACCAGCATTTCAAGGAAAATGGCGTTGAAAAATCCACACTACGTTTCATGCGAGGTGCAATTCGATCTCCACTTACTATGATTCAAGCTACATTGAAAGGATATATTCCGATGACTTTGTCTATGTCAAAAATGTCTACTTTACCTGCGGATATCTTAATTGACGAAAATGGTAAGGTTGTTGAAGCACATTATTGCAAAGATACTGTTGACCACCTTCCAATTGATCGTCTAATTTCTTTTTCCAAAGGCGAATGAAAAATATAAATTAGGAAGGAAATTAAACTATTTAAGATCTTTTTCGTGGCTTCCAGTCTTTAAATGCGATATGTGCAGGAGGAGTTCCAGAACCTTGTTTTTCATATTCTTTTACCCTGTCGTAAAGCCAAATAACCCATTCCATTTCCTTGTTTCCGTCCTTATCACGAATTGGTTCAAGAATGAATGAAAATGCCTCATAAGTCCTTACAAAAACACCCGAAAAGAGGTCATAAAAAGCATGGAAATCCATTTCCCCACGATGAACAAGTACTCCAATACTTTCCCAAGTTGTAAGAACAACCATTACTTTTGGCCAATCCTCTCCAAAATGCTTCTTCAAAACTTCAACTTCATTGGAGCTATCATCTATCTTAGATGAATCGAACTCCATATTGAGTATCGTAGTCAATCCAACAACAAAGTCTTGACTTTGAAAGTTGGCCGCTAAATTCATAGCAGTCGTACTATCTCTTGAACGACGAAGTTCTCTAATCTGAAACCACGAATATATGGCCGCCCCAAGAATTGTGACTAAACCAAGTATTTCTGCCCATGATGCTGCTGTTTGTAAGTCCATAAAATCGCATAAATCAGTTTTAATTTTAAACACATCGCCGTTGATATACTTTTTTCAAAATAAATCAAGGCATTGGTCCATATTCATCAGGCATCATTAATTCAACACCAAATAAAGGGTCTGGATCGCTACTATCCATGTAAGCGATAAACGAACCTCCATCTGGAAGAATCCCCATACTTGCAAAATCAAATCTAATATCATTTCCAGCCCCTGAAGTCGAATCTAAATCACCTAACCCAAGATAAGTTAACTGATCAGGAACTAATGATTTGCTAAAGTCTCTGACATGCCAAGCTACATCAACATCTGGCCCATCTGAGCTCTGATACCTTACATTAAGAACAAATAAATCATGTTCGCCATTTGAATGAAATTCCCATTCTTCAATATCTGAAGCCATTTCAGAAATATTATACGTTTGATTTAACCAACTTTCTCCTCCATCCCAAGATAATTGATGTTTAAGTACCATACTTTCCCTAACTACACAATGTAATGCCCCACTCGAGTCAAATGCACAATACTCACTTGGTAATGAATTACCACCCATTGTTTCGGCTTTGTACCAATCTAAATTAGTATCAAGAAAAGCATCGTCACCATTCACGAAATAATTTGGAAAATATAATCCACCTGAAGGAACAGGGAAAGCTCTCATTTCTTTGTGTGGTTTAGTATAATCCCATTCAACCCCTAAATCTGAAGCATTTAAGTTAACTTGAGTTACTTCTAAATCTGCATCTCTATCGGGGAATGGGAAATAATCATAATTCAATCCATCAGTAGATATTTGTCCTCCAACATTCTGAACTTGATGCCAAAAATTAGAAATTACTAAACTAGCCCAAGGTCCGGAACCATAAATCCCTCCAGTAATTGGACCAATGACTTCTACTTGCCAAGATCTATCGTAGAATGGTTCTGGGGTTCGATTGAAGCACCAACTCCACTCTTCTGATTGTGAATCATAAAAGAATGCATAAAATTGATCTGCTCCACTTGCACTGGGATAAGGGAACCAACCCATAGAAATTATATCTCCATTTGTTGCTTGAACAATACTTCCTTCACCTAATCCTTCTTGCCCAGGAACAGTTGGTTTCGGTTCTAAACAACCAAATTGAGAAAATACAGAGGGTAAATATTCATCCCATGTATGTCCTCTATCGACACTCCAAGTAGGGTATTCTCCACCAAAATTCAAAATCAATCCTTCTTTTGTTGCAGCAAGATAATGTTCACAACAATTACCACCCTCTTCATTTCCAAATACAGCCCAACTAAGGTTTGTTGAGGAATTAACTGCTAAGTCTATTGAGGTGAAATTCCTTTGATCGTCTAATCCAGAATCAAATGCCTTGAAATTTTCAAAAATAGAGATTTCTATTGGTAAATCTTCTTCTAATTCGTCTCCAAAACAACCTGCAAGAATAGGCTGTAAAATAACTAAAAACAACATTAGAGCAGTTAACTTCTTCATTTCCAACATAAAACCACCTTAATATCCTAATTAATAACTCCTAGTACCATTTTCTCCTGAATAATCGTGCCCTGATGCTCTAAAATAATCTTCACTCGTCCTATTCACAAGAGGTAGCGTCAAAATACTTTCATCTGACAAATCAAGTTGTACTGGCCCGACTGATGCCGCACTTGGAATATAATCTTCTCCTGTTTGAGAAATAACTAATTCAATCGTACTTCCTGCTGGAATAACAACATCCATCGGGAAAAATTCCATCATTGCCACAACTGTTTGAAATGGTACTAATTGCGAACCTTGTTTTCCCCCTGCATGAAATCTCAAATCCATTACTGCATGGCCTAGGTGCATTCCAGATTCTCCGTCTCTCATTTCAATAAACAAATGTCCATTATTTCCTGTTAAAACTGTTGATTTTATGTGAAATGTCGGCATTCCTGCGATTAATAAATCCTCTTCAAAGGGACCAATAGAAAGTACCTTTGAGGAAGTAGGAGTTATCGTAGACCCTCCACTGACATCATTAATATCAGAGCCTGCTAAAAATTGTCGATATTCTGTATCTGGTGCTGGCCAAGTTTCTTCAACTCTCCAACCGCCTAGATTATCTTGCATTTCTACAGTNAATAATGGTTTATCGCCTTCTCCTTTTAGATACCAATCAAACCATAATAACATTTCATCNGCCCAATCCCATCTTAAGGTGTAAGGATAAGCTTCAGCACCCCTACCAGANGATAATGAGGCATGCCCAGCATTTCCATCTCTATCTGGATAATCATGACCCCATTGTCCTGCTAATGTTTTTACTTCTATTCCAGCATGTTCTAATTGTTGGTGTACTGGAAAAGCCATGTGTGGGTCAACATTCCAATCTTGCATTCCTTGGATAATGTATACTGAACCATTATAATTCTCAAGTGCTCGTGTTAAAAAGTGCCTTTGTGACCAATAATCTGAGCCCATCCAACTAAGATCGTCTCCACTCAAATAAGCCCCAACTCCAGCATAATATCCTTCAATGTAACCTCTACAACCTGTTTGAACATCCTCTAAATCNCCGTCCAATCCAAATGAGCCGTAAACACCATTATGCATAATTGCNCCTCTTGCCTCCATACTTCCATTCCTCCACATCAAATCTTGAGCACCAATTAATCCTGACATTGGAACTATAGTTTTCAAGAATTCATTTCCAAAGGTCGCTGCTTCCCAAGGNGTTGAACCATCATATGATTTCCCGATTATTCCTACATTCCCGCTTGACCATGGNGCACTACCCAAATATGTTACAGCAGCATCAATACCTGCCTGTTCATCAACACCCATTAAATCCATACAATGAGTGCTGTCTCCAGTTCCAAAAACACTAACTTGTGCTACAGCATAACCATGTTGAACATAATTTTCGATTAAAAATCTTCCAAGTCTATCTGCAGGAGTCAATGCATCTACATCTCCATCGTTGTAGTATGGGCCAATTTCTGCAATGGCAGGAACTTTACAATCATCACTTAAATTCTCTGACTCCCAATCACATCCTTCGATTATTGGTAGCCATAAACCCATATGCACAAGACAATCTGCTGGGACATTAGTTGTACACCCACCTNGTGACGCAGGAAGATCTACTTCAACGAAGATAGATCTTACTTCATCTGTTTCATAAGAACCATTGATAGTCACCCTACTAAATACATCATCATTACGATAATCAACATTATATCTATCCCAAACTGAGGGATAGCCCTCTTCTACAATTATTTCTGATTGTGCAGAATCACCAAAACAACCAGAGAAAATAGGAAGTATCATTGTGAGCATGATAAGGCAAACGTTGCACTTGCGCATAGTAATAGGTAACACTAGGTCATAATTAAATCGTTAAGTGGGTATGATTAAAGCGAACAGCGAGGAGGGATTCACATGCGGAAGTTAATTGCGTTGCTTCTAGTTTCAATTATGATCTCTAGTTTAGCGGGTTGTTTTGGAAGTGAAGAAGAAGTAGTAATTATTGAGTCAAGTCCATTTGACTTTGACAGAGAAATCCCTTCTACCACATGGTATCATTATTCTGGGGGTATTAATGCATTGAATAAATCAGCAGTATTAGATGCAAATATCACAGCAAATCTAACTGAAAATAATATTCCGTTTTGGACTCAGGGAAGTTACTANAGTATCGGAATGAGTACATTTGAACCTACAATAGGTATTACTTCAAATGATAACCTTTTCATCTCAAGTTGGGGTAATGGCCCAGCAGGTTCTACCGCAATTGTTCGATGTTCNGGATTAATCACAATGACTAATCTTTCGGATTATTCTTGCGAGAATACATATGATCCTATTTTACCCGTACCGAATAGTAATGATCCATATCTTTACGTTGATAAATGGACTGACAGAGTAATGAAGTTCGACATGCATGCATTGCTAGGAATGACCGTAGAGTGGTCAGACAATGAAGGTGCTTCATGGTCGCCACCCACAGTAGCTACCGATATTCGATCTGTACAAGATCATCAAACTATTACTTCCGCTCCCTACCCTGCAGCCTTACATCCTACGACTTGGGTATTCTGCATCAACGGTAATGCTCCACACCCATTATGTTCCTCAAGTTTTGACGGTGGAAATACCTGGACTCCAGAGGTATCAGGAGCTCCTATTGATTGTCAAAGTGGAGGTTTGACAGCCCATCTTGAAGGAGGACCAAATGGAAATTTCTATCGAGGAAATGCAGGATGTAACGGCGAAGGATATGCAATATATCGTAGCACCAATGGAGGACTGACTTGGACTGAACATACCCTTCCAACTGATGAATCTGGAACTGCAGATACTTGGAATGCTGAAGAAGCCCAAGTTGCTGTCGATGATGATGATAATGTGCATGCGATGTGGATGGGTTCTGACAATATGCCATACTATTCTTATTCTCAAGATGAAGGCAACACATGGAGTAANGCAATGATGATTGCACCACCAATCGATTTAGTGGGAACAGGGTTTCCAGTAGTTACAGCAGGAGCAGGAGGAAAAGTCGCATTTGGGTACGTTGGAGATACAGGAAATGATTCTTGGAATGGTTACTTAACCATAGCTACAGATGTTTTTAGTGAAAATCCACTATTTACTACAGTACAAATTAATGATGATGACGATCCTCTAGATACTACAGCTGATTGCGGTTACAATAGATGTGGCGGACTAGGAGATTTCCTTGACATGAGTGTTGATCAGTATGGTAGACCATGGTTTGGTTTAGCACACAATAGTGCAGGAGATATCGGAATTTTTGCTACGATTACAGAAGGACCTGTTCTTCGAGGGATACATGGGCCATTGATGGCTATGCCTATTGGTGGACCTGANACATTACCTTAAAGAAAAATCATTAATCTCAATAGATTGAGTAAAATGCTAGTTTGCTTACGATGGGGTATGAGCAGGACATCAAATGGGCATTCAATTTGTTGGTTTTTAGTAATTGGATTCTTAATTTCAACACTACCAATTTCAACTACTTTCATCCAAACTTCTTCAGCAGAATTACCAAATCATATTGTCATTAGTGAAATATTAGTATCTCCAAATAATGAAGATTACAATGGAACTGATTGGAATGGAGATGGCAAATTTGGACAATATAATGATCAGTTTGTTGAATTACATAACCCTACTAATAGTGATATTAATATTTCAAATTGGATTTTAGAATTTGCAGGAGATGATGGTTCTCAAACGTGTTCAATTGGTTGGGATACTGTACTTCCGACTGGAGGATATATGGTATTTTATCGTGTAGATTCTGGTTTGGAATTTGATTATTTTGACGGAGGCACTGTAAAAATATCTGACCCATATAAGAATTTATTAGATAGTTTTACTTTTGAAGGATACGGAAATTATTGGGATGTCTCTTATGCCAGAGATTCTAGTGGTAATTGGACAAACATTACACCACCAACTCCAGGAATTGCTAATGAAGAAATTTGGCCTGAAGTCGAAGGTGGGCCAGGTTCAAATCACCCAATTGGAACATGTTATGCAAATACAGGTGATTTATATCACGAGGGTTCGTATGTTCTGAAGGGAAGAATTGTCACGATGGAATCTGAAAATAGTGTCATTCCATCTGGAAGTGTAATGGTTACTGACGGAATGATTGAAGCTGTATGGGAGGAAGGTTCTATGCCTTCAGGTATAGATTTACAAGGAGTTCCTATTGTTGATACTGCTGGAACAATATATCCTGGAATAATAGATTCACACAACCACATCCACTACAATATGGTTCCTTTATGGGATTACTCTCTAGATCACAGGAATGGAGATTTTTATGAAAATAGATACCAATGGAGAAATAACCCTACTTACTCAATTGATGTTACTGGTGCTAAATCATTGATCCAAGGATGGGATTACTGGGATTTAGAACATGAATCTATGAAGTATGTCGAAGTACGTGCGATAGTAGGTGGAACAACAGCAGTACAAGGAAATCCAACAGGAGATGATGATGAATTTGCTTCAATCTTAGCTAGAAATATAGAATATTATAATTTTGGTAGAGATTATATGCATACAAAAGTAACTCAATTAGAAAGTGATTATGTGGGAAATCATATCAAAAATGGAAATCAATCTGGTGAACTAGATGCGTGGTTCTTACATTTAGCTGAAGGTACGGATGAATCCTCTAGAGCAGAATTTGATATTTTAGTAGAAAATGAATTATTAGTTGGTGAATTGATGCTTATTCATGGAACAGGTTTAGGTCAAGCAGAATTTTCTGCGATGGGTGATGTTGGTGCTGATTTAGTATGGTCCCCCACTTCAAACCTTCTACTATATGGAGATACTACGGACGTTGTCACTGCTAAAGCGGAGGGAGTCACAATTTCTCTAGCACCCGATTGGTCTCCATCTGGAACAAAAAGCCCACTACATGAATTGAAAATGGCAGATTGGTTAGATTCAAACCGATTTGGAAATGTCTTTTCAGACTATGAACTAGTTCAAATGGTTACAAGTAATCCTGCAGATGGAATGAATTGGGATGAACATGTTGGGAGAATTAAAGCAGGATTAAGTGCAGACATTATGGTTGTAGATTCATTTAGAAATGATCCATACAGAAATCTAATCGAAGCCATAGACCCTGATATGAAATTAACAATAGTTGGTGGATTACCAATATTTGGAGATGATTTTCTATTGACACAACTTGGAGTAAATAGTGAGGTTATTCAAGGAGACGGATTTAGTAAATCGGTTGATGTTACATTTGAAGGAGTCGCAAAAGGTGGTCAAACTTGGGCAAGTATTTCTGGAGATTTAGAAAAAGCAATGCAATTTGACTTAGACGAAATGTATGAGAGTTTTAATTACGCAAATACAATGACAGAATCCGAATTTGAAGACTGGTTTAATGGAAAATATCCAGGATTATCCGGGGGAACACACTTAGATCCAGTATACACTTATGGAGACGATTCTTATTTTGAAACACTTAATAACTCAATTCCATTCAATTCTATCGGTCAAATTGATTTGTGGTCAGCTTATTATGATGTAGAATTAAATGAAAATGGATATCGATTGAATACTGAAATCAATGATGTAGATACTGACGAAGACGGATATTCCGATTGGACAGATGCATTTCCAAATGATCCTACTGAATGGTTTGATTCTGATAAAGACGGAGTCGGAAATAATAATGATCCCTGCCCAAATGATAGTCAAGATGATTTTGATGGTGATGGAGTTTGTGCAGATTTAGATGATTTCCCATACGATGCTGAAGAAACAACAGATACTGATGGAGATGGTGTCGGTGACAATTCGGACGAGTGCCCTACAGAGGATGCTTCTAATTCGGATAATGACGATGATGGATGTATTGACGAAGTAATCGACAATTCAAATGATGATTCTGAAAATACAGTTGCATGTAGCTTTGGTCAAGTAAAGAAAGAAGATTGTAATAATTGTGTTTGTAGTAATTCTGGAGAGTGGGTTTGTGAAAATAATGTCTGCGGTCAAGCTTCTGAAGTAGAATCTGAATCTAACGACCAAATGAACACGATAATAATTTTACTAATACTCTTAGTTTTTGTTTCAATTACTTCAGTAGTATTATTCACAATTAATAGGAATAAAGATTCAGAATTCAATAAATGGGAGGAAATTTCTGACGAAAAAGGTTTGAAGCTACCTCCATTAAAACCACCTAAAAAATAGATTAGATTAAGTCCCAAATTGGGCCTTCAGAAGTATCTTTTACTGTAACGCCCATTTCATTTAATTCGTCTCTTATCTGATCAGCTTTAGACCAATTTTTTTCTGAACGTGCTTGACTACGTTGAAGCAACAATCCTTCTACTTTTTCTGAAATTTTATCCTTACGATTTTTAACTTCTAATGATTCTTGATTCATTACAGAAATTTGTTCTCTTGTAGGTAATAGACCCAATACATTACCCGCTTGTTGCTCAAATAATTCTACAGCAAAAAATCCAACCGATTGCTTATCATCTTCATCTAAATCAGAATTCAATAAACGAGTGATTTCTCTTGCGACAGACATGGTTTTTGTTACTGCTTCTCTAGTATTAAAATCATCATCCATTGCTAAAGCAAATTCTTCCGCAAATTTTTCAATCAAACCAAGGCTATGTGACAATGGTTCTGATGAAGTGATATTTGGTTCAGGCAAACGACGTAGGTTATTCTCTTCGGTATTATTCCATGAATCTAAAGCTAATTTGTATGAATCTAAAAGTCTTTGATGATTAATCTCTGCATCCTGTAATAATTTTTCATTCATATCTATTGGAGACCGGTATTGAGCATTTATCAAAGCAAATCTTAAAACTAAAGGATTAATTTTTGCAATAATATCTCGAATTGTCCAAAAATTACCTAGACTTTTACTCATTTTCTCACCATCCATGTTCACGAAACCATTGTGTAACCAATAATTAACTACTGGTGATTTACCAGTATGGCATTCTCCTTGGAAAATTTCAGCCTCGTGATGAGGGAATCTCAAATCATGACCCCCTCCATGAATATCAAATTGTTCGCCGAGATGATCCATGCTCATTGCTGTACATTCAATGTGCCAACCTGGTCTTCCATCTCCCCAAGGGCTTGCCCAACTAGGCTCTCCGGATTTAGCTAATTTCCATAATGCAAAATCCTTATGATCTCTTTTTCCATCTCCTGTTTTAGACACTCTCCCTCCTGCACCTCCCAGTACAGCATCAATCCTCTGACCAGTTAAAACACCATATTTTTCTGGTGCTGATTCAACATGAAAATATACTCCGTCATTTGCAACATATGCATGTCCCTTGTTAATTAAATCCTCTGTGATTGAAATCATCTGTTCAACATATTCTGTACATCGTGGATATTCGTCCGCCCGTAAAATATTCAATGAATCCATATCTTCAAAGTATGCATTGATATTTTGTTCTACCAATTCTAAGAAATTAACTTCCTGTTCTTTGGCTCTTTTTATGATTTTATCATCAATATCAGTAAAATTTTGAATATAGTTCACATCATAACCTGATGATTCTAACCATCTATGGATGACATCGAATGCCACATAACATCTAGCATGACCTAAATGACATAAATCATATACAGTAACACCACAAACATACATTGAAACATTACCTGGATTAATTGGTTTGAATAGGACTTTTTGCTTGCGCCTAGTATCATAAATCATTAGCGCCATGTTAATGGCTAAAATGACAAGTATTTTCAAGATTGATGTTTGACGGACTTAAAAAATCAATTTTATATGATTAATTAAGAAATAAAAACCTTGATTTGTCAAATAAATTAACACACCTCATGGCTGACGAAACAAGCGTCATATTAGTCACTGGAGCAAGCGGATTTATTGGTGCGCATGTGGTTAATGAATTATTGAAAAAGGGAATTAAAACAAAAGCGATGTTAAGAGATTTATCACTTAAATCTATTTTCGAAGAAAATGAAAATTTAGAAATCGTTTATGGTGATTTATTTGATGTAGACTCATTAAAAAAAGCCGTATCTGGTTGTGATAGTGTAATTCATTGCGCCGCAAACTTACTATTGGGAAACTTAGACCCTCAAAAAGATGTGATTGATACTTCGGTAATTGGTGTTGAAAATTTATGTTCTGTAATGGATGAAGTTAAAACAGTGATTCACACATCATCGATTGCAGCAATTCGTCCTACAAATTTTGAAAATGGAGACACATTTTCAATTCAGGATTGGTGTGATGATGCCTCACTTAATTCAAATCCATACGGATTTGCCAAAGCAGAAGGAGAAAAGAAAATGAGGGAATGGGCTGAAAAAAGAGATGTAAGATTAATTACGATCCATCCATCAATTGTTTTTGGTCCTGTATTTCATAAGAGGCACATAGAAGGATCAATGACATACTTGAAACATTATGTAAAGGGGCCACCATTTGTTCTAGATTTTAATATTAATTTTGTAGATGTAAGAGATGTTGCATTAGCACACATTAATGCACTGACAATGGGAGACAATTACAGACGATATATCACCCATACATCGGATATGTGGATGAATGAAATCGGTAAAGTTTTGATATCTAAAAAAGGCGGTAAATGGCCAAATAAAAAATTACCAAAGTTTTTGGCATATGTAGTTGCTATTTTCCATCCCAAATTATCCTTTAAACTTCTAAAAGGAAACTTAGGTGTAAAAGTCGGATACGATGTAGAAGATACTTGGGATGTATTACAAATTAATACTCATAATCCAGAACAAACAATCATTGATGCTGTTGAATCAATTAAAGATAATTTATAATTACAGTATAGAAGGATTTGAATACAGTTTAGTTTAGCAGATGACAAGTGTTCCCCGATCCCAGTATCTCTGCTGTAATTACAGCAACTAGACTTTTATTTACTGCATATAATGGTTATCAAAAAGGAAGAATGACTAAATCAGATGAAGCACTAAGAAATGAAGTTCGAAGTAGGAATGAAAAAATCCGAGGACAAATAGATATTTTATATTCAAAAGCACATAAAAATAAACAAAGAAAATTAAGAGGTTCTTTCCAAGACATTATAGATCTTTGTGACCAATTTATTTCTGATGCTCGTTATGGTCTTTCACATTCATCTAATTCAAAACATGATGCAGCTGTAAAAATGAATAAAAAATCTTTAAAAATGTTAATTGGTCATGATTTTAATACGCTAGATAAATTAGAAAAATGTAAAGAAAAAATTGAAAGTATAATTAGAGAAATTGAAAATGAATCAACTGAATCTGAATTATATCCTAAATCTACAGAAATTAGATCTATGCTCTCGGAATCAAAGCATTATTTCTCTCAGAGAAAACTCATAATGTATGGGCATCTCGACATCTAATTGAGTATGGCACAAAAAGAGAATTTTAGATGGAGAAATAACCCTGGAGTAATAGCACAATATTTCCTTGATAGGCATATTAAGCATGGTGAAAATGTCGTATTAAAACCGAATGAAGCATGTGTTGTAGTAGAAAATGGAAATGTTATTGGAATATCCACTCAGACTAAAATGGAAGTAAATCCAAAAGCGGGTATTTTATCAAAAGTCTTTGGACAAGGTCAACCAAATAGAGCATTTCTATTCGTTCTATTAGGCCCTCATGATTTGTTAATTCTTGTTTCAGGACGTACTGCAGATGGACATGATCTTTCAGGTATGATTTCCCTAAAGGTTGAATTTAATACTCAAGACACCCCACTATTGTTACAATTCCCCGCTAAAGGCGAAAGTACAATTGGAGTTGATAATTTAGTTGAAGCAATATCTTCTGAAATCAATGCACTTGTTAATGCTGAAGTAATTGGCCCACACACTCTTGAACAAATAAGAACTGACGCAGAATTGCAAGATGATCTGAAGGCGAGCATTAGAGCAAATCTATCAAAAACGTTGAAAAGTTATGGGTTACAATTTATTAATTGTTATGCAAATTGGAATCAAACAGAATTTGAAAATTTAATTTCAATGCAAAATGAAGTTGATAATTTACGTAAACACAAAGCGATATTAGATGAACAAGCTCAAATTGAAATGGAGGCAACTCTATCAAAAAGAAAACGTGAACTTGATTTATTACACCATATTCATGTTCAAGATATTACTGTAGAAGCACAAAGAAATATTGCTGCTGAAATTGCAGAAATCAATGCACAAAAAGATTTAGAAAATTCAAGATGGGAGGCTTTAAAATCTCAAAGACAAAATGATTTGGCCCTACAACATGAATTAGAAGAAGCAGATATGCAATTTGCACTTAAAGCAAGCCGACATCAAATTGAAATCGCAAGAAATGATGCAGAAATTACACAAATTAAACATCAACAAGATTTGTCAATGCGACGTGATAATTTGATTTTAGAAAATAAAGTAGAAGATGAAAAAGCAAAAAGAGCTATGTCTATGTTTGAGCAAGTACAAGAAAATAAACGTAAAAGAATGGAATTACAGTCGGATTTAAACATAGAAAGACAGACTCAATCTGATAATTTACAAGCAGAAATGATGCGTCTGGCTGCAGAAAATAATGCTTTAGATTCCAATGTAATGCAAGAATTCTTAAAACAACAAACTGAACAAAAACTGGCTGATGGTTCGGGTTCAGAACTTTTAACTAACAATCCCGATGGAGTTGAAGAAAATACGATCTTAAGTCCTGATGGAAAATTCAAGTGGAATGGAAATGAATGGATTCCAGTAGAACAAAATACAGATAGAGCAAAAAAAAAAAATGAATTAAATTCTCTAAATATGCAAGATTCTATCGTCAGTGGAGATATAGTACATAAAACTGTAATTAATAATGATGCAGCAACAGTTACTTCTGCGGTAATTACGGCACTCCAAGAATTAGGCGTAATAGGTCAAAATAATCTTACAACACAAGCTCCACCAATTCTAGAAGTAGAATTACCACCCTCATTTAAAATCGGAGATCATGTTGAATACCATAGTCCGACAAATGCACGATGGTTAGATCGCTGCAAGGTTGTAGGTATCAATGACGATGGAACCTACAGAATTGAGGTCCCATATGATGACTCAGTCGTACAAACTAAGCATGCTGTCGTCATCGGGTCAGCACTAGGTACAATTAGACCTGCAAGCCCCCCTTATTCATTAGGAGATAGAGTTCTAGTAAATTGGAAAAATTATGGTACATACTACCCTGGAAAAATCGCTTCTGAACATGAAAATCATACATTTTTAATTCATTTTGATGATGGAGATATTGAAGATAATGTTGAATGGGGAAGAATTGAAAAAATACCTGAAGATTCAAATCAAGTACAAGAATATGTAGAACATATCTCCGAAGCAGAATCTGAATTAATTGAGGCATTCAGAGTTTTTGATGAAAATAATACAGGAACTATCCCTGCCAAAAAATATTTTGAAATTCTTACTGAAATGGGTGATGAACCAATTTCTGTTGAAGACGTAGTAAATGAATTTGAAAGTCTTGGAATTAATTGGGATTCAGAAATAAATTATAAGGAATTAGCAAAATTAATGATTTCTGGAGAAGAACATAATATTCAACAAAAACCAGAAGTCGTTATCAAAGATGCAGAAATAAAAGATGAATGTTTGTATGGATATGCTTATGCTCATCCAAAATTAGGTGAGGGCCCTGTGAGCACATCTACAATTCAAAGCCTAACTTATGATGAACGCGCAACTGCAAAAGTTGAAACAAGAAATACCGTATATGTTGTCGGCCCCACTGGCTGGAAAAAAAGACCTAATAATCATCCGTTTAACCATCATTTCTCTGCTGGTCAACAAGTTAAGGTTGAATGGAAAGGTAGTTGGTGGGATGCATTGGTTCGCGAGGTTTCTGGAAGTGAATATCTAATTCACTATGTCGGATTTGATTCTAGTTGGGATGAGTGGGTTACTGTTGAAAGAATAAAAAATAATTAAGATCATTTATTTTCTATTTCTGCTAAATTCTTTTTCATTTGATTCCACATTAGTTCAGCGATATCCATTACTTCCATATCTGAGTCAATTGATTTCAATCCATCTTCCATCATTGTTGAACAAAATGGACAGCCGACAGCAAGTGTACCACATCCAGTTGCTGCTGCTTCCTTTGCTCTGATTTCGTTAACTCTCTTATCGGCATCTTCTTCCATCCACATTTGCGCTCCACCTGCTCCACAGCAAAATGAATCTTGACCATGTCTTTCCAGTTCAACAACCTGTCCATTTAATACATCTCTAGGCGCATCAAGTTCTCCTCCAATTCTTCCAAGATAACACGGATCATGAAACGCCACATCCTCATCAAATTCAACTTGAGGTAATTTTCCTTCTTTTTGTAATTGAGCCATTATTTGTGAATGATGGAAGACTTCTAAATCTTCACCACCATAATCTTTGTATTCTTTTCCAAGTGTATGAAAACAATGAGGGCATGAAGCTACGATCCTCTTCACACCTAATTCCTGAAATGTCATCATATTTGTTTCAGCAAGCATCTGGAATAAATATTCATTTCCTGACCTTCTAGCTGGATCTCCAGAACAACCTTCTTGCATCCCCAAAATTCCAACATCTAATCCTGCTTCTTTCATAAGTTGAATAGTTGAACGGGCAACATTCTTATTTTTCTCATCAAATGATGCTGCACATCCTGCAAAATAGATGTATTCTGCGGGTTCTCCCACTTTCACATCTAAATCTGCAGCCCAATCTCCTCTTTCATGTGCTCCAAAACCATATGGATTTGAATTCACTTCAAGGTTGTCCATCGTCAACTGTAATTCTTCTGGAAATTCCATTGCTTCCATCATTAAATGTCTTCTAGTATCTGTTAGTAAAGGAACATGATCTATGTAAACTGGACAAGCGTCAATACATGCATGACACGTAGTACAAGCCCAAATTGCATCTGAATCAAATCTAGCAATCATGTTCTCTTCGACATCTTCACCTGCTAATAATGCCACATGATGTTCATTCGCATAATCCCTCACATCATGAATTATTTGCATTGGGTTTAACGGTTTACCACTTTCATAAGCGGGACAAACGTCTTGACATCTTGCACATGTTGTACAAGCCCAACCATCTATCAATTGTCTCCAAGTAAATTGGTTATAGGTACTTACTCCGAATGATTCAATATCTAATTCTTCAAGTGGTATGGCTTTTCCATCATCACCAACTGCCAATGGTTTCATTTTCCCCATTGGTTCGACATTATGGAAAAATACATTTGGAAATGCCATTACTAAATGCATATGTTTTGATACTGGAATTAAAATTAAGAACGAACAAATTGCAATCATATGTGCCCAATAAGATACAATTACAACATTATCACTTAATTCCAAAGATTTTACCCAAAATCCAATTGGTTCAGTAATACTTGAAGGAGATTCGATTGATTCAATTACATAGGAAGTAGTAGTGATAATGAAAATTAACACCAAAATAAAATTACCTTCTAATTGTGATTTGCCCTTCAATTTCTCGGGGGTGAAAACCACCCTTCTAGTTAATGCTGCAATACAACCAATGAGGGCAATAAAATAACCAAATTCAATCATTGCATTACGAGGTCCAAGAAGGAAACGTGGCATTAATTCATGAGAAAAATAATTTGCTGTAACTAAATCTATCATGTCTGTTGAAAGCATTAAAAAACCCCAAAACATCAAAACATGCATTGTTCCAACGACTTTATCCCTCAGAACCTTTTTTTGCCCTAACCAACCTACTAAAACTTCTTTTATTCTCACACTCCATGAGTCAAATCTATTATCTGGAGAACCAAGTAATACTAATCGAATAGCTTTTTGTAATTCATATGTAAAAAAGGTACCAGAACCCAATAATAAAATCCCCAAAAATAACCAACCAGGTACAAAACCATAGTCGAGTGTCAAAGGATGTTCCATATACCCACTACCTGCCTAAACTCAGCGGAGAGAGTTCAAGTCCTTGAAATCAACGTTAAAATTTTAATTTAAAGATATAACAATTAACATGAACTCTCCTTCCGATACATGCTCAAAGTATCTGCACCAGGAAAATGTATCCTGCTGGGCGAACATGCTGTTGTTTATGGGCATCCTGCCTTAGCTGTATCAATAGATATGAGATTAGAGATAAATATAAAAAAATTAAGTTCAAAATCAGAATATCATATGATTGAAGGTAAAGAAATCAAAAGAAATCACCACCCACATATTTTTGACGCAATAAATGAAATTTGGGGTGCAGACTCACAAAAGCTAGCTTTTGAAATTTCAAGTGAAATTCCAACATCTGCCGGCCTTGGATCATCTGCTGCGCTATCAGTAGCCATTTCAATGGGATTAGTCACATTAAAAAATGAAAAGATTGATTTAGAAAAGATTAGTTCAATCGCTCATAAATTAGAAGCAGATTCACAGGGAGGTTTAGCGAGTCCAATGGATTCTTCAACTTCTACCCATGGTGGTTGTATATTGCTAGCAAATGAAAAACTCGGGAAAAATTGGCTATATTCTAGGACATTAAATAATAAAAAATGGGAAATTCATTCATTTGAATTACATCAAAATATCAAGGACGTTGCGATTGTAATTGGAAATACGGGAATCCATGGCTCTACTGGTGATTTGGTAAAAGGAGTCAAAAAAAGATTAGAAGAGAACCCAAAATTAATACAAGATATTGAAGCAATAAATGCATTGACCGCACTTGGAGTAAATGCAATTGAACAAGGAGATGTAGAAACATTAGGAGCTGTAATGAATTTAAATCATACACATTTACAAAATATAGGTGTAAGTTGTAAAGAATTAGATGACTTAGTTTCAGCAGCAAGAGAGACTGCTCTCGGAGCAAAACTTACTGGCGCTGGTGGCGGTGGTTGTATGATTGCATTGTCAAAAAATCCGAAACAAACTGCAAGAGATATTGAATTAGCAGGTGGAAGGAGTTATATCTGCAAATTCGGGGTTGAAGGGGTAAAAATTGAAGATTCTATGATTGATTAATAGTTCTGTTGTTTTTTATTTTTTATAAAGGCTTTATATAAGGATGTTTTTACGGCCGCACTATGAATGACGAAGATCGTTTGACTGTTGTTAACGTAGTTGCATCTACTAGAGTTGCCGAAGAATTGGATTTACCAGACATTGCAATCCAATTACATTGTGAATATGAACCAGAACAATTCCCTGGTGTGGTTTACAGAGTTAAAGATCCTAAACTTGCAATTTTAATGTTTAGATCTGGAAGAGCTGTTTGTACTGGAGGAAAAAATGAAGAGAATATCCATGAAGGCATTAAGCGTATGATTGGTGATTTAAGAGGAGCTGGAATTAAAACATGGGATACATCTGATGTAGAAATAGAAGTTCAAAATATGGTTGCAACATACGCACTTCACTATCCTGAAGATTATGAAGGTAAGGCACGAATGGATGATCATACTTTAAAAATCAAAGAAGGAGATCCATTGAAGGGTTTGCCAAGAAAATTAAATTTGAATAATTTAACATTCCATCTTCCTTTTGATAAAGTAGAATATGAACCAGAACAATTCCCTGGATTAATTTACAGATTAGATTATCCAAAAGTAGTTTGTCTAATTTTTGGTAGTGGGAAAATGGTAATCACTGGTGCACGTCACAAGGATGAAATTCTTGATGCTGTACAAATCATACAAGACGAATTAGCAGATTTACTTTAAATTCTGAAATTTAATCCATCCGTTTGATTCATAGACAAAGACTTGTCTGCGTTAAGCATGAGCGTAGCCATTGCTAGGTCTTTGAAGATACCAGTCGTCGCAGGAATAATGGTAATTGTATTATTTATTGGAAGTTTATCTCCAATATTAACTACAGAACTTGAACAGAGTAAATCTAGTTATTACAACATTAGAAGTTCATCAAGTAATTTAGTTGATGTACCTGTTTGGATGGTAAATGATCAATGGATTTATGAAACCGAAATTGATGTTTCTCCGTCTTTAGCAGGGACAGATTTAGATGATCCAGGAGTAAATATTCAAGCCCTTGAGGGTGATACATCACTAGTTGTTACCGATATTCGATTAGAAGATATTGATGGAATTAAGACACTAATTTACGTTCTAACTGGGGGAGGTTATTACGAAGGTGATATTTTCATCCCATCTGAAGTTGCTGCACCTTTAATTGAAGGGATTCCATCATTTTTAGTTCCAGATATTGATGGAAGACTCGCTGGAGATCTTGAAATTGAAAGGCATGTAAGAGTAAGTGATTTAGCGATAGTTTATCAGTCTCAAACAATAGATGTAAATGTACTGAATATTCCAATCTTAGGTTCATATGCGGTTGGTTTAATCACGCTTGAACAGTCATATTCTCCTCCTATTGAACAATTTGACTTTCCTATAGAAGTGGGGAACAATTGGTTGATGAATCATTCAGAATCCACCGTATGGTCTGGACAAAGTAGTACATTTCCAATTCCTCCCCCGCCACCTCCATATCTTCACGAAGATAAATTTGAAGTTACTCAATCTGGTGACCCAAATGTTCCATATGGATGTACAAATAGTGTAAGAGTTCAACAGGTTAATCTAACATCTGGACTTGAGAAGGGTTTCAACTGGTATTGTGAAGATGCAAGGACTTTTGCTTGGTCAAATGAAGTAATCCTTCTTGGGATGATTCAAGACTTGAAATTGAAGAACTATATCGAACAGACAAGACCTGGAAATAGTTTAAGTTTAGATTGGCCATTCACAGCTTACCCACCAGGATTTGACGTTGATGTTGAAATTAATTCTAATACTAACCCTGTATTTGGACAATTTAGATTTGAAACTGATGGAATAGAAGAAGATTTTTCAATTAATGGACAAAGCGCAAGTACAAATTTTATTGTTAATGAAACCTACGATAACTCAGACACAACTTATGATGTAGGCACTCATGGATTAATCGCATGGGATGGTTATCAAGGACTTGGAGTAAAGACTCTAATTATTGATCCCAATGCCGAAGGTATTGATTTAGTCGCTAGATCTTCAGGTATAGTAATCGAAAGAACTAGAGGTGGAGAAACAATTGTGTTAACCAGTGTTACTGGTTTTAGTGCACAAAGAGGAGACTCCTTATCTTTGAGTTTCCCAGTTCAAAATAGAGGTATTTCACCAAGTATTCCTACAACTATGGAAATTAATGGACCTGGTGGGTCTAATTCATTCGACATTAATACATTAAATGCTTATGACGAACAACGTATCACTCTAGATTGGGATGTTCCTGATGATCAATCATTTGGTTTTGTATCATTTGGATTCATAGTTGACCCTAACAATCTAAACGTAGAGGTTGATGAATCGAATAATGCTGGTGCTACTCCACAAATTAGAATTGGTGCATCCCCTATTTCTCTTTATGATCTCCCTTTACCCTCTTACACTTTTGAAAATTATACGATAGATGGTAGCGAAAGTAATGATCCCGATGGAGGAACTGTCTCTTGTGAATTCGATATTCAAACTGTAGATGGTGCTGGAAATATTTGGAATCAAATGAGGTATAGCGAAGATTGTATCTTAACTTATTATTGGAGTGATGACGGTACTTACGAGGTTAATATGACTGTTATAGATGATGAAGGAGATAGAACTACAGTGAAAATTATGGCTGTAATTCTTAATCAAGCCCCGTACATTAATTTAATTTCCGATCTTGATGAAATCAAAGTTGGTGAATCTGTTACAATTAATGCAGATAACAGTGGAGATATAGATACAATTCTCCCTCCAGATGTAGCAGAAGTTGATATTGTATGGGATTATGATGGAGATGGAAATTTTGATTCGTGTGAACAAGGTGCATTCAAGTTCAATTGTACTTTAACTCCAGAGATTGAAGGTGATTGGACAATCACTGCATCAGTTACTGATGATGATGGAGCAACAACTGAATCCAGCATAGTAATAAAAGTACTAAATATACCTCCTGAAATTACAAATATTCTCGCGAAAAGTAATGGAGAAGAGTTAGAAAAAGATGATCGCTCATTTTGGATTATAAATGAAGACCAAGAAGTTAATCTTCATGGAATAGCATTTGATTCTCCAAATGATATTGATGATTTATCCTGGACGTGGAGTTCAATAAATATGGGCGATAATTCCGTAGCTTGGCAATTGCAAGATTCGGGAAGTTCTTCGGAAATTGATGTATTTTGGGAAAAATCTGGAGAATATACAATTTCTTTAGATGTTGTTGATGATAATTCAATTAGAAGCCCAGAAGAAGTAAGATGGATTAAAGTGAATAATATTGAACCAACAATCGAAATAACCTCCACAATTTCTACAGTTGGTGAAAGTATGCCAATCACATTAACAGGTGAAGCAAGCGATTCTCCGAGTGATATAGATTCATTAATTACTTGTTGGGACATTGATCCCTCTGTAAATTCAAATGACAATGGTTCTGCAAATGATGATTGTGATTATGAAGGAACTGAAATGACCCACTCTTGGGGGAAATCTGGAACTTACACTGTAATATTCCATGTAGTTGATGATGACGGGGCTAGAACGATACAACAATTAGATATCGAAGTCACAAATCAGCCTGCAAGAGCCATAATAAAAACAAATTCTGAATCAGTCTATATTGGAGAAGAAGTTTTCCTTGATGGAAGTAAATCAACCGATTCACCCGAAGACAAAGTTGATTTGAAGTACTTGTGGGATAAAGACATCAATCAAGACAGTAATGGAGATGGTATAAAAGACAATGATATTGATTTCCAAGGTGCGAATTATACTCCTGAATTTCTGAGTGAAGGACAATATATCGTCCAACTAACTGTGAGAGATGAAGAAGGATGTCCTGCAGATGAAACAAGATGTGTAACACAAATTACAATTGAAGTGAAAGCAAGACCGGGTGGACCAATTGGAAGTGTGGTTGCTAGTATTGAAGAGAGTCTAGGAATCGGTATAGGAATACAAGCATTAATTTTCATATTAATTTGTTTAATACCGATTCTTTTATTTGCTAGAGGAAAAAGACAAAACGATTATTCAAACAAACAAGGTTGGCAAGAACTTGATATGGGCATGGGATACAGTGCTCCAATGCCAAATGCTGCTCCTGTTTCAGCTCAATTTGGATTGCAGAATGATCAACAAGAAAACATACAAGCTCAAAATTCACAGGTAAATACGGGCCCACCCATCCCAGATTCGGGATTGCCAGAGGGGTGGACAATGGAACAATGGTCATATTATGGTTCAGCATGGCTTTCTCAACAACAAGAACAGAGTATGGGGATTGTTGAAAATCCAATGACTAATAATATTCAATCTGAACCAACTCCAGTTCAACAAGATAATTCTGCATTTGATTTACTCTCAAATTTAGAAACTAATATTCCATCAAAAACTGATCCCCTATCAGCATTTGAAGATGATGATTTAGACTTCTAAATTAAGCAAGAATAATAATTTTTGAATAATTATTTATTACTACTTTTTAAATGATTATTAATCTCGCGATAATCATGTCGAAAAGCCAAGGTGACGTAAATGGAATAAAAAAAGAAGGAAAGAGTTCCAATGTTTTTGATGTAATAATTGTAGGAGCGGGCGCTGCTGGAATTGGTGTTGCAATCACGCTACAACACGTAGGAATTGAAAATTTTATTGTGGTCGACAGAGATACTATCGGTTCATCATTTTCTTCTTGGCCTGATGAAACTCGCTTCATTACTCCTTCATTCCCAAGTAACTCAATAGGAATGCTAGATTTGAATTCAATTGCAATTGGTGTCTCTCCTGCATTCAGTATGAGGGTCGAACATCCGACTGGAAAAGAGTATGCTAAACACTTACAAAGCCTATCGGATTATTTAGAACTACCAATAAAAGAAAATACTGAAGTAAAATCCATCGAAAAAATTGAAGGTATATTCCATCTTGAAACAGATAATGAAACATTACTCTCTACAAACCTAATTTGGGCTGCAGGTGAATTTCAATATCCTAGTGTAAGTGGTTTTGAAGGTAGTGAACTTTGTAGACACACTTCCACTGTACCGAAATATGGTGATTTAGAGGGAGATGATTTCCTAATAATTGGTGGTTATGAAAGTGGGATAGACGCATCATATCACCTTGCTAGATGTGATAAAAAGGTACGAGTATTCGATATTGGAAGCCCTTGGGCTGAAGCTAGTTCTGATCCAAGTATCGCCCTATCTACATTTTCTTTCGAACGAATGGAAGATGTAAGTTTTGGCAAAAATGTGGAATTATTCAGTGAAACACCCGTAAGTTCAGTAACTTTGGTGGGAGATACATACGAATTAAAAACTGAAGATGGACATACTTTTGAGTCAAAAGTTCAACCACTATTAGCTAGCGGATTTGTAGGAAGTCACAAATTCGTTTCACACATGTTTGAAGAAAGAGATGATGGATTCCCATTACTAAGTGATTCTGATGAATCAACTATTGTTCCTGGAATGTATCTTTGTGGACCAGCCGTTCGCCATGGAAACGAAAATTTTTGTTTTATTTACAAATATAGACAACGGTTTGCAATTATCGCACAATCAATAGCTTCATCTATGGGAATCGAGACCGATGAATTCGTAGATGCATACAGACGATGGGGAATGTACTTGGATGACCTATCCTGTTGCGGACAGGAGTGCTTGACTTGTTAAATTTGGAAAGAATGAAGAGTTTTGAATGGCTTGGACAAACAATTGCTAGCCTTTGTTGGATTGTCAGTGTGTTTGTATACGGATATGCAGATGGGAATGGATTGGAAATGTCAAATGGCGATTGGCTACAATTGGCAGCAGCATCTTCTTGGATGGTCTCAAATATTGCATCAATTTTGAAGTTTAAATAGAGGGCATTAAGATGTCTAGTACACTTAAGGCACATAAGATACACCAAGAAAAAATCGTTGAAGATGCTATAAATCTGTTGAGTCAACAAATATGGTGTTGGGGAAAAGACATCGAAAAATCCGAAGGTAATTGGTTATTAGAAATAGGATTTTCACGTCTTGAATTACCTGTAGATCGTGAAGGAAGTAGTGTTTACTTACTAAAAATTTCTGAAAATAAATGTATTTATTTAAGAGCATTTGGAATACTCTATGTTGATACTAAGTATGGCAGTATTTTTTTGCCAAGATATGAATTCTTACCAGAATATACAGAAGAATCAACTTTGGATAAACCTCCTTGGACTAAAAAGGACTTGCCAAAATTAAAAGTCCCAACTAAGTCTCAAAAAAATAACTGTGATTCCCTAATGTTAGATTTACTAATGTGGATTAGAAATTATGAAGAAAATATTGTACATAAATTAGGCATTGAATATAGGGAAGAAACTTTGATTGATTGGGATAATGGACGTAGGATCGTAATTCCTGCGCAGCAAATAATCTCTCAATGGAAGATAATTGAATCTGCAGTTTTAGACAATAAATTAGGTTAAATCGTAATTTTAATTTTAACTTAAAAACAACAAAAATTGATGAAATCATACCTGAAATTTAAGTTCAATAAAAATCAGGGTCTGTTTGTTAAGTATGGCTCCAAAGATTTGGCACTTCCTAGGTTTACCAGATCCTGAAGAAAATGTTGAACGTAAAAAGTCTGTCAATGTTACAAAAAATAATCAAATTAAACAACTTGAAGAAGAAAATAAGCCTCTAGAAATTGAAACAACTACCGTCCAATCTGAATTATCTAAAACAAAATTAAACTGGGATGGACCTTTAACACCTCAAGGTGAACCATTCCACGATTTAGGATTACATATTAGTTCATCATCTAAAAAAACCCCATCTAATGCTCTAAGATATGTCACTCCGAATTCAATGAATAGATTACCAATAGATTCAATGGCATCGAGATTATATCAAGGAGATGTAGTTGTTGTTGATTTATCTACAATGGTACACATGGATAGTCAACAACGGGCTTGTAGACAAAGTCTAAGGCAACTTTCTAGCGAAAGAGGAATTCCAGTTTGGTCTTTAGATCAAAAAGATAATTTACTTTTATTACCGGGAAAAGATATTATGATTGATAGATCTAAATATGACTTAATTTAAAATAAATTTTCTAAATGTTTTATTGCTGATGAAGATAATCCAAGGACGGTAATTTTTTCACCGTCTTTAACTCTAGCATATTCTGACATTTTTCCGTCTAAATCATATGCCCCTGCTTTTTCTTCCCAAGAATTAGAATTCAATAATTCGAATAGATTTTCATCACTTAGTTCATCTATTTCTACCGTAGAATAATCGGTCCAAATATAACCTAACCAATCTTCAAATTCAAAGTCTGGAGCATTATTAATATCCAAAGTTTTGTGAATTATTAATCCTGTAGAACTCCACACTTTATGTTTCCTTCCAGATAAGGTTTTCAACATTCTAGTTGCTTCTAAAATATCTGAAGCTTTACCAAACATCTGTTCAAATGAGTCTGGATCTTCTACGATTGTATCTGACACAATAGTGATAATTTTTGAAAAATTAGGAATATTACTCCCAAAATTCAACTCGTTTAGTCTACCTAATGAAATCTCTAAAATTGCATTTTGCATCTTCATTTTTGTAATTGAATATACTGTTTCTTTCAAACTAGATTTTTTGGGCGAAATTTCGTCCTCGATTAAAGGTTCACAAACTAATTTAATTCCTGAATTTTTTTTAGAGAGAAAATCTTTCAATAAAACAGACCTTCTTTTTGATGCTGAGGCTAACCAAATACCATCTAAACTCATTAATTCATCCAATAATCGCCATTCAATAAATAATCTGTAAGATTTCTAAAATTTATCAAGAGTTAGTTTCATGTGTTAGACTCTCTTGGTTTGGTCGACGGGGGAGAGTTTTGAACAGAATTCCAACAGAAATAAGCGGTCTTGATGAAATGATGCAGGGAGGAATTCCTGAAGGTCATATTGTTCTAGTTGCAGGAGCCAGTGGTTCAATGAAATCTAGTGTTTCATTTGGAATGTTATACAACGCTGTAATGCAAGGACCTACATCAGGAATCTACGTCACTCTTGAACAAAGTAAGGAAAGTTTGAGAGGTCATATGGCAAATATGGGTATGGATGTAGACGATAATAGAATTAGAAATCGTATTGCAATAATTGATTTAGTTGATTTGAGAGTCAAATTAGATGAACAAGGTATGGGGGGAAAAGTTGACTGGATGGGTCAATTAATTAGACAATTAAAAAATTATAGAGATAATATCGGATTTGAAGTATTAGTTTTTGATAGCCTTGGAGCATTCTTTACATTAACTAAGATGGAAAATCCGAGAGATGAGATTTTTAGATTATTCGAGGCTGTAAGAAGAATGGGACTTACTGCACTATTTATTTGTGAAATGACTGGTGAAGATAAAAAACAATTCGGAGAATTCGGAGTTGAAGATTATCTTTCCGATGGAGTAATTCATCTAACAATGGAAAGAGATGGAGATAAAATTAGTAGAAAATTAGCAATTGTGAAAATGAGGCATACAGCTCATGCTCTTGGATATTTGCCTTTCAGATGGAGTCCTGAGGATCAAAAGTTTTCAATAAATTAAGTTATTCTACGGTTACTGATTTAGCTAAATTTCTAGGTCTGTCTACATTACATCCACGCTCTTCCGCAATATTTAGAGATAATAATTGACAAATTATATTGTATAACAATGGTTGTAATAAATCATGTGTTCTTGGTACCTTAATCACTAAATCTGCATGAGATTCTGCTAAATCATCTTCTTGGTGAGTAATAAAAATAACTTTAGCACCCCTAGAAGCAACCTCTCTAGCATTACCTAATAATTTCTTGTGACTTGAGCCCTCAGAAGCAATTACAATAATTGGTGTTCCCTCTTCAACTAGAGCTAATGGTCCATGTTTTAATTCTCCACCCGCGTATCCTTCTGCATGTATATAAGAAATCTCTTTCAATTTCAAAGCCCCCTCCAAAGCAATTGGATATGAGGTATTTCTTCCAAGGAAAAAAGCATGATTTTTCCCAACAAAATATTGTTGCGCTTCCCATAATTTTGTTTTAATATTCTGATCATTTAGCATTCTTTCCATAGATGTAGGTAACATTCTTGCATGTCTATCAAAATAACTTAGATCTTCTCTATGAAATGTCTTACTTAATTGTCCTAATTTCATTGCTACTAATAATCCACCTAATACTTGTCCAGTAAATGCCTTAGTAGAAGCTACTCCAATTTCAGGTCCTGCTCTAATTCCAAGTAATGAATCTACATTTCTAGCAATTGTACTACTTTCTACATTCACAATTCCCAAAGTAGGGTATCCTCTCTCTTGTGCTGCATCAATAGCTGCTAAAGTATCAGCAGTTTCTCCAGACTGACTGATTCCAATTACCAAAGATTTTGGACCTGAGGGTGCACCATACCTGAATTCATGAGCGTGGTCTAAAATTACAGGTATTTTTGATAATTGTTCAATATAGTACCTTGCTAATAGTCCTGCATTATATGCAGTTCCACAACCAACAATCCTCAATAATCGGGGATTAAATGGTATTGAAAAACCCTTTATTTTATCTCTAGATAACCTTCCTCTCAAACAATCCCTAACTACTCTTGGTTGTTCATAGATTTCCTTTAACATAAATGTGGGATATCCGCCTAATTCTGCTTCACCTAATTTCCATTCTAATTTCTTAGGTTCTGTTTCAACTAAATCTCCATCTATATTGAAAATTTGCGCTTCTGAATTTGTTAATATCCCCCAATCTCCCTCATTTAGATAAAATACATTCTCAGTCAACCCAACTACACAAGAAACATCACTAGCTAATATTCCTCTTTCTCCATCATGAGAAATAATTAGAGGTGCAAATTTTCTGGCAAATAAAATAAAATCTTTACGACTTTCAATTACAACTGCAAGTGCAAAAGATCCTTCTAAAGTATCTAAAACAGACTTCCAACAAGAAAGGATCTCTTCTTCTTTTGCCGTTTTAATATCGATCTTAGAATTTTTAAATTCAATAGATAGTAAATGGGCCACAAGTTCTGAATCTGTTTCTGATTGAAAATTGATTCCATCATCAATTGATTTTATTTTTTTTCTTAATTCAACTTCATTTTCAATAATTCCGTTATGTACAACTGCAATTTTTGAATCGGTAGAAAAATGTGGATGCGCATTTTCTTGAGTAGGTGCTCCATGAGTTGCCCATCTAGTATGAGCAATTCCACATTCAGAATCGGGTAAATTTTCTACAAGTGGTTCTAAATTAGATAATGGACCTACTGCTCTTTTTCTGATAAGTTGTTTACCATTTACAAGACAAATACCTGATGAATCATAACCACGATATTCCATTCTTTTTAACCCTCTAATCAATAATTCTGTTGTACTTGAATCTCCAGTTACCCCAAATATCCCACACATTTCAACTACCTCCAATTACTTTAGAGCCTGTATTATGCTCTCCTTCCAAATTTACCCTTCTACTAACATATACTTGAGAGCCTAACATTGTTCCTGGTGCACAAATAACTCCTTGTTCAAGCATACATGCCTCTCCTGTTACTAAGCCGAGGCGACGAATATGGTAATGTGTGTTTCTAACGATTTTATCAACTGTAGACGCATCTACCTGTACATTTGATTTTAGCGAAGTGGCAGGTCCAATTATTGAATGATGAATAGAACAATTAGAATCTATTTGTACATCCCGCATTATCAATGAGGATCTTATTCTTGTAAAAGGGCCAATTCTACACCCTGAAGAAATTGATGTCGAACCAGTAATTACTGCAAGTGGACCAATTTCACAATCATCACCGATATGAACTGGACCCTGAATTATACAACCAGCATGAATTATTGTTCCTTTTCCTATGTGAACATCACCCTCAATTGATGAAAAATCATTAATTTCCGCTTCCTTGGATAAATTTCTTTCAGTTCTTTTCAATAAATAACGATTTAAGGTGCTTAAGTCCCAAGGGTGATCAACATCATGCCAATTTTCAGTTCTAACAGTTTCAATTTTCAAACCTTCTTTTATTTGTTTTGAAATTGTAGTTGATAATTCAGTTTGTCCCTCCTCAAAATCTAATTTAATCTTTTCAAACACATCCTTATTTAGTAACCAAACTCCAGTTGAGACAATCCTACTTTTTATTTGATTTTTATCAGGTTTTTCCGTGATACTCTTTACATAATTACCACTTAATTCGACAACACCAAAATTATGAGGTGTTTTGTGCTCGCTAACAATTAGTCCATTTCCTTTAATTTTCAAAAGTGAATTTATAGATTTTGAATCTACGATATTATCCCCATTTAAGATTAAAACTCTGTCGTCATTTTCAGAAATAGAAAGTCCTGAAATTAATGATCCTACAGTTCCTCGATCTGTTTCTTGTTTAGAATATTTAATATTTAGATTAAAATCCCTACCTGAACCAAAATGAGTTAAAATCCGCTCTCCTGCATAATAATGAACTATTGTAACATTCTTAATTTTGGTTTGTTCCAATTCATTTAACAACCATTCAAGCATCGGTTTTCCTGCTAATGGAAGCATTACTTTACTTCTAGAATCTGTTAAACCGCCAAGTCTTTTACCTCTCCCACCTGCTAAAATAATCGCTTGCATATTAATCAAATCAAATAAATCTTATGAGAGCAAATTGGACATACTACGACCTTTTTATTTAAGTCTCGAGACATAAATTTAGCTTCACATTCTGTACAAGAAATTTCAGTTTCTAAAGGAGGTAGTGCTGGTAAGTCTCCTAAGGGAGGTAAATCTCCTAAGGGAGGTAAATCTCCTAAGGGGGGTAAATCTCCTAAGGGAGGTAAATCTCCTAAGGGGGGTAAATCT
>NZRR01000033.1 GCA_002696315.1 Methanobacteriota archaeon | reverse complement strand
TATCGCCGCCTCTAAACCCGAAGATAGCTACTTTTTCAGAAGAAGAATAACTTATTCTTCTTTGGGCCATTTTTTTGACAATGCTTTTTTCAAATCATCATCCATTTTTGCATCCCACCAGTTTGCATTACGCCATATTGCATAACGCCCCCTAATTCCTCTGAGATCTGCATTTTCTAGACGACAACCTTGAAAATTTGAAAGATTCATTTTGGCTTTAATAAAACTAGCATCTCTCATATCTGCCCCATCAAATGCCGCTTTCATTAGATTAGATCTCTTGAAAGAAGCTTTTCTTAAATCCGCGCCTGTTAAATTTGCACCTTCCAAATTTGCATTATCAAATACAGCACGTCTTAAATCTGCACCCGAAAGATCAATCCCTCTTAGGTCAGCACCTACGTGTGATGTAAAGGACCAATCTTTTGGTGACTTCTCTTCATCCATCTTAACATCTCATTTCTTTGATATTTTATCCAAATGAGCTCTTCCTTCTAAGGTTAAGTTTGCATTTTTATTTTTATTTTTAGAACCTTTAGGAATTGCCAAATAATTTTTTTCAAATAATCTATTTAAGTATAAAGATAAATTCTTTGGAGCCTCTAATTGTGAATCTAAAAACAAATCCATAATAACTCTTGGAGGTACNTCATCAATACCTTCTACATCTTTTAGATAATGAATAGCGGCCAGAACTCTGTCAGGCTTTTTAGAGATATTACAACTCTCAATTAATGATTTGAATGCGGAGCCACGATTTGGTAAACCAGTATTTTTTGCGGCTTGAATAGCTGCTGCAATAGCCGTCTCTCTTTTTGAACGTATTTTTGTTAATGCAGTCGACCACTCTTCTCCTTCCATTATTTTCATTAAGTGAGTATCAACTTCTTGTTGTTCTCCAGAAATATCAATTTCAATATCTCCTACACGAATATAAACGCGAGCATTTTGAGAATTACTTACTTCCATGTGGAATNAGTGAGTTAACTTGTATTATTAACTCTTGTATGATATTTTTTTTACAAATACTCGTTCTTTATGTTAAAAAACGCTATAATTTCCGATATTTGATACGAAAAAAGACTGTTGTATTTAGATTTAAGCATCACTGATTGAAAGAAACCAACAAGAATGATGAGGGCTTCGCGTATATGATGACGAGGAGTACGCCCATGTCTAGTATGATTAAAAGTAAACAAAAAACAATCTTGTTAATTATGATGATGCTATTAGCACAAGCAGTAGTATTAATCCCTTCAGCGACAGCTAATATTTCTACAGATTCTACTTTGAGGACAACTTTTTCAAATGATGATAATTTCGTGATTATTCAGTTTGATTCATTCGGGAATCAGATTCAACCTGGTGCTTCTCTAGAGATTCCTCGTAATTCCACTGTTGAAGCATTAAATCTTGGATTAACATACAACTCTAGTAATAGTCCAGGAAATATTTGGTTAGATATGAATGAAGACGGAACTCCTGAATACGGTTATAATGGTACAGGATATGGTCATTTAGGAAATCAAACTAGATTTTCTGATGACAGTATCATTAACTTTTCTTCTAACTCTGCAGGAAATTGGCCAGGACCAGAATTTATCCTACCTCAAGATATTAATTTAGAGGATTCTTTGCTATCTGTAGATTTCATCCCAGATAATAGTGGTAGGTGGATGCTTGAATCTTCAATTATTGATATTACAACTTTAAATTATGATAATGATAGTTTAGATGAAATCATGGTTCTTTCAAGCTCATGGGATACTGGAAATGGAGATTTACTTCCGGCGATTGGTTGGATTAATAACAATTCAAATAATGATGGAGTTACAAATATTTCTTGGCATCAAACTTGTAATAATGTACAACATTTAGAAATCACCGACTTTGATGGTGATGGACACGATGACGTATTGGTTTGGACACCTCAAAACGGTAGATTTTGCTACCATTTATGGTCACCAGCACAAAATAGTTTTTCAGCCCCACAAGAATTAACAGGNGGATCCAGCGGTCAGGAAATTTTTGTTAAGGCTGCAGATGTAGATTTAGATGGATTTGGAGATATTGTTTATGCTGATGCTATGGGAAGTTATGGACTTTATCAGTGGAAACAAAGTATACCCGGATTTGAATTTATTGACGAATGGGCCTATGAAACTATGATTGGCGGAGTTTATCAACAGACAGGAATTTCACAATTCGATATTGGGAACATTATGCAAGGAAATGATAATGCTACATTGGTTTTTATTTCGGATCAACTCACAGCAGACACCCTTGCATGGAATCCAGGTTCAAATGAATTTACAGCAGTATTTTCGTCATTTAATAATGTAGATATTAGTTTTCTTTGGTTAGAAGATTTGAATGAAGATACATTTGATGATATAATTACCTGGGGCCAAGGGACTTCAGGAGAATTATTAATTTCAGACGATATGTCCGGAACTTATGTATCTTCAACTCAGTCAGGCCTTGAAGCCCCAGAGAATGCAATAATGATTGATTACGATAGTGATGGAGTCCAAGATATTTTAATTCCAGAAAACGCTACTGCAGACAATGATGATAATACAATGAATGGCTCTCTAATGGTTTACAATTTTGTAGGTGGAACGTTTACTAATTCAAATAGAAATTTAACTCCTAGGACGATGCCCACATTAACAACTTTTGGAGACATTAATGGAGATCAGAATCCGGAAATAATAGCATATTGTGGAGAACAGAATAATGGAATTTTTATTGATTCTTGGCATAAAATGAATTTTGATTTTGATTCGGATGGTATTATCGAATTAAGCGCAGAAGGTTTTGCTCAAGCAGATTCTGGAGCGAACGGCTCACAATTAATTAGAGCAGCAGATTCCACAAGTTCAATTTCAAATACTATCGAATTAAATCAGCAAACTTATCCAACATATACAGATGCTTATGGAAATGATATGATGACAATCTCTTCAATAATTGATATTTCTACTGCGGGTTCAGTAGTATTTCAAAATTTGAGAATTACGTATCAATGGTCACACCATTTAGAGGACTTTTATGATGGCTCTGGACATAATTTAACAACATATGTTAATTCAGAAGCAATGGAATTTGGAACCGGCAATTTTACATTACCACTGTTATTTTCATCAACAAATGCCGGTGAATTTAATGTAGATAATTTGTATTTAGTTACAACTCCAGGCCATCCAGACTTACCGGATTTAGAACCATTATATCTTCAAGCGATCGATGTACAAGAAGATTTAGTCGAACTACGGTGGTCAGAAGTTATTACTGGTAGTCAGTATTTTTCATCTTATGAATTATATCGTTCAACCGCAGTAAATGCAACCTTCCCAGGGGATTATAATCTGCTGATCAATAAATCAGGCGATCACACAGATGTCACTTACATAGATTCTGGATTAGTAGAGGGTGGACATTATGAGTATGTAGTTAAAGCAATATTTTCAGTTGGCGGACTAGAGAGTATGCTTTCTAATGTAATCTCTGTAGATTTACCAGCGATCCCTCGTGTAGAAAATGTTGTAGCAATTGATACTCCAATGGATCAAGGAGGTAGTATCGATATTACATGGGATGAGGTAGATGATCGTTATACGGGATTCTATGATGTATTCGTATCTACTCAAAATTTCACGGACACAACATTGATGGATTCGGTATATACACTTTTACACACAGAAACTTCACATTCTGCAATTTATACAAGTGCAATTAGAGGTGATGATGGTAATATTTTGGTACCTTCAGCTACGATTAACAATGAACAAGCATTATGGGTTGCAGTTGTAGCAACAAATGATTCCGGTTCAAACCCATTCGTTACTGCATTAGGGCCCGTTTATGCATTGAATAACAATGAACTTACAACAGAACTTACTATGGAATTATCATCTGCAATAATCTTTGGAAATTCCATAGATGATGAAAATTTAATTGTTGGTGGAAATGAGCCTACAATTATTTCATTATCTCTATTATCTGATACGGGCTCACCAATTGAAGATGCTAATATTATGACTACAGTAATTGTAGATCCTGATGGTGAGGCATACGAGTTCTTTTTCAATTCAACAACAGATAATACAGGGGCTGCTAATGTCCAATTTAATTGGATAGATTTAGCAAGTGAAAGTATTAGTGTTAATGGAGGAGTTATGGAGATAATGGCTCATTATGATGGGCGAGAGGAAACATTAGAAAAAGGACCTTTAGGTTCTTCAGATGTAGAACTTAAAGATATTGATATTGTTGTCCCCGCTTATTTTTCACTTATCACCACCGTTGTTATGGTCGATGAATTTGGAGACACAAACATTGAGGTTTCTTTAATTGCAGAACATGATTGGCAACAAGCTGCATTTTTAGGTACTGAAGTTACTTTCAAATATTATAAAAATGATGGAAGTTTAACTAGTACAACAAAACAATCAATTATGGATTTAGATGGTAATTTAGACGTATTTATTGATGCAATGCCAGAAGGAGGATATGTTCTAATAACTCCTGATAATTCTGCTAATCCAAATAATCCAGCAGCTTGGAAATATCTAAATAATTTTGAATTAAATGCAACATTAGTTGAATATGATGATTCTGGACAAGCAAATTTAGATGATGATGGAGACTTTGTTTTGAACGACGATGATTTGTGTCCAAATACTCCAGGTAATGAAGTAGGGCAAGTAGATTCCGATGGTTGTGCCCCTTCACAATTGGAAGATCAAATTGATATTATTGATCTCACATTAGAATGCCCTACAATTGAGTGGTTGATAGAAAATGTAGCCAACTCACAAAATTCAAACAGAGAGTGTGAATTAATCAACTCTAATGACTTATTTATCACTATCGAACACCCAGATAAAGTTTCAGTTGGCGGAATTGATATGGGAATTAATTGCCCCTCATTCGTGGGAGCTAATGCTCAAGTTACATGCACATTTTCACCCACAGTTTTAACTGAAACAAATAAAGATACAAATGACCCGGTATTAACTAATTTTAATACTGAATTTACATTTACATGGTTAACTCCTACGGGAACAAATCAAATGAAAGATATTACTTATTCAGTAGAGTTTTGGCTTAATGGTAGTATTACAGAAGTTGTAAATGATAATACTGGAAATGATAATTCAGGAAATAATGATAATACTGACAACAATGATAATGGAGACAACGACAATACTGGCGGAGGAACAGAACCCGTGATTAACGAAGAATCAGCCGATACAAAAGCTGGAATTTTAGAAGATCCATTGATGCTTGGTCTAATTGGTGGTGGAGCATTAATTGCTCTAATTTCCATCGTCATCATTGTAAGATTTTTCAGGGGAGATGACGATGATTGGGATGACGATTGGGAGGATGATGATGAAGATGAGGACATGGAGAATCCATTAGATAGGATTCTTGGTAGATCAGGAGGGCAATCATATGGAGGTGCGCCAGTATCCGAAGAACCATTTGAGAGAGAAACAAATCGAGGACGCTTAAGTGGTTCTGCAGGAGAGGAATTTGTTAGGCAAAGTCAACAATCTAATGATTATGAAGATGATCCTGGTTACAGTGTAGATGAAGACGGAACTGAATGGTGGGAAGATGAAAATGGTCAATGGTGGTATAGAGATCCAAATATGGACGATTGGGAAGAATGGAACGAGTGAAATCGTCAATCTTTTTTCTAACCCCCTTCTCGGAGTGTCGATTTGAATGGTGTCGCCAGTTGGAAATACTTACTCATTAGTGTTAAATCCAGATTCAAATCCCTCAACAGGGGGATTAGCAATTTGCGGATTTTCAACAGCAGGAATGGTAGGAAGTATAGCAGCATATCACGTTATTAGAAGTTTAGATATTGATGAAATTGGAACTGTTATGCATCAGGACTTTCCCGCACTTGCGTTGGTTGAAGATTCAGTACCAAAGCATCCTGTAAGAGTATATCAAGGAGATAATTTAGGTGTATTTATCGCAGAAGTTCCTTTTCCTCCAGAGCAAGATATATCATTTGCAAATACCGTATTAGAATGGTTTACTAAGGGGGGATTTAGTAAATTGATTATTGTTGATGGATTGGTTAGACAATCGCCAGATGAAGTTGAGGGCCCTGGATTATTTGCAGTTGCATCAATAGAAGAGACAAGAAAAGCCTTACAAAAATTAGGCATCGAATCAATAAAAAGAGGGGTTGTAGCGGGGATTGCAGGCTATTTGTTGGCAGAGGGCCATAGAAGAGGTTTAGATGTAACAGCATTGTTAGCGGAATGTAATCCGACATTCCCAGATCCCAAAGCAGCAGCAACAGCAATTGAAGCAATTACAGAGATCACAGGATTAGAATTATCATTACACGAATTACTAGAGCAAGCGCATCAATTTGATACCAATTTAAGAGAAGCACTTGAAGCAAGGATGGCAAGACTACCAGCACCAGAAGATGATGATTATGATACTCAAGATCCAATGATCGGTTAAACTATTGCTTAGCCAAATTTTTGACGATTTCAATTAATTCATTCCAAGGTGCATTGGTCTGAATCGCAGGAGTTGAAATTACAGATATAGACGCTTTAAATCCCCGCTCCTTTAATTTTGAGACTAATTTTTTAGGACTCGGAGGACCACCAATATCTGTCCATTGTGGCAATTCATCCATAGTAACTAATCCTTTTATTCCTACAGCATCTTTTGATTCGTATAATTTCTTGATACTTCGAACTACACCTCTATTTGATTTTTCTATATCTTCATCATTCCAACCTGTGAGAGAGATTATATTCTCATCTTTTTCTTTAGAAATACCACAAATTTCCAGAGCATATTCTTCAGTTAATTGTTCTAAAACATCCTCTCTTGCTAGTGGTCCAATCCATAACGGGCCACTGACCTTACCATTTGCTAAAGATTCTGGAGGAGAATTATAGGGTAAAAATACTCTTGGTTGCGGAATGTTTGCACACCCTAAGTTATGTAATCCTGCTTTTATGGCTGCTGAAATTGTTTTTTTATCGGGTTCATTAACTCTCCATCCAAGATTATTATATACATTTGAAGCATTTTTTTTCCCTGGAGTCACCAACACACTTACTCTTGTATGATGTCCATCAAAAACAGATATTAGGGGCTCTATTGAACGTTCATGTCTTGCAGCACAAAGGGCAATATTACCTAATAGAATCCTCATAGCAGTATCATGAGTAACAGAATCATTAACTGCATAGGCAGCATATCTTCTTCTTGTTACTTGAGGATATGTTCCACACAAAGCAGCAGTATCGGTAGCACTAACTTGTAATATTGCTTTACGAGCTAAATTTTGCATTGCAGAATCAAGAAATGGGATTGGAGAACCATATGGATCAATATCAATCCATTGCCATCCACCTGAATATACAATTTGTCTAAGATCACCATTTTGAATTGATAATTGTTCTGGATTTGAATTTTTAGGTGGATGTTTTTCATGATTCGCTAATGCCCAGGCAACAGATTCATCATTTCGATCTACTGAGATGATTTCAAGCTGTTCTGCGAGTTCTACAGGTAATTCATTTAGCCACCTTCTTGAACGTAACGAACTCGCAGCTAATCCGTCCAAAACACGTAACTTTCCTTCTTTTAATAACCATTTATTTTTTATTGCTAACCCTAATAATAGAACACTTCTCGTTCTATTATTCGCCATTGCTACATTATGGAACACTGGAGAGTCACTTTTATTTGCAGGACCAACTCTCCATTCGGCCTGTCCTTCAATATCAGGAATTTGTAGTACAGTTTTTCCTTCAATCCAAGTTATTCCTGGCCATCCCGGCGGTTTACCCTGCAAACTCACTACCTCAGTAGTGCTCAAAGCATATGTCGGGGTTGATATGAGTTACTCGATGTCCATTATCATTAACACAACCAACTATGGCACATCCTTGGATCTCATATTCTTTCAACCATGATAATATAGAGTTTGCACTTTCTTTACTGACAACGANACATAACCCCATTCCCATATTGAAGGTTCGTGCCATTTCATAATCGCTTACCCCTCCAACTTCCTGTAACCAATCAAACTCAGGTAAGGAAGGTAATGGATTATCAATATGGTAACCAAGACTTGGATGTAATCTCAAAAGATTGGATAAACCCCCTCCTGTTATGTGCGCTATTCCCTTGATGTCACTATATTTGCAAGGAGAACTATTTTTTCGACATTCCTCAAATAATGGAATCATTGGATTAACATAAATTCTAGTAGGGTTAAGAAGTACTTCCCCTAGAGTTAGTTCTTTATTTGTATCGAATCTTTCAATTTCTCTGTATTTACTTTTAGCATTAAATGGGGGAGGCATTTCTAAATCAGCATTGGATAGATCTAAAATTTTTCTAACCAGTGAGAATCCATTTGAATGAATACCTGATGAGGGTATTCCAATTAGAATGTCTCCTGAAATTATATTTTCGCCAGTTAATTGATCACCTTTAGGTAACCAACCTAATGATGTTCCAGACATATCTAATTCAGTGACGATATCGGGAAGTGAAGCAGTTTCTCCACCAGCTAAACTAACATTTGCAATTTCAGCGGCTCTAGCTAATCCTCTTCCTAATGCAGCATGAATTTCTGGATCTGGTTTGGGTGTAGCAATATAATCAACAAAGGCAATCGGTTCAGCACCTATACACAATAAATCATTAACATTCATAGCCATACAATCAATTGGAACAGTTTCCCATTGTCCTAGTTTACTTGCTAGCATGAGTTTACTACCCACACCATCAGTACACATTGCAAGCAATTCATCACCAAAGTCAATGATACCACTAAAACCTCCAGGATGATCAATCAGTGAGCCAATTTCTCCAGGTAAACGTGGAGGAGAATTTAATTCACTTACTAGAGAATTGACGGCTTTACCTTCTAAATCGATGTCTACTCCACTACTTGCGTAGTCCACCTTATCTTTGTCTGTCACATCATATCCTCTGCGTACTCCGTTTTGAGAGTGACGCTTCCGGCGAAATTTTTATTTTGAAAAATAAAGTTAAAATTATGTAATTTTGAGCCCAGTAGAAACGCACTTTTTTTGAAAAAGCGCTTACAGAAATAGATTGATTTTTCCAGTGGAAACAAGGGGGTAAAATCGCTTATATTAAGAACTGTAGCGTACCGTTTTGTTTACCCCGTGAGAGTGAAGTTATGCATGCTAATGAAATTAAAGCACGTTGGATGACTTTTCTCGAGGAGAATTCTGATATTGGAGCCCTGGCTTTAAACTGGCCAGAACAAAGGAGTTTAGTGGTATCTTTTAGAGAATTGTATAATTTTGATCAAGATTTTGCTGAAATATTATTAGATAATCCTAATTTATTTTTAAAATGTGGTGATAGTGGATTAAGAGAGATTTGTAAAGAAAAAAACTATCAAATTAGTCCACAAATAAGAGTAAGAGACTTACCTCCGGATCAACGAAGGGCAGTTAGGGAAATTAGGCAAGATGATGTTGGAAGTATGTTAGCAATTGATGCTATTGTTGTCAAAATAAGTGCAGTTAGACCTAGGGTAGTCGAAGCAGCATTTAGATGTTGTAATGGTAATTGTGAGGCTATTCAAATGATATATCAATCCAATGAACAAGAATTAATAGAGCCAACAATATGTGATCCAAATACTGGTTGTGGTGCAGAAAAACCACAAGCAAGATTTGAGATTGTCCCCTCACAAAGTGTTATGGAAAATACGCAATTTATAGAATTACAAGAACCTCCAGAAAAATTACGTGGAGGAGTACAGCCCGAAAGATTGAGATGTTTAATTGAAGGTGAAATAGCGGGGGAAATTTTACCAGGTGATCGTATCGTAGCAAATGGAGAATTATTTGTTCGTTCACAGAAAAAAGGCGGTAAAAAAACATCTGTATTTGATATTTTTTTAAGAGTGAATTCATATGAGCAGCGTAATACTCCTTTTGAAGATGTAAAAATTTCTGTTGAAGATGAGAATGAAATTAAAGAACTTAGTTTTAGAGAAGATATATATGAATTGTTAACTAGGAGTATTGCCCCATCTATCTTTGGTTACAATAATGTCAAAGAAAGTCTTCTATTACAAGTCTTTGGGGGAGTAGCAAGACGTAATCCAGANGGCACTCGTCAAAGAGGAGACATGCATATTCTTTTGATGGGTGATCCAGGTACAGCAAAATCTCAATTATTACATTATATGTCTGAATTATCCCCTAGGGGACAATACACTAGTGGTAGAAGCGCCTCTGCGGCGGGGTTAACGGCAGCAGCAGTTCCCGATTCATCAAGTGATGGGCGATGGACATTAGAGGCTGGAGCTCTCCCTCTAGCAGATACTGGTTTAGCATCTATTGATGAATTTGATAAAATGAATGATGGAGACAGATCCTCGATTCACGAAGCAATGGAACAACAAACAATTAGTATATCTAAAGCAGGAATTAATGCTAAATTAAGAACAAGATGTTCAATCTTAGCGGCTTCAAATCCTAAAGGAGGACGATTTTTACACCCTGACGAAGCAGGGCCATATACAAGACAGGTCAATTTACCTCCTCCATTATTTTCAAGATTTGATGTGATTTGGCTAATGGCAGATACACCTGGACAAGAATATGATCGAAAAATAGCCTCACATATTTTGGCTAACCGTCAAACAGGAGTTGATGAATTTTCAATTGAACAAGGTAATGAGATTGACCCGATGTTAGACCCTACTAAAGAATCAACTAAAGATCACGAAGGAAAAGAAGTTTTGAGTAGGGAGATGTTTAGAAAATATGTTGCTTATGCAAAGAGAAATCACCATCCAGTACTTGATGATCATGCAAGAAAGAGAATCATCGATTACTACACTACTATGAGAGGTAAAGTTACAGATTCTGCGGATAATCTTGAAAAAGGAAAAGATGTGATTACAATTACTGCCAGAGCTTTGGAAGCACTTTCAAGAATGACAGAAGCTTCAGCTAAAGTAAGGCTTTCAGATGTAGCAGAGGAAGAAGATGTAAGAAGAGCATTACGTCTTTTTGAAAACTGGAGACATGAGTTAATGGGTGATAATTTTGATGAAACATCTATACAATCAGGAAAGACAACAAAAGGTAGAAATTTAGAATCATTCTTAAAAAGAACAATTGGTGATATTTTTGAAGGAACTAAAGTAAATCCCACAACATATGATATTTTACAAAGAGCAAGAACAGAAGGATTTGATGATGATAGAGTAATGCAAACCTTAGAAACACTAAGGATAAACGGAACAATTTACTCACCTAGTTTTGGTTCATGGGCATTACCTTGAAAACTAATATCTTTGAATCACTATTATTCGTTAGTTACGTTTGGGATTATTATGGCTGAGGAACCAATTGGAGATATTTCAGACATTAATAGCCTAAATCCTCAGCAATTAGGCTTTATGTGTGGTTTAGAAATTCATCAACAATTAAAAACAGGTAAATTACATTCTAGAGAAGAAGGTAAATTATTCGATTATACCATTGATAATATTCCATCCAATTTAACAAGAACTAAAAGAAAACTTAGAGCGGCAAGTGGAGAAGGTGGAAAAATTGATATTGCAGCAAGATTTGAAACTAAAAGAAATAGAAGTTTTATCTATGTTCAATCCCCAAATTCAGGATTAATTGAATTAGATGACCAGCCTCCTTTAGAGCACGATAAAGATGCTGTGGATATTTCATTAATGATCTCAGCCATGCTAAATGCTCATCCAGTAGAAACTCTTCAAGCAATGAGGAAAACTGTTGTTGATGGCTCAAATACTTCAGGATTTCAAAGAACCACTTTGATTTCAACACATGGGAATTTAGTTACAAATGCAGGAAAAGTCGGTATTTCCGTAATTTGTCTTGAAGAGGATAGTGCGAGAAAACTTTCTTCAGAATTAACTGAAGATGGAGAAATTGTTACTTGGAATTTGGATAGATTAGGCATTCCTTTAGTCGAAATTGCTACAGAACCAGATATTATTACTCCAGAACATGCAAAAGAAACAGCAATAGCCTTAGGTGGACTATTGAGGGATACAAGAAGAGTTAGAAGAGGATTAGGATCAATTCGACAAGATCTTAATGTTTCAATAGCATGTGGTGATAGAGTAGAAATCAAAGGTTGTCAAGATTTAGAATGGATTCCTAAAATCATTCAATTAGAAATGGTACGACAATTACATTTTTACCGTTTAGCAAACACTCTAAGGGAGGAATTGGAAATGCCATTGCTTCCTCCAGATAGGAGAAATACCGAGGTCCAAATTGAATCTCAAATATCTAAAACAATGGAAGAAAAAATTCCTCTGGAGATTCAAAATGTTGGAGAAGCATTTTCTAATTGTGAATCAAAAATGATAGAAAAAACAATCTCTAATGGCGGAGTGATGCTTGCAGTTAAATTACCCTATCTTGCAGGAAAACTCGGTTCAAAAACTCTAGATTCCGATGGAGCACAATTACCAAGACTTGGTAGAGAGTTAGCAAGTGCAGCAAAATTAGCAGGAGTTGCAGGAATTTTTCACAGTGATGAATTACCCGCATATGGAATAACAGAGATAGAAGTTAATTCAGTTAAAGAATTATTAGATTTGAATAATAATGATGCATTTGCACTATGTTGTGCACCTCAATGGCAAGCAGAATTAGCTCTAGAATCAGTAATTAACCGAGCAAGAATGGCTTGGCATAGGATTCCACAAGAGGTTAGAAATGTCGTTATTTCCAAAGGGGCACCGGAAGATGGTACGACTTCGGCAATGAGGCCTTTACCGACAGGAGCTAGAATGTACCCAGAAACGGATGTACCTACCTTTGAATTAACAGAATCTTATTGGAAAGAGATATCTAAAAGATTGCCATTATCACAATCCGAAAGAATAGATAGGCTGAATTCATTTGCGATTTCATCCGATCAACAAAAACAATTGGTTTCAAGACAATTAGATGATGAATTTTTTGCTGGAGTCCGCGGTAATTTAGATTCAGATTTAAACAAATTACCTGCTAAAGCTTGGGCATCAATGTTATTAGAAACTAGTCGATTACAAATCGCAGAAGGTGTTGGGATTGATATTAATCAAGTAAGTATTAAAATGCTAGCGGCATTATTGTTAGTAAGGGAATCAGGAGGAGTTACTAGAGATGGACTTGTTGATTTAGGAATCAATATGATTCTTGAAGGGGGGACTAATCTGGACGGAGAAGTAACTAATTTTATTGAAAAATCAATGAAAAAAGCAGAAATTTTAGGATTAAAACCATCTGATTTAGGATCAATAGAAGAGGTAATAGATAGGATTTTAGATGAAAGAGCAGATTTTGTTGCAGAGAGAGGAATGGGGGCGATGGGACCATTAATGGGAGTAGTAATCAAAGAGCTTGGTGGCGGAGCAGACGGTAAAATTATTAGTAAACTCTTGAGTGAACGTCTTAGGAGAAATTAAGATGTTTGAAAAGATAGGAAAAATTCAAATCATATCTTTGGTAGTTTTAGTTGCCATTATAGTAGCTTTTCCTCAAATAAATA
>NZRR01000032.1 GCA_002696315.1 Methanobacteriota archaeon | reverse complement strand
GTAGATATACTAACTTATCATGTATATTCTGGATCTGTCGCTTCCACAGATGTAACTGATGAACTTACAGTAACTATGCTTAATGGAGATAGTGCGTCTTTCACTGTAAGTGACGGAGTTGTTAAGATAGAAGATGCAAACATAACTCTTGCTGACGTTCCAGCTAGTAACGGAGTTATTCACGTAATAGACAAGGTATTGATGCCTCCAGAAGACACTACTGATTCTGTACAAGATGAAGATGATTCTGAAACCACAACTGAGAAAGATACCTCAGAATGTGATGTAATTATCGGAATAGATTCAACTGGGATGGCTTATGATCAAGTAAAAGTATACATTAAGGTTGGAGATACTGTTTGTTGGATTTGGGATGATGAGTCTATGGGGCACAACGTTGCTCAAGTCGATAGTGAAACATCCACAATGGCAATGACTAATGGAATTTATAGTGGAGAGCCACAAGTTACTGTAGACTTTAGACACACCTTTACAGAAGATGAAACATTCTACTACGTTTGTGAACCTCATGTGGCAAACAACATGAAAGGAGAAATAATCGTAGGTGCAGGAACTGTGGAAGATTCTTCAGATGATTCTAACAGTACACCTGGGTTTGGTATCGGAATTCTGATGGTAGCATTACTTGCTGGATTAATGTTTAACAAAAGAAAAACAGAAATTGAGTAAATATTACAGTTACGAACAGTAGTATAAATATCTAATACAAATACCAAAGGTATGAGTAATTCATATCTAATTGTTGGAGGAAGTAGTGATATTGGTATTATTGTCGCTAAGATACTACTAGAAAAAGGAAATCATGTAACATTATATGCTAGAGATGAAACTAGAGTTAAAGATCTTGAATCACTAGGTGCTTCAATAATTATTGGAGATGCTTTAGATAATGATGGATTAACTCAAGCAATAGAGCATACCTTAGAAAAGGGTGATGGAAAAATCAGTGGAATCGCGCATTTAGTAGGTTCAATTATGATTAAGCCACCACATGCAATGACGGTTGAAACTTTCAATGAAGTAATAAATACCAATCTTACAACCGCCTTCTTAACACTTTCATTAGGCGGTAAGACAATGCTAAGAAATGGCGGAGGTAGGATGGTCTTTACTTCTAGTGTTGCTGGGAGTTTAGGATTAATTAATCATGAAGCTATTGCTGCTGCCAAAGGAGGTGTAGAATCAATGATTCGTTCTGCTGCGGCAACTTATGCAAAAAGAGGGGTAAGAATTAATGCAGTAGCTCCAGGATTAACTGAAACAAGATTGGCTGAAAATCTACTAAGATCAGATTTAGTTCGTGATGCTTCAGAAAAAATGATTCCAATAAAAAGAATTAATCGACCTGAAGAGATTGCAAAAAGTATCAATTGGCTATTAACAGATGCTCCAGATAATTTTACTGGTCAGGTTTTACACTTAGATGGTGGAATGTCAGAAATTTTAGTTTAGGTGAAATTTATGAGATGGCATAATGCAATAAAAATTAAAAAATTAAAACCTGGCAAGAAAAAAATGATTCAAGTTGCTAAGAAATTAATTCTAATCGGGCAATCTGAGAATGGTTATTTTGCTACTGAAGCACTTTGCAGACATATGAGATGGCCCTTAGCATATGGTGGAAAAATAGAGGACGGATGTATTAAATGTCCTTTACATCAAACTAAACATAAATTAGAGGATGGTAGTTTAATTGATTGGAGTCCTTTTCCTTTATTTCCACCATATGGAAAATTAGTAGGGAAGCTATCTAGAAAAAAAGATTTGAAAATATATGAAACTAGAACAAATAATGAATTTGTTGAAATAAAGATATGAAATTACTGAAAAGTTAAGCGCGAAGGGAGGGATTTGAACCCCCGAGTCCATGGGACACCGGTTTTCAAGACCGGCGCAATACCAGGCTATGCGACCTCCGCCTAAACATCCGAAGACTAGTTACTTTCAAGTATTTGCTTATATTTCAACCGTCTCTTTTTCAATGGAAGAGGGTATCGGATAGACATGGGCCGAGTCTCTCTGGCAACTGTTTTCCTGATTTCAATGCTATTAGGGGGTTGTTTTGGGGCACCAATTGCGGAATGGGGCAGTGGAAATGGAGAATTTGAAACAAAATGGGATAACAACCCAGAAACATTATTCAATGTCACATCAAAAATTTCTGAAGGTACCTCTCAGATGGATTTAAACTTACAAGGTTGTGATGATGCTGGTGGAGAAATAAAAGCTGGATCTACTGGAGAAGTAACCCAAGAAGTAAGAGTCTCTGGATGGCTAGTTGCAAGTAAACATTTTACGGAAGGCGTAAGTGAACCTAGTGAAAAAGTAATTACTACATCTGTTTTTATTGGGCTTGATTCATTTAATGTCGCAAAAGAAAAAACATTTGAGGATTATGATAAATTCAATGTAAAAGAATGGGATATGCCTACAACTATTTCTACTATGCCTAAATTAGATAGTAGTAGTCTTGATCATTCAAAATATGGAGTCGTTGGTTTAATTCCAGCTAATGAAGAAGTACTCGAGGGTTTTGCTTCATTAAACGAGTGGCATCAACCAATTGAAATTGTTGGTTATGCAGTAAATCTTCTTAATCCAACAGCACAAGTAGTTAATGGGCAATGGGAAGTAGGAGAAGATTGTAGAGCAATTCAATTACAGCAAACAGGAATTGCTATGGTTGTAACTGGAATAAATCTCGAAGATGAATCTGTATCAATGGATGGAAATGGTTGGAAAAAAGGTGATATTCCATATGTAGGGACATATGTGTACCTCTTATTAGTATTAATTGCTGGGGGCGGGGGTGCATTCTTACTATTCACATTCTCTGTAGGTATTGAAAGACAAGGCGCAAAATCTGCAGCAAAAGCAATGCTAACTGATGCTCAAATGAAGATGGCNAAAGTTGTTCGAAAAGATGTAAAGAAAGCTAAGAAGGATGGTCTTGATATGTCTGCTGGTTCAATGATTGCAACTGAAGAAAAGGATGAAGGTAAATCAAAAGTTACTCAAAAGTTGGATGATTTCGATGTTGAAAGTGTACTAAGTTCAATTGGAGAAGGTAGAGGGCAAGGTGCAGAATTNGGTGGAGGAGGAGTCATACTTACNGATGATGCATANGATATGGGAGATCAATTACAAGATTCAATCGATTCAGGAGGAATAAATCTAGGTGAATCTACGGAAAGAATTGGCCATACTCTGGCTTTTGATATAGATGATATTCTAAATGCTAATGATGATAGTGATGATGATGGATTTGAATTTTCAGCACCACAAAGAACAACTAGAGAATCATCTGAAAGAAAAAGGGTCACAGGAAGACAGAGTGTTTCATCTAATGATGAAGTATATGATTCTTCAGAAAGAAGAGGNCCTCCAAAAAGAAGAGCAGTAAGAAAAACAAAAAATAATGATGATAAATCTACCAGAAGAGGTCCGCCAGTAAGAAAATCTCCTCCGCAAAGGAAACCAGATCTTGATGATAGTGATGAGTTCTCTGATTTTTCATTTTAAGCCCAAGGNACATTCTTTGCTCCGCGNACTAAAANTTGTTCTGTATGCCACTCCAAAATTGCAGGACTAACAATTACTGGTTCGCCATCTGTTTGAACCCAAGTCGGTAATGATAATGGTTCTTCAGAAATATTACCATTAGAATCAACTGGCTTTATTTCGATACGATTAGCTTTTTGTTGTGTAATTCCCCATTTACCAATATGCTTTCCCTTCTTAATAGGTCCCATAAGAGATANCATTTTGATTCTTGAAAGTCNTGGGGCGAAGACGATTGATCCTTCTTTATCAANTGGTGAAACTCCTGGACTAACTTGATATCCGCCACCAAAAGTTTCTCCAGTCGTTGCTGCAAACATTGTGAAATCAAGTATNTCTCCGTCATTNTCATCTAATTTCAACCAAACCTTTCTTCGTTTCCAAAATGGAATTGTTGTAATTCCTAGATAGGTATATTTTTTGTTACCTTTAATCCATTTTGCTCGTGATAATTTAGCCCTTGAAATTGCACTTGTAATTCCGGCATCTGTTTCTAGGAATACCCATCTTACAACCCTACCTGAATGTTGAGCAGGTCCGTCCCATTCATTAGATTTTGGTGAAGGATAATCACCTTGACTTGTGGCTGGAAAGCCTTCTAAACGCCATGCTGCACAAAGTCTATCAACTCCATTTACAAGAACATCGATTGCATCATCTACATTGCTACGAGAGATTCCNTGAGTAATAGCATAATCATTTCCTGAACCAAATGGAAGTATCCCCATTGGAATGTTACTACCACGTAAGGCACTAGCAACTTCATGCACGGTTCCATCACCACCNACTGCTACAATTAGGCCTTCAATCTCTTTTTTACGCAATTCCCACGCTATTTCACTTGCATGTCCTACTCTCTCAGTAAGGTNAGTTACTACATCGATTCCTTTTGATTGTAACATTGCAGCAATGGAGGGCCATTTTTTACCACAAGTATGATCTCTACTAGCCGGATTTACAATGCAGAAAAATTTAGACATAGACGCTGGGATAAGGTCATGACTTGAAAGCCTTCTTATTGTAATTAAATTATCATCAAAACAAAAAGGGAGGAGTCTTAGGACTAAAAGAATGGATTGGTCAGAACGAGATATTGTATTCATGCAAAGAGCAATTGAGGTTGCTGAAAGAGGCAGAGGAAAGGTTCATCCAAATCCATTAGTAGGTTGTATATTGGTAAAAGATGGCGAAATAATTTCTGAAGGGTGGCATGACCATCTAGGAGGATTACATGCAGAACAAATGGCAATAGCAAATGCAGAAAAAAAAGGGAAAATAACTAANGGTTCTATTGCATATATTACCTTAGAACCTTGTAATCATTTCGGAAGAACTCCCCCTTGTACTGAAGCTCTACTTTGGGCGGGAATTAATGAAGTCGTAATTGCTCATATAGACCCTAATCCAACTGTTAAAGGAGGTGGGATTAAAGCACTAAAAGATGCTNAAATTGATGTTCGTTTAGGCTGTTGTGAATCTGAAGCTGCAATTCAAATGCAATCTTTTCTTAATTGGTGTAATAAAAAAATACCACTTGTTACATTGAAAATGGCAACAGACTGTGATGGATATATTGATGACAAATCTAAAGAAAGTCAGCGATTCTCATCAGAAGCCACATTAGATGCTGTTCACAAATTAAGATCATATTCAGATGGAATATTAGTTGGGGTAAATACTGTTATTAGAGATAACCCATTATTAAATGTAAGAAGAATAAATAATGAACATATTAAACATCCATTAAGAATTGTGATGGATGGAAATTTAAGGATTCCNCTGGGAAGTAAATTATTGAATGATGAAATGCCNACACTGGTCGTTTATAGTAATGAAAATAAAGAAAAAATACAACAATTGAAAAGAAAAAATAAGGTTGAATTGCTAAAAATAAAAAAATCTGAGGATGGAAAAATCGAACCTATCGAATTACTAAAAGAACTTGGTGAAAGGGGTTTACAAGAATTACTAATTGAAGGAGGTACTAATACTGCAAGACGTTTCTTAGAGTCAAATTTAATCGATAGGATATTAATGTTCAGAAGCCCAATTAGTTTCAAAGAGCCTGTTAAGGGATTAACTGGTCAAGAAATTGTAGGATTAGGGCTTGAAAGATTGACTGATCAATACTACGAAGATGATTGCTTAGAAAGATGGTGTAGAAACTCATGGCCTGCAGAAAAATGGCCTTAATCTATCGGCAATGTTGATTTACCGAATTATTTGTAATAATGAATATGAGAACACAATATACCGTTGCAGGGCAATCAATTCCAACAATNACAATTTCATATGGTTCTTTNTTGATACTTTGGGGAATAGTTATTTCCCAAATTTCNGAATCAAATTCCATTACNTCTTATTTCCCCTCNCTTTTNGGAGCCCCTTTATTATTATCNGGGATANTAGCTAATGNNATTCCTGAAAAAAGAAAATTNTGGATGCATATTGCTGCNACATTNGGNTTNTTANCTGCTCTTGGAGGNACTCGNTTTTTCATGGTGATTGGAGANGACGGNTTTAATTATGCATCAAGTTCAATGTTAATGTTACTTGTAACAGGAGCTATATACACTTACATTTGTGTTCAATCTTTTATTTGGTTTAGAAAGAATAAAGAAGAAATAGAAGCTTTACGTAAAGATAAAGGTGAAAGTGTTTAATAAAAATAAAACAACAATTGAAAAATAATAGCTGTTATCACTTAACATGGAAGATAAATTAGTGATTCCATTATTTGTGCTTCCAAATGGAATTTTTCCAACTTCTGAAGAACCATTAAGAGTTTTTGAACCAAGATATAAGCAAATGCTTGATGATTGTATACTAAATGAGTTGCCATTTGGTTATATTGCTGCTAAGAAACCATATTCAGAAATTGAAGGGTGGAGTGCTCCCGCAGAATTTGGAGTTTTAGCACAAATAGAGAATTTTACTGAACAAGGTTCAAACTTATTATTCACCGCCAAAGGAGAATCTAGATTTAAAATAAAAAAAATTATTCCTCCAGCGCTTCCTGCAAAAATGTTTGAAGATGTATTTCCTTCGGTAGAAGAATTAGTAGAAGCATATATTGATACTAATCCTAATGGAAAACTCTACCTAAGGGCAGAAATTGAGTTAATTGATGATTTAACTGGCGAAATTGATGAAAAAAGGTGGAAAGATTTTATTATTTCTTGGTCAAGATATATAATTAAAGTTGATTTCATCCTAAAAATGTCAGGATTAAGTGAAGAAGATTTATTATTAATTTTATATAACGAATTTATACCTTATGATAATACTGGATTATGGAATGCCTGCCTTAGTATTTTAGAATCTCATGAAGAGAAACAAAATGCACTTTCAAGTGAAAACGCTGAGGAAGTAATGAAATTACTTGAAGAATCTTTAAATCAAAAATTCTACAAAAATAATGATTTTGAAATGATTATAGATGAAGAAGAATAGATTTTAATGAAAATTATAGTATGGTTAATTTCAAATTCAGCATACTATACGCAATCTTATGGAGATGCCAAATCGCAGTAAACTTTCCACAAATTGGAGTTTAGATCCTTCTTGTGTATTCCTAAATCACGGTTCTTTCGGCGCCACACCAATTTTTGTTCAAGAAGAACAAAATCGTTGGCGAAGAGTAGTGGAAAATGAACCAGTGAAATTTTATGAAGATTTAGCCCCTGAACTAATGCTTGAATCAAGGAAAGCGATTGCAAAAATGATAGGTTGTGATGCAGATGATCTTGCATTGATAGAAAATGCTACTACTGGAGTTAATACAATAATACGTTCACTTGAATTCAATCAAGGAGACGAGATTATAGTTCCAGATCATGCCTACCAGGCATGTAGAAATGCTATTGATTATGTTGCAAAGAGGTGGGGTGTTATCGTTAAAACGTGTAAAATTCCATTTCCGATTAAAAATAAGGATATCGCTGTTGATGCTATTATGTCTAAAGTAACTAATAAAACAGTACTAGTAATGATTGATACTGTTACTAGCCCTACTGGATTAAAGATGCCATTTGAAAAAATAGTAAAAAAATTAGAAAGTAAAGGAATTAACGTACTTCTTGATGCTGCTCATGGAATCGGGATGGTAGATCTAAATTTAGATGAAATGGGTGCTTCTTTTACTACAAGTAATTGTCATAAATGGCTGTGTGCACCTAAAGGTTCAGCATTTCTTCACGTTAGAAAAGATTTACAACATAAAATTCATCCATTAACTATCAGCCATGGAATGACTTTTCCACTCGAGAATACTACACGCTTTCGACATGAATTCGACTGGACCGGAACTAGAGATATTACTCCTCATTGTACTCTTCCAGCAACAATTGAAGGCATTGCAAATCTAATTGAAGGGGGTTGGCCAGAAATTATGAAAATGAATCATAAATTGGCAATAAAAGGCAGGGATATTATTTGTAAACGTTTAGGAATCGAAAAACCATGCCCTGATGAGATGATTGCTTGTATAGCAACATTACCTCTCCCTGGTAATGTCTCTGGAGGGATACCATTACATGAGTCTGATCCATTACACAAATTACTACAAGAAAAATATAATATTCAAATTCCAGTTTGGTCTTGGGAATCTCCAAAAGGAAGATTCATAAGAATCTCGGCTCAATTATACAATAGTGAAGAAGAATATCATTATCTTGCAGAAGCTCTTGCAACTGAATTGGAATTTTAAGCGGGCACAGCAGGATTCGAACCCGCGTCGTCGGATCCGAAGCCCGACAGGATATCCAAGCTACCCCATGCGCCCTAACATTCGTAAATAGGGCAGTTATTCAAATGTCCGTATTTAATTAGTTCCGAAATATTCTATATTGCATTAGCATAAATTAACATTCTTGCTAATGATCCATGAACTGGAATCGCGTGCATCCCTATGATCTCCCAACCAGTTTTATTAAATTCTAATTTGAGCTGATTTGTAGAATAATCTCCCAAATTAATTTCTCCTTTAATCGGTTCATTCACGCCATGTATCCCTGGCTTAATCGGAAGAAAACATACAAGTCTAGCACCAAAATCTATTCCGTTTGCTTTTCGAATATTTTTTAAAACATCCAAAAACAGTCCTTTCCTTCTTTCACTTTTCCAAGCATTCTTCCCATATGGTGGATCAAAAACTGCACCATTAATTTTAATTTTTTTATCATCTAATATTTGATTGACATTTATAGCATTACCGTGAAATACATGTTGTAATTTAATATCTAAATTATGTTTTTTTAACCAATTTATATTTTCTTTGGTTCCTTTAACCATTTCAATATCTAGGTCAATACCGACCATTTGTTGATTCAATAAAGCTCCTTCTAAGAGTACTCCTCCTGTACCACACATAGGATCACAAATAATTTTTCCAGTATCTCTTATTACTAAATTTAAAGCAACTCTTGCCAATCTTGGATCTAGACTTATTGGTTTGAAAAATGGTCTTTCGGTAGCAACTCTTTGAACCCAACCTTCCCTTGGATGTTTTGAAATTCTCCTTTCACCCCAAAAGATATGTTCAGAAATACCGTCAAGGATAATCATTAATTCTACATCTGGAGATTCTAAATCAATTTTCCAACCATTATTCTTTAACAGGTTTCCACAAAAAATCGCTAATTTTTGGCCATTAATCCCATTAATTCCTCCTTCTATTCGTAACCATCTTACAGCTATACTTTTTCCTTTTTCAAAATCTAAATTTTTGTCATTAATCCAACCTTCGATTACTGCTTCCAAACTAGTGATATCTGTTGTTAAACCGAATGGAGATAAGCATTCGTCTAATGTGGCTGAACGTTTAAGATCCTCAAAGAAATCGTAATTCGAATCTGCTAACATTACTCTTGTACCGAATCTAAATGGTCTTTTTCTACATAATATTTCCATCTCAGAACGAAATAAGCTTGGATGCCATCCGCTCCCAACTAATATCGCTTGCACATGTTCGGCAATACATCTCATTACTCAGACTATCGGATAACAACTAAACGAATGGTATATTTTTGAATGAAATATGGACCGTGTATGCGGCGTAAGAATCTTGCAGGAAAACAAGTGTTATTTACGCTAACATTAATTGCAATTTTTATTCTTCAAAGTGTTTCAGTAAATGCCGAGAGTAACAATCTACAAGACAATAATAATTTTAATGAAAATCGTGTACTAAGTTTTGAAAAACCTACACTCTACATGTTTGGAGAACAAACCACTGGACCAGTAAATGAATGGAAGACTTGGAATCATGCAAATAACCTTGATGAAAGTGCCTCTGATAACTCATTTTTTGAAAATGCTTGGGAACCTGGAGGACAAAATAATGGAGGAGGTGCTCGTGAATTTACCTTCAAAGGATGTGTTGATTCTAGTTGTAATCCAAATAATGAATCAATACCATTGATTGAGGGTGAATTTGTTACCGGAAGTCTATTACTAAATATTGGATGTAATTCAGGTAATTGTAGAACTGATGTATCAATTTCCCTAAGTATGAATGGTAGAGATTTACAATCAATTTACATGGAAAGTGGAAATGGTCAAGGTAATGAAGATAGGTATGAGTTTGTATTTGATCAAGCAAAATTTACAGATAATTTGATTCCAGCTGGTGCCGAATTTGATATTAGGGTTTCATTTCAAAAGCCTGGTGGTTTTGGTGATTTCTATGAGCTTTATCTTCAAGATGAATTCACAATAACATTCCCAATGATGCCTGAGGTTGTTTATCCTATTCCTGAAACAGATTTTGAGCCAGTAGATGGAAATTGGAAGTCTCCTTATGCAACTAGTGGCTCTGGTTTCACTTCAAAAAATGTTCAAACAAATAGTATAGTTATGCCGATAATGATGTTTGTACTAATTACAGCGGGAATTATTACTTTTTCAATATTTAGTCCACCACTTAATTGGGCAAAAATACCTGCAGTACTTTTGATAATTTTTTCACTAGTTATCCCGGTATTAGTTGCTCCAATCATTACATATGTTGAAGTAAATAAATATCAGAATACTGATACTGATCCTGGCCTTTATTCGGTCCCTGATTTAATCGGAATGCAAACTCAAACCGGCTCATTCATTGGAGATTTAGTTGCAGAAGATAACTTTTTATTATGGGTAGATAACTCTTACATCTATACAAATAGTGTGAAAAATAGTACTGATGAGTTCCAAAATATTTTCGCATTAGGCTTTGAAAATTATGAAGACACTATAGAAAATGAAATCGAATCCTCCAAACATGGAAGAATGATTCTACAATTTTATTTTTCAGTTCTTGAAATAGACCCAAGTGAAGTAAGTGGGATATTAATCAACATTACATTGGTAAATGATACTACAACAAATCAAATTGTCCCGGCTTTTGCAACCCAAAGTAATGGGAATAAAGTATTCATCTCAGAGGGAAATCCTCGATGGGTAGTTCCACAAGATTCGATTACATTAGTTGGTGAGAAGTTAAGTTGGAGATTGTATCCATTACTAGGTTTATTACCTGCAGTAGGACTTTTGTCTTATGCAATTTATGCTGAAATGAAAGGAATTGGTCCAGAAGATGAAGAATATGAAGAATATTTAGATCTTGAATAGGTGAAAAAATGGGTTGTAATCTGAAAGATCTTTCTAATCCTGCAAAAATTGAGTTAAGTTCCTTAGTAGGAAAAAGAGTTGGTATTGATGCTTTTTTAGTTGCCTTTCAATTTCTTACATCGATTAGAGATAGAAGTGAAACAGGAGATGGTGGGCCACTAAGAGATTCAAAAGGTCGCCCAGTTTCTCATTTAATGGGTTTTTTAGATCGTACTACGGGATTACTAGAAAAAGGGATTATTCCAATCTATATATTTGATGGAAAACATCCTGAATTAAAATCTGATACTATTGCGATGAGAAGGCAATCAAGTATTGAAGCTGAAAAGAAATGGAAAGAGGCTTTAGAAATTAGTGATTACAAGGAAGCACAAAAATGGGCACAGCGTTGTATCAGATATACCCCCGAAATGGTAGAAGAAACGATTGAAATGTTACATTTATTGGGGGTACCTGCATTTAGAGCTGCTGCTGAGGGAGAAGCACAGGCTGCAGTTATGGCTGCAAAGGGAGATCTTGATATTGTAGCAACTCAGGATTGGGACGCTTTACTTTATGGTGCTCCTATTCTAATTAGAAATATTATGAGTGATGGTAGCAAAAGAATGGGAAGAACGATTAAAGCAGAAAAAATAATTTTAAATGAATTATTAACTGAAAATGAATTAACAAGAGAAGAGCTGATAGATTTAGGTATAATGATTGGAACTGATTTTCACCCTGGAATAAAGGGAATTGGTCCAAAAACAGGTATGAAATTAATTAAAAAATTTGGAAATATTGAAAAAATCTGTGATGAGAAAGGAATTGAAGCCCCAGAAAATCTTGATCTAATTCGAGAAATCTTTCTAAATCATCCAATAAATGAAAATTATGATTTGAATTTAAAACCTGTGAATTTAGAATCCTTAAAAAAATGGTTATTATCTAGAGATTTTAGTGATGCTAGAATTGAAAGAAATTTCAAAAGGTTAGAAAAATCATCACAAGTAAGAAATATTGGACAATCTAGTCTTAGTGATTTTTTTTAGTTTAGTTTCAAAATTCTACATTCAAATCTTTTTTAGCTTCATCAAATACTTTTGAATCTAATTTATTCTCCTTAATTAATGAAGATAATGCCGCTAAAACAATGTGCTCTGAATCAATTTCAAAATATCTACGTAATGATTCTCTAGTATCTGAACGTCCGAATCCATCGGTTCCAAGAATCACATAATCACCTTTAACCCAAGGATAAATTAATCCTGGAATCGCTGCAATATTATCAGATACTGCAACTGTAGTTTCTTCAATTAATCCTAAATTTTGTTCAACCCAAGATATTTGTTTTTCGGAACTTGGGTTCAAACGATTTGTCCTTTCACATTCCATGGCTTCTCTACGTAATTCTCCATAAGATGTAGCGGACCAAATTTCACTTCTCACTCCATATTCCTCTAATTTTTCAACTGCTGAAAGTAACTGTAACATTATTGGACCAGACCCAATTAATCTTACTAATGGAGCGTCTCCTTTTGGTGCTTCGCGTAATTTGTAAAGACCTTTAATAATACCTTCATCAATACCTTTGGGTTTCGCAGGCATTGGATAGTTTTCATTGTAAACTGCAATATAGTGCATCACATCTTTATTCAAATCATACATTTCATGAATTCCATGTTTAATAATTGTACTTAATTCATAAGAAAAAGCGGGGTCCCATGCCCTAATTGCTGGATTTGTGTGGGCCATCAACAATGAGTGCCCATCCTGATGTTGTAATCCTTCGCCATTAAGTGTGGTTCTTCCAGAAGTAGCCCCAATCAAAAATCCCTTTGATCTACCATCTGCAGCAGACCAAATTAAATCAGCTACTCTTTGAAAGCCGAACATTGAATAGAATACATAGAAAGGGATTGTAGTAAATGAGTGATTAGAATAAGAAATAGAACTAGCAATAAAAGTAGCCATTGCTCCTGCTTCATTAATCCCTTCTTGTAATATCTGACCTGTGTTACTCTCCTTATATTTCATCAGTACTTTATGATCGACTGGTTTGTATAATTGCCCAATTGGTGAATAAATTCCAAATTCCGCAAATAACGGGTCCATTCCAAATGTTCTGCCTTCATCGGGTATTATCGGAACAATACGAGAACCAATATTCTCATTTTTCATTAATTTTCTAATGAGACTTACAAAAACCATTGTTGTACTTACCTGCATTTTTCCAGATGTTCCTGTATCAAATTCTTCGAATATTTCTACTTTAGGAGATTTAATATCGATTTCTTTTACTCTTCTTTCAGGTACATTACCATTATATTTTTCTCTTTGGGATTTCAGATATTCAATTTCAGAAAAGGCCATTTCTGGCGTAACGAACGGGTATGATTTTAATTCTTCATCTGTAAATTTCAAGCCAATATCATTACGCATCCATTTTAAGACATCTTCGTCTGCTTTTTTCTTTTGATGTGTAGTATTTCTACCAGCAAAAGTAGGTCCTAAACCCCAACCTTTTACTGTTCTTGCGAGAATTACAGTTGGTTTACCTTCAGAATTTTTAGCAGCTTCATAAGCAGAATTAATCTTAATTGGATCATGCCCCCCTACGTTAGATGTTAATTTTTCAAGTTCGTCATCTGACAAATGACTTACCATTTCTTTTAATGTAGCAGTGTTAAATAATTCTTGTCTAATTATCGATCCTTCATCAGTAAAAATTCTTTGTTCGTCCCCGTCAACAAGAGATTGTAAACGAGCGGCTAATTCACCATTCAAATCTTTTTCAAATAATGGATCCCACATAGTGCCCCAGAGCAGTTTAATTACATTCCATCCTGCTCCTCTAAACTTTCCTTCTAATTCTTGGACAATTTTATAATTCCCTCGTACCGGTCCATCTAATCTTTGTAAGTTACAATTAATCACAAAAACAATATTATCAAGATTTTCTCTAGAGGCCAAAGTAAGTTCTGATAATGATTCAGGCTCATCTGATTCCCCATCTCCCATGAAATACCAAATTTTTGAGTCATTTGTTTTAACTAAATTCCTAAAATCAAGATATTTATTAAATCTTGCTTGATGGATTGCAGTTAATGCTCCTAGACCCATACTTACTGTAGGGTATTCCCAGAAATTAGGCATTAATCTTGGATGTGGATAAGAAGAAAGCCCTTTTCCACTAATCTCCTGTCTAAAATTGAGTATGTTTTCTTCAGTTAATCTACCATCAAACCAAGCTCTTGCATATACTCCAGGACTTGCATGTCCTTGCCAATAAATATGATCACCAGAGTCTGATCCATCCTTCCCTCTAAAATGATGATTAAAACCTACTTCCCACAAATGTGAAACGCTAGCATAAGTAGAAATGTGTCCACCAATACCTTCAATTCTTTTGTTGGCACTAGTTACCATCATCATTGCGTTCCATCTAATTAAATCATGTAATTTCTTTTCAATTTCTAAATCTCCTGGATAATGGGTATCTAAAGATGAAGGTATAGAATTGAGATATGGAGTTGAAACCGTTTTTGGAATTTCTAATCCATTCTCATTCGCTGCTTGAATTGTTTCTATTAGAAGTCTCTCTGCTCTTTTTTTACCTTGTAGTTCAATAACTGAGAGTATCGATTCAATCCATTCATATGTTTCCAGCTCATCTGAATCAGGCGTACCAAATCGGAAAGGAAATTCACCCATGAACATCTCTCATGTTTTGCGCATATTCCCCTACCCTTAACGATTACTTAAGGGCTAAAATGTAAAAACTCAAACTTAGAGCGGTAAATATGGGGGGCAGAGAATCAATTCTAGCTGCTCTAATTAATAAAAAAAAAGATTTAGATCAAATTAAATCAGATAAACCATTATTTTTTATTTGGAAATTAATAATTGGTTTAATAGTTTTGATTTCATCAATTATTGTAGGTTATCAATTATTTACAAATACCGAATTCATAAATGAATTAATAAACAATTCTGGCACTATGGGACCTTTAGTTTATGTATCCATATTATCACTTGCAATTACCATGTTATTTCCCACCCCGATTTTAAAAATTTTTTCAGGAACCTTTTTTGGGTTTTCACTAGGATTATTAATTAATTTCTTAGCAAGTATGATTGGAGGATTATTGGCTTTTTTCATCGGAAGATTCTTTTTTAGAGAGACTATCATAAAAATGATTGGAAAAAATAAAATTGCTTTAGAACTAGAACGATCTCTTAATACGGAGGGATTTAAATTATCATTTTTAGTTCGATTAAGTCCATTAATTCCTGATGAATGGTTAAATTATATTCTGTCTGTTTCTCCAATATCTACTAAAACATTTATTTTATCAAATTCATCTAGTATCGTTTATTCTCTTATTTACGCATATTATGGAGCTGTTTTAGGTAGAGTGGTGTTCAGTCAAAAAGGTCTTTTAGATGTAAATTATAGCCATATCGATTGGTTTTTAATGATTTTAGGGGTTTTTGCCACATTAATTAGCGCTATTATTATTACAAAAATTTCGAAAAATGTTTTCGAAAAAGGGATAATTGAATCGGAATAATATAAGCGAAAACTTGACCCCCTTAATCGACTTCGGAGGTACATGAGCGAAGTTCCAGAAGGGCTGTACTATACAGCCGAACATGAGTGGGTTAGAGTAGAAGAAGATGGTTCTGTGACTGTAGGAATCACAGATCATGCGCAAAATGCATTAACTGACATTGTATATGTTGAATTACCCGAAAGTGATGAATCTTTCAAAAGTCATGATGAATTTACTATTGTTGAATCTGTAAAAAGTGCAAGTCCAGTATTTATTCCATTTTCAGGTACTGTTATTTCTACAAATCTAGAATTAGAAGATTCTCCAGAATTAATCAATCAATCTCCTTATGGAGATGGATGGATTGCAAAATTTAGTATTGATAATATTGATGAGTTAAATTCATTAATGTCAGCTGAAGATTATAAAAATCATATAAACGAATAAGGGGAGTAATTACATCCAATCTCCATTTTTTAGTCTATATGTTGATGGCTCATGTTTGGACAATGTCAATGTAGATAAAAACACTGAAGCGGGATGGGGTTTTTTAGTTGTAAAAGGTGACCTTCCTTTAGGAAAGGGAAAAGGAGAAATTATTCATGAAAGTTTTGGGCTTGTAATTACAAATTCAGATTCCGAAGATTATTTTGGTGCCGAAGTAGGTTCAAATAACACTGGAGAATTATCTGCAATTGCCCATGCATTAAGATGGATACTAATTAATTGTACAAACGAAACTGTAGAAATCTGTACTGATTCGACATATGCTGGAAATATTGCTAGTGGGAAATGGAAAGCAAAAGCAAACAAATTATTGGCAGCAAAAGTTCAAAACCTTTGGAATGAAGTCGAAATTAATCAAAAAATAACTTGGAGACATGTTAGAGCCCATAGGGGTCATCGTTGGAATGAAAGAGCTGATCATTTAGCAAATCGAGCTGTTCAAAAAAGAACTCCAGAGCCTCTAAGTTTTTGGAAACCTGGAATGCGTTAATTTCCTTGAAAATGATTAATATGGCCTGGTAGACGACTTATTAGTACCTCTGGATCCTCTAACCTTGCTCTTGGTTTAGGTGGAAAAGGCGGTGCTCCTCCTAATACTTGTGCACACCAATAAACTGTACGTGATTTGAATTGTTTAAGCCATTTTACTAAATCGGTAGTACTTTCTTTAATACTATAATATGAAGTAATGAAAGATGTTATTTCTGATGCCCATGGATGTCCTTCATTTCCGAAAACAGAAGTTTCTTCTGCTCTTGAAATTCCTTTTTTCAGAAGGTTTTCAGCTTCTAAAATTAATTTTTTAGAGTGTTCATCTTTCGATCCTTTAGAAATTGCTATTTCTACACCCTGTATAATTCTTGAAACAGATTCGCTGATCCAAATATCTCCATAATTGACCGCCCAACCCCATCCATTTTTCTTGATAGAAGCAAGATGGAATGTCTCTGATGCAATTGACCATTCCCCTCTCATCATTTGCTTAATTCCATCAACCCACATGAAGCGTGCCGCCTCAAGAAGGCGCTTGTTATAGCAACCTTCGAGATTCTGTTCTGCCATTCTTCTAACCTCAGAATCTCCAAAAGTTAGTGCATAACCAAGATAAAGTTCACATTCGAAAAGTGCATTTTCAAGAAGTTTATGTATATTCATATGGAAACCTCCTAACTGTGCCCACCATTTACCATTGTCAAGTCTGGGATTCTGCTCCAATAAATCACGCATTGCAATTAAAATTTTTTTCATCTGTTTACAAGTATCCATATTGCTTAATTCCCTTCTATCCCATTTATCCCATGTTTCACGAAGATTTTGTAACATGTTATTAGCAGAAAGACGAGCATCTTCCTGTTTTTGGACAAAGGCTGAAACTTCAAAATCATCTGGGATTTCATTACCTTCGACTGAAAAATTAATTTCATAGCGTACAATACCAATATTTGGATTATTCCAATGAGATGTGCTAACAGCTACAAATTCTACTCTATACTCTGTTTCTCGGTGTGGATCAAACTGAATTTTACCTTCTAGAGTACCATTATCAAAAAAGCTAACTCCCGGTGGAAGACGAACTAATGTTGGAGCTTGCATGAATCCATCTTTACTCAACAAGTCTTGTCCTGGTTGGTGTTTAATCTGTTCTCCGACAGAAATCCTACCAAGGTTAACTGTTTGCCGAGTAATTCTAATCCCATTACGAGCAACGCAGCGGTAGTGTTCACTGTAAAGTTCGGCATAAGACCAGTTTTTAGGAAAATAATGACAGCAATAGCATCTTCCTGTTCTATAACCAGGACTACCAGGTTTTGCTTCACCTTGTTCACAACCAATGGAAGATTTGTTAGAACTATCGAAGTTATTTGGCTCTTCATTAAATGATTTAATCATATTAACCTCTGATGGAAGTACATCAAGAGCATCCATTCGATGAGCGATTTTCAAATCTTCATTAGTAGCTTCTCTACAATAACGTGAATTATCTTCTGGAACGTAAATGAGCGTATGATTATCATTAAGTAAGACTTCATATGGAGCATCTTTTCCAATTGGCCAATGATCTTCGCGATAGTCCAATGCAATTATTCTTCCAAGCTTCCAGCCATCTGGTCCAAGATTGCACATGACGGACGTACCTACTTCAAAACGCAGCCTTGACATTACCACTCAATGTTGAAAGACACATATATTATTTTGTTTAATATAGAATTAACTAAATTTCAAGTGATTTTGATTTTTTAGACGAATCAAAACGCCCAATACCAATCATTAAAATCATAATTCCGAAATGAATGAGAGGTAGAAAGATTAAATCAAATCTATCTGCTTGAATAGCAAAAAGATAGATTGTTATTAAAGTCATTAATCCAGGTAATATTGCAAAAAATTGGAGTGCTTTACGCGTTTTAGGCCAAATTGCGAATAAAAAAGCAATAATACATATTGGTATAGTAAGGATAGAAAGTAAAGCACCCCCTAAAATTCCACATGCTTCTGGCCCTGTACAAAGTCCTTGAACTGGACTAGGAAAAAAGATAATTAAAATTAAAAATGAAATTAGATATATCGATGATATATTACTAGTTAATCTTCGTTGATTCATGAATTATTCTTCCTCTAAAAAATAATTATTGAAATACAACCATGCATAACTAACCTGAAGTAAAGTCAATAATGAAATTAAACCTAAAATCATACCCGTCGGCCTTGGAAATATCTCCGAAAAAGGGCCGCCCACAAGCCAAGTAATTATCGTCATTACAATACCAAAAATAAATAAATTTAACATACCTTTTTTGGGGTTTTTCCATCTATCTAGCGTTGGAATTAATCCATTAATTTTGAAATGCCACCTAAACCAGGCCAAATAAAGCAAAATACCCCCAACTAAACCAATAGAACCTTGAGTAAAACTTACATCATTCCAAGGACCTTTCCAACCAAAATCTGTGAATGTTTGTGCTACTAAAATCACTCCAATAATAGCTAATCCTTGCCAAGGGGGGCCCTGTTCTTTGGAAGGAGTTAATTCGGCCATGTATGTTCCAATTATTACGAGCGCTTGAAAGCATCCTATCCTTTGGGATATATTATGGGGCCAAAACATGCCATCATATTAGCGGGGGGAATTGGAAGTAGAATGTTACCTGCAAGTAGCATGGTTCCAAAGGAAATAATGCCATTAATTGATTTACCAGCAATTAATTATGCAATTGAAGAAATAAAGAGTGCTGGAATTAAAAATATTCATATTGTAATCAATGAACAAAAAAAATGGATCATTGATTTACTAAAATATAACGAAGAAAATNNCATATCATTACAAAANATTAGGAATGAGATTCCTTCGAATTTTTTGAATCCGTTGGAAAATATAAATTTACAAATACATATTCAAGAAACACAATTAGGATTTGCTAATGCCATTTCTTATGCACTAAATGAAGTTAAAGGACCATTTTTAGTATTATTAGGGGATAATATTCTAATTAATGAACACTTACCTCCAACTACAAATAAATCTAGGAGTAATGCATCATTAAACTTAATTAAAAAATTTCATGAAAATAAAAGACCAGTAGTTGGATTACATAAAGTAGAAAAAGAGGAATTAAGTTCATTTGGTGTAGTTAAAAAGGTGAATGGAAAGATTACTGAAATTATAGAAAAACCACCTATTGAAAATGCACCGAGTGATAGCGTTTTATGCGGAAGATATCTATTTACTGAAGATTTCAAAGATTTATTATTAAAATATTCTGTAAAAGAGTTTGGAGAATTACAATCAATTGAAATTCAAAAGCATTGGATGAACAGTGAACTGGGACTTGACTACGTTGATTTAGACGATCATGATTGGTACGATTCAGGGCAACCTGAAGTTTGGTTAAAGGCGCAAATAGATCATGCTCTAAAAAGAGATGATTTAGGTCCTAATTTGAGAAAATGGTTAAATCAAAGATTATCTCAATAATTTGGTCCCGGTAATTTCCCACCTTCATCAAGATATTTTTTCCACTGTATGGTTCTCTCACCTCTTCGAACATCTAAAACATCCCAAAGCGGTTGTAAACTAGATGAATTTTTCGAATATATTCTTTTAATGACTAAGGCAAAGCACTCTGTGTTTACTTCTTCTAACCGAAGTAATAATTCACGTAACCTTATTGCCAAGACTTCATCTCCATCAAGCCACAATGNACTGAATATACCCCTTTCATCGTTAGGAAAAATTGTAATATAATTTCTTAGATGGGCTACTAGATTTCTTCTTACAATAATTTCGGGATGGGTGCTTAATTCGCTTAATTTATCCCCAAATAAATCTTCATCTAAGAATCTAATATCTCCAACAGTAGAACTTGCCGCGGCTAAGACAGTTTTATCAGTAGAAAGTAACATTTTCTCTAGATAAGGTAATGCTTTCCATTCTATTCTTCTAAATAAACGAGTTAGTACGTCTGCTAAACCTCTCTGAACGTTAATTTCTTCACGATTTGAGAGTTTTTCTAATAATTTAAGCCCAATTTCTAAATNCGCTTCTAATAAACGTGGTAAACAAATTGTTAACCTTATTGGGATTTCAATAAAGTCATCATCTGCTGCTTTAAGCATTTTTTTACCAATTTCCAATGGTACCACTAATTCCTGTCTTTCCAACAATAATGCTATCCATTCGATCAATAAAAGTCTCCTATGTTTCTCGCTATTCTCTAATCTTTCCATCAGCCATAAAGCGGATTCTACTCCTCTTTCATGTACAACAATTCCAAATCTAGGTACCTTAGCATTTGGATCCCAACTCATTTCATGTGGGCCACTCTCCTTAGTTGAATGCCAAGCTCCTGGGCGAGATGCAAGAGCGATACTTTCTAACAAGTGATATCCTTGGTGAACAGCTTGACCATGCGGTTTTNGACATAATCCATTTANCANAAAAATTGCAATCCACCAACGTTCAGTATCTGGTGCAAATTCATCTAAAGATCTGGAAAACCAATCTGTACAAATTGCAAATAATATTCTTTCTGCGACTTCTTCTTTTCGATTTATTAGCCATTTTTCATATTCCTCAAATGGTTTTTGAGTTAATGACATTTTATATGGTACCATTATCTCTACAATACTCTGTAAATGTCTTTCAAAAATTAATAATTCGGCATCAAAAATATCTAATGTCTTTTCAATTAAACTATCCACATTTGTAGGGTGTATTGGCGGGAAATCAGGATCTATTAATGGAGGGTTTGGTAAAGGCCAATAGTTTTTAGAGGACTCTAAAGCAATAATAAGATTGCTTCTAGCTGACTCTCTTACAACTTCACTCACATGTTGTTGAGGTTTCAGGATACCTCCTCCTCAATTTATGTAATTAAATATCAAGTTCTATATTCAAATTTTGAATGAGTTCCTTGTATCTATTACGAATTGTTACTTCTGTAACTCCTGCAACTTCTGCAACTTCTCTTTGTGTTCTACGTTTACCACATAATACACTTGCAATGTAAATTATAGATGCTGCAATTCCTGTTGGTCCACGTCCACTTGTAAGTTCTTTTTCCATAGCGGACTTAATTAATTCATGAGCTTTTGCTTCAACTTCAGCATCTAAACCAAGACCTGAGCAGAATCTTGAAATATAATCTTCTGGACCTGTTGGCATTATTTTCATCTTTAGTTCTCTAACCATAAATCGATAGGTTCTTCCAATTTCTTTACGGCCTGTTCTACTAGCCTGACCAATTTCATCTAAAGTTCTTGGAACTCCACATTGACGACAAGCAGCATACAAACTTGCTGCTGCAACACCTTCAATTGAGCGTCCTCGGATTAATCTCTTTTCAACTGCTTTTTTATAATTAACAGCCGCTGCTTCACGAACTGATTTCGGTAAATCTAATCGACTTGCCATCCTATCTAACTCTGCTAGAGCCATGGCAAGATTACGCTCAGTAGCATTACTTACTCTGCTACGCTTTTGCCATTTTCTCATTCTGTAAAACTGAGATCTGTATCTCGAATTGATGGTTTTTCCAGAATAATCTTTATTCTGCCAATCAATATCTGTTGATAACCCTTTGTCATGTAACATTACAGTCATTGGGGCACCAGTACGTGCTCTTTGATCTCCCTGTTCAGGACTAAATACTCTCCATTCAGCACCTTGGTCAATCACATTATCTTCAACTACCAATCCACAATCATCGCAAATTAATTCACCACGACCCTCGTCTCTAGTGAGTTCTCTACTTCCACAATCTGGACATTTTACTAAATCCTCTATTTCTTGTCTATCTCTCATCTTACATACCTCCATAGTTGATTAACTATCTACAGAAACATTCAAACTCGCCAAACAACTTATATTTAAATATTACGTTATCTAAATAAATATACTTTTCATAATTAACTTTCTAAATTAATGAATTATCAAATAGACGATGTATATACGATTAATTAGGGGGGGAACGAAATGAGCAAACCATCTAATTTTATAGACATTTCACCAGGTAAACGTGTTCTTTTCTTAACGAAGGATTTAGATTTAATTCGAAGACAATTATATGAGGGACTAAATTTAAAGATGGAAGATCTGAAAGTATCAGATTTATTAGATGATATTAATACAGATGTTATGACTCCTGCGTGGGTTTGTTTTGATCATGAACCAGCAGAAATAGCAAAAAATGCTTATGCTGGATTAATGCAAAATGGAATCAGAGTATTTAATCAAAATGCACTAATTAACGGTAATTTTGAAGTAATTGTATCAGGTCAAAGAAAAGGAACAGGTTCTTCAAGAGAAACTGCAGCTCAATGTGAAAGATGGGCTGGAATTAAAATTGTAATTGCTGCTTCTTTCGCCCCAATTCATGAAAGAAATAATATCAATCTTGGACAATTAATGGGAGATCATGAGATTCTTAAACGATTGCAAAATGGGGAAAGTATACCTTTGTCAGAGTTCACATCAAAATATGATCCTGTGACTAAATTAATAATCGAAAATGGTGGTCTATTTCCTTTTGCTTCGAAATTAAAAAATGGTGAAATTTCTTTACCCCCTTTGGAAACGCCTCAAAAACCTATGACTATGGCTGANAAAATTATAGCNCGAAATTTAGTAGGGCAATCTCCAAATCAATGTGTAAAGCCTCATGATCCTGTGATTTCNGAAGTTCAAGGAGGNTATAGCCATGAATTCACAACCGCACAAGTTCANACGTTTTTAAGTNAAGAATATGGAGAAGATTATTCACTACCTAATCCTGATAAATTCGCTGTATTTGAAGATCATTTGTTGTATGCTTCACATAATCCAAAATTTTTGCCGCACATGGATAAAGTAGAAGTTCTAAGAAATCTACAAGTTGAATTTCAAAGACATACAGGTGTAAGAGATTATTCTGCAGTAGATGGTGTATCTCCAGGAATTTGTCATCAAGTAGCTCGCGAAGAATTTATTGAAATTGGTGATTTTATTCAAGCCACCGATTCACATACTTGTATGGGTGGTGCTTCAAATGCATTAACCTATGGAGTTGGCGCCACCGAATATTCGAGCCTGATTTATTCGGGATTTACGTTCGTAAAGGTTCCTGAGTCGATTCGCTTCGAATTAATAGGTGAATTAAATGAAGGATGTACCGCTAAAGATGTTATTCTATACATCCTAGCAGATCATGCTAGAAAGGAATTGACGCTAAATCGTTCTATGGAATTTGGAGGACCTGGTCTTAATTCATTATCGGTTGATGAGAGAGCTACACTTTGTAATATGGCCACAGAATGTAGTGCAAGAACAGGTATATGTGAACCTGATGTTTATCTTTATCAATGGATGGAAAAGGAACAAGGTCTAAATTTAGAATCTATGAAAAAACTAGCTGTATTTCCAGATGAGGGTGCTACTTATGATGGAGGTGTACATACAATAAATCTCTCGGAAATTAAACCAATGGTGGCACATCCTGGGAATCCAAACAAAGGTATTCCATCTGATCCAACAAATGGAGCTAATATTTCAGATATTGGAAATGTAAAAATTGATATTGCCTATGGAGGTTCTTGCACAGCTGGTAAAGAGGATGATATTTCTTATTATGCTGTAGTGTGCAGTGCTGCAGAAAATGCAGGGTTGAAAGTAAAAGATGATGTTCAATTTTATCTACAATATGGAAGTAAACAAGTTAAAGAGACTGCTGTCAAAAAGGGATGGCATGATTTATTTCAAAGAGTTGGTGTCAAATTAATTGATCCTGGTTGTGGAGCCTGCATAGGTGCTGGTCCTGGAGTTTCAATCACACCTGATCAGGTGACAGTTTCTGCAATTAATAGAAATTTTCAAGGTCGTTCTGGACCTGGTAAATTATACTTAGCAAGTCCTTTAACTGTGGCAACTAGTGCATTCTTTGGAAAAATAATTTCTTATAACCCGGAATTATTTAATTAAAGAATAATTGTAACTAAATGCCTATTTTTTGTTAAATTCTTATTAGCCGTGAAGACGCACGTCTACTCTAAGGTAGTTGGCCCTAAGTCATTAGGACATAGGAGGACCAAAAATCCAGAGATGATAATATGAGTATTGCGGAAAAAATGGCTTCAAATCAAAAACAAATTGCTATATCAGAATTTTTTGAAAAAAATAAACATTTCTTGGGATTTGATACGTTAAATAGAGCCATTATTACAGCAGTTAAAGAAGCTGTTGATAATTCACTCGATGCTTGCGAAGAGGCTAGGATTTTACCAGACATCACCATTGAAATTCAAAGAGTTCCTAAAAAGAAAGATCACCTAATTTTAATCGCAAAAGATAACGGCCCAGGAATCCCGCAAAAATCGATAGAAAATGTATTCGGAAAATTACTTTACGGTAGTCGATTTCATGCAATTAGACAATCCAGAGGTCAACAAGGTATCGGAATCACTGGTGTTGTAATGTATTCTCAATTAACAACTGGAAAACAAACCTATGTGAAATCTAAGATTTCATCAGAAAGTACTGCTATCGAAGTAAATCTAGGCATAGATACGAGAAAAAATAAAGCAGTAAAATTTAGTCAAGAACGTGTGATTTGGACAGAGGAGGATCAAATAATTGAACATGGCCTTATGATTAGGACTGAAATGAAGGCTAAATTTCAAAGGGGAAGTCAATCAATTGGACAATATCTAAAAATGACTTCGATAGTAAATCCACATGCAAATATAAAATTTAGATATGTAAATTCTGACGGTGAAATAGAAATAGATGAATTTTGGAAAAGAGCAACTCGCAACTTACCGACTCCCGTTAATTCAATTAAACCTCATCCACATGGAATTCATCTTGGTCAACTTCAAAGAATGCTGAAAGATTCAGAGGAGAGAAAACTTACATCGTTTTTAAGACAAAATTTCAGCGGTGTGTCCTCACGTGCTGCTAAAGAGGTCTGCACCAAAGCAGGACTCAATGATGGTGCCAAACCTAAACTATTGAAAACTGAACAAATTAATCAATTACTTGAGGCGTGTAGTAATGTTAAATTCTTACCTCCTCCAACAAATTGTTTATCCCCAATTGAGGATTTATTAATTAAAAAAGGACTATCTAAAACGATAGATTCCAAGTTTGTAACTACATTGACAAGAAGTCCTCGGGTTACTTCAGGCAACCCATACCAAATAGAAGTAGGATTGATTTTTGGTGGAAGTATTCCCTCAGATCAACAAGTACAATTGTTAAGATTTGCTAATCGTGTACCACTAATGTATCAGCAAGGAGGATGTCTACTTACTCAAGCTATTTCGTCTGTTGATTGGAGACAATATGGTTTAGAACAATCTGGTGGAAAAGGCGTGCCAAAAGGTCCAGCAACAATTCTAGTTCATTTAGCAAGTACAAATGTACAATTTACAAGTGAAGCTAAAGAAGCCGTAGCTTCTAATGAAGATGTGTTACAAGAAATTCGAAAGGCATTATTAGAATTAGGACGGAATTTACGCAGACATATGAAAAAGAAAAAGAAAATGGCAAAAGCACAGGAAAAATTTGACCTAATTAATGATATACTCCCTGCCATCGCCGAAAAAGCTTCCTCTCTTTTGAATAAACCAATTCCAGAACTATCTGCAACAATTTCAAAAATTATGAATGCGGTTATTATGGAGCAAACTACTACTTGGGATAAAGAAACCAAAACCACAAGAATTCATGGAATATTATACAATTATACAGCGCGTCCTAGGTCATATACAATTCTAATGAATTGGCCAGAAAAACAAGGTGCAATTATGGTAGATAATGAAAGAGGTGGAAGGAAAGAAGCAACCGGTTTATGGGCATGGAAAATAGAAACATTACAGCCAGGAGAAAGAGCGACGATAGAGTTTGGTTTAGATAATTTAGAAAAGGGTGATTGGACAGAAACTGAAGTATTTTATCGTGGTTCTGCAGAAGTAATTGGTGCGAGTAAACTTGATGAAAAAATACTAGAAGAAATTAAAAAACAAGGGTCAGATAATCTTGATGAAGATTTAGGAATTGTTAATGAAATAGATGAAACTATCAGTAATGTTGCTTCGAGGGCAGAAATTCCGAATGTAAACCTAAATGAAGTCCAAAAAGAAAGTTTTCAAACGACATTATTTGGTGAGGAGGAAGAAATATGAGCAGAAGAAGAGAAGACGGAGAAACAAAAGAGGCTTTACATCAAATTGTTAATGAGATGTATAAAAAATTAGAGAAGGGGGAAACCCCAACAATGACTTTACCTGTCAGAACAAAATTAAATATTGATTTTGATAAAAAACTAGGTGTTTATAAATATGGAAAAAAGAAATCGACAAGAGATGCTTCTAGTCTTGGGAGTGCAAAAAATCTTCTAAGAGCACTACATATGGTAGAATTTATTGATGAAATGATTGATAACGGTAAATCATCAACTTTGAGGGAAATGTACTATATTTCTGAAGGTTGGGGACATGGTAAATTTTCAACACAAAATGAGTCGAATAATTTAGCAGAGGATTTAGAAATCATTACATCATCAATGAGGGAAGATTTCAGACTAAGGCCCGAAGAAGATGGGTCTCGAATTATTGGAAACCTAACTATTAATGAATTAAACCGAAGAGGAGAATGGATGAAAATAAATGCAAGGGATGATGTTGGTGATTCTGGATATGGTGTTCCTTATAACGTGGAGGAAGAAAAAATAAAGTTATTAGATCATGATATTGACTTTATCATGGCAATAGAAACTGGTGGTATGTTTGACCGGTTGATTGAAAACGGATTCGATGAAGAATTTAGATGTGGTTTAGTACACTTAAAGGGGCAACCTGCACGTTCTACTAGACGTATTCTAAAACGTATGAATGAGGAATGGAATTTACCCGTCGTAGTTTTTGCTGACGGGGATCCGTGGTCATTTAGAATATTTGGATCAATAGCTTATGGTGCCATTAAAACTGCACATATTTCTGAATATTTAGCTACACCAAGTGCTACATATCTTGGCGTTACAGCAGATGATATTGTTGCTTATGATTTACCCTCTGACGATTTAACAAATAAAGATATTGAAGCACTAAAATCAGAATTAAGCGATCCAAGATTCGCGGATGGATATTGGCAGGAACAAATTACTACCATGTTGAAATTAGGAAAAAAGGCTGAACAACAATCTTTAGCAAAATACGGTTTAGATTTCGTAACTGATACTTATTTACCTGAAAAATTAGCCGAATTAGGATTGGCTTGATAAAAAAACACAACTTGCGTATACATGTCCGATATGTCAGAACAACCATCTACCTGGTCGTATAAAACTACCAAGATATTAGTCATCTGTTTTGTTTTTTTTATTATTATTCCAATTATCGGATTTACTACTGAATCTAGTAGTTTTGAAACTTTAACAAATCCAGAAAAAAGTCATCCTTCACATATGATGGAATTAGAAAATAATGAATCTGGTTCTATTACTTTATTTCCTGAACATATCTATACAATATATACAAAATCTGGTACTAATTCAATTAATAAAAATAATATCATAGTCATTAACGAAGCTGGAAATGAAATTAAGTCAAATAGTACTCCGATATTTGTATCCTTATTTTCTGAAAACGGAGAAACATATGATGCTATTTCAACATGGCAATTAGTTGAGGAAAGTAACGTAGAAATTCAAAATTCAATCGGCCAAAAAATTTGGTTAGTTAATGAAAGTGGAATCATAAACTCAATTCAAGAGAATGATATATTGGTTGGATCCGCCTTGAGTTGTATAACTTCTATATGCTTAGTTCCAGTAATTATAATATGGTTTATGATAAATAGGCCAAATCCAAAAACGCTAAACATTAAATTTGTCAATGAAGATGAAGAAAACTCTACACATGTTGATTTAATTCAACTTCAAAATAGAGTGCCTAATAGTGATGAATTATACCGTGCAATTCATGGTAATGAAAGTATGAAAAATGAATTAAAAGAAGAAATAAAGAAGGAAATTGAAAAGGAATCAATTCCTGCTCCATTTGCAGATAGGCCTGATGGAGTTGCCATTAAGAAAGAAAAAATAATATTTGAAGAAGAATATAATTCATCTAAAATAATTGAGCTAGATGAAGAAACTGATGAACGTTGGAAAGAATGGGATGGTTGAAAATTTATTCGTGTGGTTTTTAACCTACACCGCCCTAGGTAACCTCGGGTTTACTAGTGAGTGACGTAGACGATATGTTGTCTTTATTAGAAAATAAAGCTAGAAGAGAGATTCTTGAACGGCTTGTTACAGAACCACATTATGCATATCAATTAGCTGATCAAATCGGTGTATCACAACAAGCAATTACTAAACATCTAACCTTATTAGAAAATGCTGGAATGGTGGAATCTGAAAAAATACCAAGTTCAAAGGGTCCTGCAAAGAGAATTTATTCCGTACAAAAATCCTTCAGTATCAGAATAGATTTGGGCCCAGATTTATTTAAGTTAGAAAAAAGAAAATTACCAAAGGGTGGCCCTATGAGGCTTAGTAATCGTTTACCAAAAAGTTCTAAAAAAATTGCTGAAAATCTATCGGGTAGAAAGAAAATTGGGATTGATGAAGCTATTTTTCTTCTGAGTGATCTTGAAGACTCATTAGATAAATTAGATGAACAGAGGGATGCTTTAATCGCATTACACCAGCACATTAAAAACAAGGCTTCTCCTTCAATAGAAAATGATTTTGAACATTATGAAGAACGGCAATTAGTTCATTCTGTTTTTAAAAATCCACGTGAAAAGATAGATATCGAACAATTAGCATTTGAATTACAAATGCCACAAAATAATGCCCGAGAATTAGCAGACATATTTTATGAAAAACTAACAAGAAGTATGGCCAAACGTAGCGGAAATATAATCGCAGCGCCGAAAAATACTTCTCTTCCCTGGTGGGCTACACTTAGAGAAAATATTGAAAAATAAACTTCTAACTAAGTTATTCTTCTTCATCAATTTTCTTGACATTGATTGCATTAGGGCCTTTTGGTCCTTCTCCGACCTCAAATTCAACAGAATCCCCATCTTTGATAAATCCATCAACTTGTGATGTATGTACAAATAAATCTGAACCTTCTTCTTGTTCAATAAATCCGTATCCTTTTTTTCTGTTAAACCACTTTACGACTCCTCGTGCCATAATTTAACAACGGACCAAACAAAGTACTTGATTATATCCTATTACTATCACTTCTAAATTAGTTTTTTAGTTATTTGAAAATTAGGCATGATTTAAAAAAAATCAGAGAGAGATAATTGTTTGGATTTATCATTATTGAATAATGAGTCTGTGCTTGAAACAAGCCATTCTACATTTTGTTTTGTATAATGATCCACCCCATAGGTTTCGATTACGTGTTTTGTAATTTCAATATATTTTCTAACTGCTCCCTGAGATACTGTTAATGCAAGCCCGCCCCCACAAAATTGTTGTGAATCGTCATTTCTTGAATAATTTTGACCATATTTTCTGATCCCTTTTCCTTCAAATTTTATTTTGGAAATACATTTACCTGCTAATGGCATACGTCTGTAAGAATGACCGCATTTAGTACAACGAACTTTTTGACGAGTGAATGCAAGAAGATTGCCTCTTAAATCTGGTAAAAAATGTGACCTGACAACAGTAGATGCTACTCTACTCACATCAACAGATCTTAATCGATGCCCTAATGCTAATTGTCCATTCATTTTATCTCTCATTGTTTCCAACGTCTTATATGATGAAAGTTCTGGTCCATTGGAAATATTTTGAGTACCATGCGTAAATCCTAAACCGCGAAGTGCAACAAATTGTCCTTCTTTTAAACGTGAAGTGATTGTCCCCATTTTTTCCTCTAATTCTTTGGGGTGATACATCTTATCAGCAGCTTCATAAAATTCTGATGAATAATTCCATGCTGCATCTACATTCAATGCCTCTTTATCGATTTCGAAAGGATTTAATCTCGTTGTTAGAACTAAAGGCGCATCCATTAATCCCCCCCTTCTATTAGGCAGTAACTGTCTTGAGAAATTGAGTAAGCCGTCCATCAACAACATAATACAATCTTCATCACCATCACAATTTCGTCTTTTTGCAGCATGAAATAACGGATGTGCATATCCTCCTGAAGTATCGGACCATCCAATAATTCTACCAAGTACGCCACCACTAGTATGTGGGGCTAATCCAATTATTAATTGGCCAACTAGATCTTCAAGGTCGTTAATGCAATAGAATCTTTCTGTATTATAATATCGCTCTAGTAAATCATCAATGAAATTAGCAACTCTATTAAAAAATTCCATGCCATTTTTACTAACTACAAAGTCTTGGGGAAATAATTCGATTAATTGACTGTTCGAATTTAAAGGCATTCCGTAAATGTCATGAGTGTATCCTAATTCTACTAATTTCTCATGAGATGTGTTAATTTCTAAGGGCGTAAAATGTGTTAATGGAACGTCGCTCATATCATATCTTATTGTTCCATCTCTGAATACTGGGAGGTTATATTTGGCCCTTAGTATGCCTTTTTCTAGTGGTTCAGGAATCTTACTCTTTGTACTTAATTCTTTCATACCCTTAATTTTAGAAGGTAATCTTTCTAATCCTAAATTAATTCTAGCATTTTCTAAATCTCTTTTCAAATGTACTGTTTTAATCGAAATATTGCGCTTATTTGCAAATTTATTAGTCATGTTTTCCGATTCAACTTGTATTGTATAACCTCCACAAATATTACCGGAAGAATCTATACTTGTACATATTATAGATGGTGATAATTCGCCGCAAGTAGTACATTTTCTTGAGCCTAGATTAATTCTTAAATTTTCTTGAGCCGCGGCAACGCCCATTAGTTTTTGAGGACCTCCATGAGTTCCTAAGGGAAATATCGCATGGGCCGCTGGTTTCATTTCTCTAGGAGCCGCTTTTTCTGGGCGGCCCATCCTACAACCAATTCTAGTTCCAGCACCGTCTTCAATTCTTAGTTGACTACATTTTTTGACTAACCATAATGAATTTAAGCATTCATGTTCTTCTATTAAAGCCTCGGCATTTGATAATTTATCAGTATCTTCAGGCCCTACATCTTTAATCTCAAGCATCGCTTTTTTCCCTATTTCAACGGTTTCGGAAATTCCCATTCCTTGTTGTCGAGCCTCTGTCTCAGCCTTTATTTTTACCACTCTTTTTCTTTCATTTAATTCACTCAAACGTAGCTCTTCTTTAGATATTAATTCATATGCAATTCTTAAACGCCTAATTCGTTCTATACAATGTTCATTAATATCTAATACCTTTCTCGGTTTAATTGATTCTTGTAGATTTTCTGTAGAGTACCCCAAACCATCCAATAACGCTTCCCATCCACTTATTGCTAAAATATCTTGACCTTCGTGCAAGTGCTCAATACCAAGTACCATTAGACTTGATTTAATAATACCATGAATAATTCGATGATTATCTTCTAAGACTCCTTTACCATTAATACTATCACTAATATTATGTAGATGACCAGGAATTACATCAACTGAAATTTCACAACCAGCATTTGGAATATTATCTTTATTCCAATTCTTGGAGGCCCCTTTAAACCTTAAAATATTTTTACCCAACTCATTTTTTTCTATAATTGCATCTTTCATCAGATCATCAAGTGATGAAACCCATTCAAGCGGTAAGTCTTTCCACCATAAATTAAATGGTGGGCATAATGATGTCTTAAATTGCTTAGAAATTTCAACTGTTTGATTCCAGTCAGGTTTCATCGAACGAAATCTATTTGCCCAAATATTCCCCAAGGAAGAAAATAATGTGGGAAGTCCCTCTGGAAATTCATTTCTTGATATGCCCATAATATTAGAAAAAATTGTTAATTTAGTTTCTGAATCAAGATTTTTGATTAATTCTGAAGCCCATCGATCCATTCCATATCCAGCTGGAACTAATGATTTGTTATTTTCCAAAAATTCCCCATAACCGAGTAATATTTCGCCTGCATCCCAAATTGATAAAACATCATGTTTTATTTTATCCCATTTAGATTCTGTATCAATTCTACTAAATCTTCCATCATTTAACAATAACCAAGGTCCTTCTATTTCATCACAAGGAGTTACTGCTGTTGCTTTTCCTGGTCTTTCTATTTTCATTTGAGTTCCAATTGTTAAAAAATCATCTAAAGCATACATACTAACAGGATTTATTGCTCCTGCCGCTAAACCTGAATTTCTACTACGTCCATACCTTAATCTAAAACCTCCTGGCGCTGATGGATCACCTAATACTGGCCTTCCTGCAATAATATCTTTCATATATTTCCAAATTTTTTCTATTCTATTCGATCTTAGTTTTGGTTTTATTTCATAAATATTTTCAGCAATTTTCAAAATCTTATTTTGTTTATCTAATGTAAAGCCCCATGCATTTTTATTAGAATTCCAAATACCTTCTAATTTATTGGCTTCTTGAATAAATTTTTCATTAAGATTGCTACTTAACCATATTTTGCCCCCATCTATCCAATAAGAAACTTCTTCTGAACCTGAAGATCGATTAGCAAATTCTGTTATGAAATCCCATCCCGTAACTCCTAACCTCTCTGTATGTTTACGTAATTTAGGTGCTTTAAGACATAAGCCCTCACCGATTACTAACAACACTCCTCCCCGTACTCTTGAATCATCAATATTACGAACTCGAGCATAACCAGCACATTCTACTCTTTCCGTGGACTCTCCATTAATCATAACAGGACATGCCCTTACAATACGATCTATTTCATCTGGTGTTGGTTTATACTGCAAGCCTATTCGATATAATCCAAATTCTTCTTTAACTCGTTCAACTTCTGGTGTTGTTGGAACATAACGACCAATTCCTAGTTCACGACGAATCATATCTGCAATCAATACGGCTAATGCTTGGCCTGTCCCTCCTGCTGCTCTAATTGGTCCTGTGAAGTAAATACTGAGAAATTCACTACCATCAACATTATTCAATATTCTAGAACGTGCAATTCCTTCAAGTGGTGCAACTAATACAGCTTCTGTTAAAATTGCTAATCCTACTCTAAGAGCTACGTCTGCACAAGTCTCTCTATCTTTTTCCAATTTTAATAATGTTTGAGCTACGTAAATTGACATTTTTATCGCTGTTGTCTCTCTATCCTTATTGGTTTCTTCGAGAGTTTTCCTTATATTTTCAGCGATTTCTAAACCATCTAAATAATCAACTAATAATTTCTCAGTTCTACCAGCTAAATCCTCTGCTCTTGGGATTTCAATTTCCGAAGAAAAATCTAATCCTTTTTCTCTCTCTCTTTCTGCGATTTCGTAACATTCTTGAGTTGCTTGGAACAGTTTTTGTTCATACTTTTCCATCTGTCTTCGCAGACGTGATGTTGCAACAGAATTTTCACTCACGACCTTGCTTGAAGTCGATACCTTATGAGGAATACTATTTACGGACAAGATTTAACGACAGGTTCTATCTCCCGATGAATATCAATATGAGTGTAAGTGAGAAAATTCGTAATCATCAAAGTTGGCCTAGATTGGTAGAAATGGTCAAAAAAGTATCATATCTAGAAGGGAGTGAAAATGAGTTTACATTAGCTAGCGGGCGTAAAAGCCGTCATTTTTTTGATATGAAGCCACTAATGATGGACCCTGAAGGGTCTACTTTATTGGCAGAACTAATGGAAATATATCTAGATGATTTAGAACCAGATTTTGTTGGTGGACTTGAATTAGGTGCTGTACCACTAACTGCAATCGCAATTACAGGTAATGCTAAATCAACAAAAGGTTCGAAAAGAAAAGGTTTCATGGTTAGAAAAGAACCTAAGGGGAGAGGTGGAAGAAAAACATCTAATCCTCCAGGAATCGAAGGGACTTCTCTGGCAGAGGGTGGAAAAATAGTTGTGCTAGAAGATGTCACTACAACGGGTGGTTCCGCAATCAAAGCAGTGAAAATGATTAAATCAGAAACTAATTGTGAAATCTTAGGAGTTTTAGCAATTTTAGATAGAGAAGAAGGTGGAAAGGAAGCATTTAATGATGCGGGTATTCCATTTGAATCATTGCTTAACCTTTCAGATATTGCAGGATGATTGTATGACTGCAAATTCGCCTGATTCTCATGTCAACGGTATTTTAAAACAATTATCAACTCCATGGAAAATTGCCTTGGAAAGGGCGAATAGGATAAAAAATATTAATTTTAATGATGGGTTAATTTTAGATTTAGCTTGTGGTTCGGGAATTCAATTAGCCGCATATTCTTATCAATTACGTAGGCCTTGTGTCGGAATAGAAATTAATTCTGAAAGAGCAGAAATTGCTAAGAAAAGTCTAAATTTGATTTTAGAAAATGACCTTCTTAATGAATGTAAAATAATCATTGGAGATAGTTTAAAAAAATCTGAAATAAATCTAGACGATAATATCCGTTTTTCATTAATACATCTTGATCCTGCACGGCCAACGAATATTCAATCCCATACTATTTCTGAAATGCAGCCTCCCCCGATTAAAACGCTTGAAATATGGAAAGATTTGTTAATAGAGAACGGAGGGATAATACTTGATTTATCTCCAAGATTATCTAATGAACAATGTGAAGAACTTGAACGTGAATTGAATAGAGTTTTTCCAAAATATAGACAAACATGGGAATGGTCATCTCAGGGAAGAGGGCGGGTAGATAGATTAAGTGTATGGCTTGGAAGTGTTGCTTCCAAAAATAACTTATCACGCTATGTTCGCAACCATCCTAAGGATATAGAAAATAGTATTATTGTGGAATCAAATAAATTATCATGGAATGAAAATAATTTTGAATTAAAAGAGATTGATGTAAAAATTAATGATTACATCTCAATAATTGATGCTGCATTAATTTCTAGTGGATTAGAAGATGAGTGGATAGAATCTAAAAAATTTGAAGGGGAATGGCTACGTAAAAAAGGTCGTAGACCATTATTTCTACATTCAAATGAACTAAAAAATAATGATAAAGGTAAAAATTTAATTTTTGAAACTGGGATTGTAAGATCCGTAATCGAACATAAAATAGAGGACGGAGTTGGACCATTAATTGAAATTGGTAATAAATTAGGTTTTAAGAAATTAACACTACGAATGAAAATCTTGCCCGAATTACAGCCTATTTTTCAGTCTGAATTGGATAAGAAATTAGTAGATTTAGGAGATACCGGCTTTGTGATTAAACTACCTAAAAATAAGCTTGCTATATGTACAAAAATCTAATTTTTAATCTTTCATACTTCAATTTTGAAAATGTCTTTGAATCGCGCTCTTCAAATAGGGGTGGACGGTGGGACGCTTTCGCAAACAAATGGTATGACAGTGCGATGGGGAGAAAGAGGAGTAAAAATGGCGAACAAAGTTGATGAAGAACTTAGTGATGATTTTTCCTATATTGTACGTTTAAGAAATACCGATTTAGATGGTTTGAAAAGACTTTCAACTGCACTAACTAGCATAAATGGTATTGGTTCCCGTACATCAACAACAATTTGTCGACTTTCTGGCCTATCTCCAAATCAATTAACAGGTAATTTGACTCTAGAAGAACAAGAATTGTTAAGAAAAACTATTGAAGAATATGCAATGAATGCTCCCTTATGGATGTTAAACCGACAATGGGATAAAGAGTCTGGAGAAGAATTACATTTGTTCGGTCAAGACCTTGAACTCACTCATAAAGAAGATATCAATAAATTAAGATCAATCAAAACATATCGAGGGATTAGGCATGCAAATCGCCAAAAAGTACGGGGACAACGCGGTCGTTCGAATGGAAGAGGCGGATTAACTCTCGGAGTTAAAAAGAAAAAGTAAGGTGATATAAATGGGCCATCCAAAATTCTCTAGACCGAAATTCGATACTCCAAAACATCCTTGGAAAAAAGCAAGAATAGATGAAGAACATGATATTGCTGCTAGACATGGCTTGAAGAATATGAAAGAAATTTGGAAAGCAAGGTCCCAATTAAGAAGAATAAGACAACAAGCGATGAAATTGATTGGAAGAGTAGACGCTTCACATCCACATTGGATGAGAGAAAAAGAAGATTTACTAAATTCTCTTGTAAAAAAAGGAATCCTCTCGGAAGATTCAACAATTGATGATGTCTTAACACTAGGTGTTGAAGATATTCTTAACAGAAGATTACAAGCTCGTGTATATGCGAAAGGATTGGCATCATCGATGAAACAGTCAAGACAGTTAGTAACACATGGGCACATAACAATTAATGATCAAAAAGTAACAATTCCTTCGTATGTTGTATCAAGAGATGAAGAAGAATTAATCACATATCATCCATCATCAAAATTAAATGATGAAAACCATATTTTAAGGGAAATTATAGATGGAAGAGCAAGCGAAGCAACATTTGAAGAAGTTTCTGATGAAAGTAATGAAGAGGAGGAAGCTTAATGACTAGAAAAGCAATTGTAAATATTTTCTCATCTTACAATAACGTACTACTTACAGCAACAGATTTAACAGGTGCTGAGACAATAGCAAAGTGTAGTGGCGGTCAAGTAGTTAAATCCTCTAAAGATTCTGGTGGTCCTTTTGCTGCTACTCGTGCAGCGGAAATGTTGGCTGATATGCTAAAAGAAAAGGAATTTACACAATTAATCATTCGTTACAGGGCCCCAGGTGGAAATAAATCTACAAGTGCAGGACCTGGTGCACAAGCCGCTATTAGAGCTTTAACACGTGCTGGAATGACCATTACAAGAATTGAGGATGTAACTCCCATAGCTCATGATGGCACAAAGAAAAAAGGTGGAAGAAGAGGAAGACGTGTATAATTGGTGAAAAATATGAAAGTAAAAATTATCTCACAAGATGAACGCGAAATTAAATTATTATTGAGTGAAACAACCGTTTCAAATGTAAATTCAATTAGAAGAGCAATTATGACTGATGTGCCAAAAATGGCAATCAGTAAAGTTAGATTTGAAATGGGAGTAAAAGAACCTGACAGTAATGGAGAAAGATTTGAATCATTAAGTGCTGTTCCTGATGAAGTAATTGCACATAGATTAGCATTAGTTCCAATTCCCACTTATTTTGATGATTTTGTTTTCCCAGAAGATGATCCTGCAAATCAAGGTCTTCCTGAAGATAAATGGGGATCTCCCGCAAGTAGGATAATCTACCATTGCTCTGTACAAGGACCTGGTAAAGATGATGAAGAAGAATTTAGAGTAGTCTATGCAGGAGATTTAAATGTATTAGGAGATAGTAAATTGCAAATTCCAGAACATTGTAAAGATATACCTATTACTGTTTTATCCAAAGGGCAATATATTGAGTTTTACGCTTACGCTAGTTTAGGAAGAGGAAGTGAACATGCTAAATGGTCACCTGCTGCTGGTGTGGGATATTATCAAAATACAAAGGCAATACTCCACGATAAAAAGGCTGCAAAAGAGATTTTTAAACTTAAAATTAAATTAAACGATAATCAAATATTAAATGAAAAAATATTTACTAAAGATAGTGTAACTGATATTGATACTGTTGAAGCTATACGTAAAGCAATATTACACAAAGAAAAAAATGTTGGTAGTGTTGGTGAATCAGGGATAATTATGGAAGATATACCTGGTGAATTTGTATTCCATTATGAAACAGATGGTTCTCTTTCTCCAATAGATGTTTTTAATCGCGCTTGTGAAGAATTAAAAGTAAGATTTGATTCTATTGGTGAACAATTGAAAATCGCTTTGTCATAAATTAATTTAAAATTCCTAATCACAGATAAGGATTAAAATGCAATCTAAGCAATATACTACAAAAGTTGGTGGACATATTACACTTTTATTTAGCATTCAATCAAAGAGTATTAAATTAGATGAACAAGGTAGTCGTGGAGTAGGTATCTGTATAGAAAAAGGTGTCGAAGTAAGTACAACAGCACAAAAAGGCAATGGGAAAGTAGTAGTTACTTCCGATGTAGAAAATCTTTCTGTTAAATTATATAATTTAATTATTGAAGAAATGAGTAAAGAGTTTAAAACAATTAAAGAATTTGATTGGGAATTTTTAATTAAATCGGACTTGCCATTTAGTCAGGGTTTTGGCTGTTCTGCTTCTGGAGCTTTAAGTGCAATAATTTGTATTTTGAAAATTATTAATGAAGATGAAAATCTCTTTCAGAATGTAATTACCATAGCACACAGAGTAGAAAGAAAAATGTCAAGCGGACTTGGTGATGTTACTGCATTAAGTTCGGGGGGTGTTGAACTAAGAATTGAACCNGGATTACCATTCTCACCAAATAAAGGAGAAATAATCAGTTTAAAATTAGAATTCCCAATGATATTNTGTTGGNAAAAAAATAAACAAAAGCATACCTCAGAATATATTGATGATGAAAATTGGAAGAAAAGTATCAGTGATGCNGGAGAAAAATGTATCTCTGTNTTAAAANAAAAAGAATGGGATNAAAATATTTGGAACGACCTTTTGGAACAATCAAAAATATTTGGTAAATCCTCAGGAATCTTATTTGATTCAAATAGGAAAGAAATACTAGATTTAATTGAAGGAATTTTAAAGAATTTGAAACTGAACGATCTATGGAAAGTAAGATTGTGTATGCTGGGTTCAAGTGCTGTAATTTTACCAAAAAATATTGAAAATTATAATTATGAAGATTTGGAACAGATTTTAAAAAATCTTAAAAAAGTAAAATTAAATAGTTGCATCACAAAAACAAAAATTAATCCAATAGAGTTTTAATTTTTCTTTCCTAGTTTTTCTAAATTTAATTGTGATGAATCAAGTAATATTACTCCAGGTATTCTTAAATTTGCTGAGAATCCATGACGGAAAACTATAGCTCCCTGACCCCATTCCTCAATATAACGATTCATTTGCTTAATCGTTTTTTTCCTTTGAAATCTTAAATCCGCACCATAAAAGTGTTTTGCATCTACCCAAGCAATTGGTTGTCCGTTTACAATTACATTATCTAACAATAATAGATCAGGGGTTCTTATTGGTTTTCCATGTATTTTGGTTTGTTCCGCCACCATTTCTGGTTGTCTTCTAATCCTAACTCCTTTATTCTCAAAATGTTCGCATAATGCCTCTTCAAATAAGTCCGCTCTTTTTGCATTTTCAGATTGATCTACATTAGAAACTCTATCTGCTCCTTCCGCATTTACAAACTCTTCTTGATCTCTTTTATTCAATTTTTTTTCAGGCGCCCTAAGTGCTTCTTTAATCTTAATTTTTGACCACCCTCGAGATTTTAAAATACTTCTAAATACATTCATTGGGGGATAATCAAAACGTTTAGATAATTCTACAACAGATACGCCTTCTTCATATAATCTACGTAATTTACCTGAATTCCTCTGTAATTTATGAAAAGAAAATACGGACTTTTCTTGCAGAATTGCTGATCGTAAAGATAGGCCTTGATCTAGAGTCATCTCTAAGTCTTTGACAAAATTAGCGATTTGATCCATTCTTTTATCTTCTAACCACCCGAATTCTCCTCTTCTTACAACATAATTCCCAACTTTTTCTTCAACCTGTTTGGGAACTGGTTTCACTTTCCAATCCATCTTAATTGTTTTAGGCTCCCAATCTTCTTTTGGAAAAGCCATTGGTTTTTCATCTCTTAAAAATCGTTCTTCAGCCCTAGCTTTCGCCTCTCTAACAAAATTTTTATTTTTTTTATTAGATTTAGAATTATTTTTCTTATCTGAATTATGGCGTTTATCCTTGTCCACATTCTACGCTAAAGCAAGCAGCCTATGAACCCACTTCTTGTGGACAGGTTAATGCAGACTGAAAGGAAATTGTATATTGATGTGTTAAAGAGTATTGCAATTTTGTTTATGGTCGAAGTTCATACATCTGCACAAATAGCACCTTCAAATATTCCTAAAGATTCTTTTTTAGCTGTCTTAGTGGCCTCTATTGGAGGTTTGGCGGCTCCATTGTTTGTTACCATAAGTGGTTGGGGAACCCAATTTAGTTTGAATAAAAAAAGATTTAAATCTGAGTCTAAAAATTCAATTTTAAAATGGGTAATTATTAGATTTTCATTTTTAATGATATGTCAATTAATTGTAAATATTATAGCTGGACATGTTTTTAATTGGTATACCCCAGGAATATTAAGTCTTCTTGCATTTTGTACATTACTAAGTATACCCCTCGGAAAATTATCAATGAAATTAAAAATAATAATTTTTTCAATTCTTTGTATTACTCCTTTGATTAATTCTCATATATTTGATATGAATGGTAATTGGAGTTTTCTGACCAGTGTTAATAGTCCGATTGAATGGTTTAAAAGGCTATTTTTTAATGGAACATATCCACTACTTCCTTGGGCAGCATTTTTTGTTTTAGGTGGAATTATAACAGACTCAAAAGAAAAATTAAAGATAAAACTCGGGGGACTTGGTATTACTCTTTCACTTTTACTAATAATCTACTCTATTGTTGCAAAAATAGAATGGGCAGCGACTCAAAATGATGCATTGTTAACATTTTTTCCCGCCAGTATTGGATTTATAATTACGGCAAGTACAACGGTATTACTATTTTTTATCGTTCTTGAGAAATTTAATTCTAAACTAAAAGACATAAGGCCCATAAAAAGTTTTACAAAAATCGGAAACCTTTCACTATCCATTTATCTAATTCACTTTATTCCATTAAGAATTGTTGATGAATTAAATTTCAATGAATGGAATCTAACTGAGGCCGTAATTATTACATTATTATTCACATTTATATGGTGGCCATTAAGTATTATTCACNATAAATGGGCAAGGAAATGGAGTTTTGAAACCCTNTTAAAACACATTTTAGCCAAAAAGAATATACCAAGTACCTCTGTGAGAGAGTCATGACTAATTTATCAGAAGGGAATAATATTCCTTTAAGATTACAAAATAGAGCNAAAACAAATGGAAAAGATGCCGCACTTCATTGGAGAGAGGGGGATAATTGGAACTCGAGAACATGGGCAGAACATTATGAAAATGTTCGTAAATTTGGTGGAGCTCTTTTGAATCTAGGTTTTGAAGTCGGAGATTCTGTTTCTATCTCAGGAAATAATAGTAAAGAATGGATTACTGCTTGTTTAGGGTCAATGTACATAAGAGCACTCCCCGCTGGAATTTATCAAACTTCGACACAGGATCAATTCCAATATGTTGCAAACCATATGGAAGCAAAAGTATTGGTACTTGAAAATATAGTTCAATGGAACAAATTTAAAGCGGAAAGAGAAAATCTACCCTCTGTTAAAAAAGTAGTAATGATTNGTGATATTAATGAAATTGATGACGATATTGCAATGTCTTTTGAGGACTTTTTAGAAACTGGGGAATCGTATATTGATGCCGCAGATGAAAGAATGACTCAAATTAAACCGGATGACCTAGCATTATTAATTTACACATCAGGTACCACTGGTCCTCCAAAAGGTGTTATGCTAACTCACCATAATCTTGCATGGACAGTTGAAGGTGCTTCAGAAGTTGTCGGTGGACTTGGTCCTGATGACAGACATGTTGCATATCTTCCATTGTCACATATTGCTGAACAAATGTTCTGTATTCATGGTTCTGTTTCATTCGGGTTCTCTGTTTGGGTCTGTGGGTCATTTGAAGAAATTAAAGACCATTTATTAGAAGCAAGGCCTACTCTTTTCTTAGCAGTACCTAGAGTGTGGGAGAAATTCAAAGCTGCATTAGAAGCTCGATTGGGTGAAGCATCTGGAATTAAAGCAAAAATTGTCAATTGGTCCAGAAAACAAGGTCTAAGAGGCGGATATAAGATGATAGATACCGGAAAAGGTGGTTTAAGATGGAAAGTTGCTAACAAATTATTCTTTAGTAAATTACAAGATGGGCTTGGACTTGATAAATTAAAATTTGCAGTAACTGCTGCTGCACCAATCGGAAAAGATGTTTTAGAGTTCTTTTTATCATGCGGAATTATTATTCACGAGGTATACGGTCTTTCTGAATCCTCTGGACCTTTAACATTTAATAGTTCAAAACCTGGTCACAGAAAACTAAGTACAGTTGGACAAGCATTTCCTGGAGTTGAAGTTAAAATCGCAGAAGATGGAGAAATTCTTGGAAAAGGCGGAAATATTTTTCAAGGGTATTATAAAAATGAAGAAGCAACCAATGAAACTCTTGTAAATGGTTGGCTTCATACAGGAGATATCGGAGAAATTGATGCTAATGGTTTCCTTAAGATTACTGATCGTAAAAAGGATTTGATAATTACCGCTGGTGGTAAAAATGTATCTCCATCTAATATTGAAAAATTAATGAAGTCAATTAAAGGTGTTTCTCAATTTGTTGTAATTGGCGATAAAAGAAAAATGCTCACAGCTCTAGTCACACTTGATCCAGAAGGGGCTGTCACCATGGCTAAAGAAAATAATTGGCCTACTGAAATTCCTGCTCTTGCTGAGTCAGAAGGTATGAATTCATATATTAATTCTGAAGTTGAACGATTAAATAAGGAATTAGCTAAATTTGAAACTATAAAGAGATTCAAAATTCTTCATGAAGATTTTGATGTAGAACATGGTACATTAACACCCTCAATGAAGATAAAGCGTAAACCGATTAATGAAAGGTATGAAGAACAAATTAATTCATTATATGAAAACTAAATATGATTAAAATGGTTAGAAATTATCTTTTTATGGTCATTGGTGCTCTTACTTTTGCATATGGAGTTTTTTGTATGATTAAAGGAGGCACTCACGTTAAAAATGTGGGTTGGAGATCAAAAGAAGAATATCCTAAATCATTTTATTTTAGCGTAGTTTTGTATATTTTAATTGGTGTTGCTATGTTCGTTTCTGGATTTATTGGAAAATAAGTTATATTTAGGTAAGATTTTTATTTAATTGGTGAATTTAACTATGGAGTTAAATTATAAAAAAATTATATTTATTCTATTTCTCCTAATCGGAATCATATTAGCAATTATTAATCGAGAAGGCTTCAATTCTGAAAATATAAAAAATTATTTAGATACTTTTGGTAATTTGGCACCATTAGTTTTTATCTTAATTTATACAACTGCAACAGTTTTTTTCCTGCCTGGTTTAATTTTAACAATACTTGCAGGGGTTCTATTTGGGCCATTTTTTGGAACTATTTATTCGATAATTGGAGCAACAATAGGTGCAACACTAGCATTCTTAAGTGCAAGAACTATTGCTAGAGAGAAGGTAGAAAAAATGATTGAAGGTAAAAAATTAGATTATCTTAAAAAAAGTGTTGAAGATGAGGGTTGGAAATTTGTTGCTTATACGAGATTAGTTCCTCTTTTCCCATTTAATTTGTTAAATTATTCATATGGATTAACAAATATAAATCTAAGAGATTATATTTGGGCCAGTTTTATTTTTATGCTACCTGGGACGTTTGCATACGTATATTTAGGATTTGCAGGGACTGAAATTGTAAATAATGAAGGGAATATAATTACTACTATTCTAATATTAATTGCAATCTTTGCAACTATTTTTTATATTCCTCATTACTTAAAAAAAGTTTCAAAATTAGCAAATGAATCTGAAAAAATAATCTAACTTAGCGGAAAATAACTCCTGGTTCTAAAGGAAAAGCAAATTTCGATTTACCGCCTTCATCTTCATCATCTCCCGCTATTAATACTTGAACTATTTGTAAACCTAATTGATCTGAAATAAATTCTGATGATTTTTGTAAAATCGAGTTTTCATCTAAATTTAAAGTAAGCATTTCTTTTTGAGAGGGATTCCATTTGAATAATTGTGGAAGCATCTTCTTTTTCCACAAGTTGCTAGCCTCTGCACGAATTGTTTCATCATTCCAAAAAGGCTCTTCTTGAAATTTATTAAATGCTAAATTAATTTTTTCTCCTGATGCTTGAACTTCTAGTCCGATTCTTGCCATTTTATTCTTCCATATTTGTGAAGTTTGAATTATTATTTCATTTGGTTCTTTTTCCATATGCTTAACGGCCATTTGTCGAACATTTCTTGCTTGTTCAAGAAAACCCTTGAGATATGTTTCTTCTGAAATAATTAATTTCTCATTTATTTCAAAAGTTTCTTCTATTTTTTCTATCTCATGGTCTGCGAGTAAATTTTCTTTGCCCAATTTTTCCCACCACTCTTCGGCTAAATGAGGAGTTGCTATTTGTAACATCGGCGCCCAAATTTCTAATAATTTCTTACCGGTCTCTGGATTACATCCTCCTCTTCGGATATACCAATTTAAATCACTAATCATATCATAATGGGTGATTTGTACTGCAGAACGNAAATTAACNTCANCCATTGAATCCTTCCANTNNTTATANCTTTGTTTTNCNCAAACTAAAAGCCAATCATCAATANGATTNNNANNNCCATTCCAATNNAAAATTATTTCTGGAATTTTATATAATTGATTAATTTGTTTCCAAGCAGCATGAACGCCTTGATCACTCCATTCCATCTCAGCTTCAGGTTGAGCTGCAAATAACATGAATAATCTCACAGTATCTGCTCCATATTTTTCAACCATTGCTTCGGGAGAAACTGTATTCCCAAGACTTTTTGACATCTTTGCACTTCTTTCTCCAAGTTTAACTCCACAAGTTGGGCAATCTAATCCATAAAATTTAACATTGTATGTCACATTACAGGGTGCGCAATATGGTGCTGGCTTATTTACCATCCCTTGACATAATAATCGTTGAAAAGGTTCATCAATGTCGTGCATTCCAAGATCACGCAATGCTTTAGTCCAAAATCTAGCATAAATCAAGTGCATTTGTGCATGTTCGATCCCGCCACAATAAAAGTCTACNTTCATCCAATAATTTGCTATATCTTTCTCAAATGCTTTTTCAAGATTATTTGCATCTGAAAATCTTAAAAAGTACCATGAAGAATCTACAAAAGTATCCATTGTATCTGTTTCTCTTCTAGCATCATCTCCACATTTTGGACATTTAACATTGATAAATGTTGAAGATGTCTCAAGAGGGTTACCTTTTCCTGTAAACTCTACATCATCTGGTAATAGTACAGGTAATTGTTCTTCAGGAACTGGTACTACTCCACAGGAATGACAATGAATAATTGGAATTGGAGTCCCCCAATATCTCTGTCTACTGATTAACCAAGGTCTAATCTTCCATTGTACCATTCCTTTACCAGATTTTGATTTCTCTAATTGTTTAATGACTAAATCCTTAGCATCATCACCAAAATGCCCATCAAATCCATTTTCTGTTGAATTTATCATCCAACCTAGACCAGTAAAAGCTCCAGTTAAATTCTCTGATTCTTTATCTTCTTTATTTTTAACTAAAACCTGTTTAATATCAATTCCATATCTTTTTGCAAATTCAAAATCACGTTGATCGTGAGCAGGGACTGCCATGACCGCTCCAGTACCATATCCATAAAGTACAAAATTACCTGCGTAAATCGGTACCTTTTCTCCACTAATCGGATTAATTGCATATTTACCTAAAAACACACCTTTTTTATCCTTCAAGATTTTTTCACGATCGAAGTCTGACATTCTAATTGCTTCGTCACGTAATTCTCTCCATTCACTTTCATATTCGGTTCCAGAAACTAATTCCTCACAAAGAGGATGTTCAGGTGCAAGCGTGACAAAAGTTACTCCAAATATTGTATCAGGACGAGTAGTAAAAGCCTCAATGAATGATTCATGATGATCTATCTGGAATTTAATTAATGCTCCTTCTGACCTTCCAAGCCAATCCTGTTGTAGTAACTTTACTTTTTCAGGAAAATCAATTATTTCTAAATCATCTAACAAGTCTTGTGAATAATCTGTAATTTTTAAAAACCATTGACTCATATCTTTTTGTTTAACTTCTTCACTGCATCTCCAACAACGACCATTTTTTACCTGTTCGTTCGCAAGAACAGTAGAGCAATCATTACACCAATTCACTGGAGCAAAATCCCGATATGCTAATCCTTTTTCTAGGAATTTTAAAAAAAACAATTGATTCCATTTGTAATAATTTTCATCATGACTTTTTACTTGACGATTCCAATCATAAGAGAATCCCATTCTTTTTATCTGTTTAGTGATAGAAGAAATATTTCTTTCAGTAATTTCTCTAGGGTGTTTATTCTCGGCTATTGCCGCATTTTCTGCGGGCATTCCAAATGAGTCAAATCCCATTGGATAAATCACATTAAATCCTTGGGCTCTCTTGTATCTAGCTACAGCATCTCCAATAGAATAATTTCTTACATGCCCCATATGCATTTTCCCTGAAGGATATGGATACATCTCCAAACAATAAAATTTTGATTTGTTATTATCCACATCTGAAATGAAAATTCCGGCTTCATCCCATTTCTTTTGCCATTTTGGCTCACTAATTCCCGGATGGTAATCGCCAGACTCCATGCATTTCCGAACAAGAACTAAACATCAACCCTTCGGGTAAAATTAGAAAATAATATGTATAATTTGAATTGAATAATTTTTTAACAAACTATTAAACAACCATACTAAAACAATTGAGTAGGAGGAGTAAATATGGACGGCGAGAATATTTTAAAATTAAATCCTTCTCCTGAATTAACTGTTCTTCAGAGTGAGTTAGGAAGTTGGGATAATCTCAATCATTTACTAATTTGTAATACCACAAGAAACGCACTATTAATTGATCCATTTGATGGGCAATTTTGGTCAGATATAATAAAAAAAGAGGGGATTAGTAAAGTTACAATAATTTTAACACATAGTCATTGGGATCATACAAGAGGTGTTGTTGAATTTCTAAATTTGAATCCGAGTACAGAAATTTATGTCCATCAACTTGAAAGGGAGAGGGGGTGGGATGGTCCTGATACTCATCAATGGTCACATCCTCCGTTTACTTTTGTTAACTTTAGTTTTGGGGCGTTAAGTTTTGAAATTCACTGCACTCCNGGCCATACNCCAGGCCATATTACATTAATTGGACATGGCGTAATAATATCAGGAGATTGCTTATTTCTTGGAAGATGTGGGAGGACTGATTTGTATGGTGGAAATATGTATTCTATGTGGGAATCACAAATGCATTTACATTTGAGATTTGAAACGTTACCAATCAATTGGATTATACTCCCTGGTCATAGATATCCAATCGATAATGGTACAAATCCAACATATATTTCCTTAGAATTNTTACTTAAAAATAATCCTGCAATAAAAAAACAATCATTTGAAGATTTTTCAAAATTAAATTTTCTTGAATTTGATGATTCTTTGTCTGANAANGCAAAAAGACAAAAAGCAAAGGATGAATAATTTATGAGTAANTTACCAAANATTAGTGTNTCNGTNGAAGATCGATTGNTTTTACANTTATTAGAGCAGAATCATCAAAAAGATAGGTTTATTGTTACTAATTTAGTCACTAGACCAGGTATTGCAGAAGCTTGCGCTCTTCATGCTCCCAATGTTAGTAGAAGTATACGAAAATTGGTTTCAGATAAAATTGTTGAAGAGCATATGCGTACAGTAAAAGGTGATTCAAGAAGGCAGAAAACATGGCAATTAACAGATAAAGGGGAAAAGATCGCTGAACAATTATCAAAAGAACTAGGGAAATTAAAAATATTAATTAGAAATAAAAATGGAGAATTGCTAGAAGTTTTAGCAAAAAATGCAGCATATAAATTGGAATCTGAATTATCATTACTCCAAATATTAATGCATGCCTTACATGAAGGAGTGTTAACATATGGAGACATTAGATTCGGCCCTATTAGAAAAAAAGAAAATAATGAGTCAAATACTAATCGTTCATTATTTATGAGTGGTGCGTATTCAACTTATCAAACCCAACCCCCCCAAATTAGAGAAATCCACGGGCGGAAAAATGAATCTAAAAAATTAGAATCTTGGTATAATTCTTCAGCGTCTTGTATAGTAGTCACTGGAATAGCTGGAATTGGTAAATCCACACTTTGTGCTGAATGGTTAACTCAAAAAAATCATGATTGCATTTGGTATCCTTGTCAGCCATGGGATACAGAATTGGGAGTAGCTACAAGTTTACTACATGCATTGGGAATTAGAGAAAATAAGGATGATTTTAAACTGATTGANACANTACCNCTTTCTCCNAGACAACCNTTAGAAATTGATTTATTNAGAAGAAGAATTATTGAATTCCTNAATGTNAAAAAANTTGAGTTNTTATTTGTTTTAGATGATGTTCACAATCTTCCTAAATCNTCTATGAANTTTATCGGTGCTTTACTNCAAATCTCTAAAAAAACNAAATTACGTTTAGTNNTGATATCTAGAAAAAATTTNAATTTCTATGATAGNAGAGACGTNCATACANGAAAAANTGTATCNGAATTNNCACTAAGTGGNTTAACCATNGAAGAATTAAATTCTTGGTTAGANNATTTTTCAAAAAANGAAACTCCTTCTGCNGAAGANATTCATTCNGCAACAGGAGGGCATCCATTAGCAGTTGANTTATTGGAAATTTATGGTCAAAAAATTCATGGTGATTGGTTAAGNTTTTTGGATGAAGANATTTTAAGTGTANTGCCAAAATCTGAATATGNATTATTAGCAANTCTTGCNAANTCAGANCGCCCAATTCCTTGGAAAAAATTNGCTTCTATTTCTGATTTTNAAGGNAANCCTCCTGAACAATTAATTTCTCATGGNTTATTAATNGAATTAAATNANGGNTTCTGGTTACATGAAGCTCTNCGTGAAAGGTTACTTCTTGANGTNGGNAAANTTCAANCAAGNCGTAAAGAANAGATAAATTAACTCATATGTTGATCAAGCCAACTGTCTAAATTNGGNTTAGATGCNGCACCAGTTCTTTGNTCTGCAACTTGNCCTTCATTGAATAATACTAATGTTGGTATTCCTCGNACACCNAAACGACCNGGNGTATTNCGATTTTGATCTGTATTTACTTTNGCAATTGTNATNTCNCGTTCNCTNGCAATTTGNTCTAATATTGGTGNTACCATTTTACAGGGGCCACACCAAGGNGCCCAAAAATCAACAAGTACCCAACCTGTNCNAGTTATCTCGTCAAACGTTNCNTCTGATGCATCTATTACTTTGCCCATANCCTCTCCAACCTGATTACAATTAAGAGGATTTGCTACGAAATAACAAACAGATATCTCATTAATCACTATAAGAGGACCGTTTAACCCGTGTATAGATCCGAATGATAATCGCACCTAGTATTTTAACTGCTGATTTTTGTGAAATTGGAAAATTAATCGATGAATCAATAAATGCTGGAATTAATTGGATACATTTAGACATCATGGATGGAAATTGGGTTGTAAATAGAACTATTACTTTTGGACCTGCCATAATAAGTTCAATTAGAAAAAGGGTTGGAGATGAAATTATGCTTGATTGTCATTTAATGATAACTAATGCGGAAGAGACTTGGAAACAGTTTGCTGATGCCGGAGTTGATTTAATTATTGTACATATTGAAGCTGTAAATGATATGAACTCCTTAATTGAAGATATTTCTAATGCAGGCAAAAAATGTGGTATTGTATTT
>NZRR01000031.1 GCA_002696315.1 Methanobacteriota archaeon | reverse complement strand
TTTAGTCCTACATTTAAACTTGTTGGTAATCTTACGGCAGACCAAATTTTAGTTTATGATGCTAGGGAAAATGCATTTGTAAATGCAACTAATAGTGGTGCTTCCGGTAGCGTTGGCTTGTTAAGTGTTTCCAATACGGGAACAGGTACGGGCATTGGACAACAAACTGGATCAGCACTAGAATTAAAGAGTCTTATTGCCGGAACAAACTTAACCATAACAGATAACGGTCAAGCATTGGTTATTGATGCAACTGTACCTACTACTGCCTATACAGGAACAAATCTTGGATCAGGCGAAGGTATCTATAAGCAAAATAACATAGCAGGAGACCAATTAGAATTCAAAAGCATTGCAGTAGGAAACGGATTATCTATATCGGAAGCAAATGATACTCTAACTATTGAATGCACAATATCAACTGCCGGATATTTACAAGTAGCAAATAATTTATCAGACATTGGAAATGCCGTATCTGCTAGAACAAATTTAGATGTTTATTCAAAAGGAAGAATACAACAAAAAATCGGAATTTTGGGACACCCTAGTACGACTCCACCAGACACAGCTGCTGTAAAGTTACATTGGGTACTATCGCAGAAAAACTATGATGTAAAAGAGACTCTTTTGAAAAATTTATGTGGAGAAAATAAGCCCACCCTCAATAATTAATTATTCAATTGAAAATTTAATTCTGCAATTGGATTTTTCTATAATTAATCATCCGTTTGGTTGATGGTCTGTCTGTAGGCTGGTAAAAATATGGAACGGCATAATGAAGCGTTAGAAGACCTTAAACTAATTCGTTCCATTAGCCATAGTGGAGGACATCCTCACGATGTTGAACGACTACGACAAACAGGAAGATTAACTGCAAGAGAGAGAATCAAGAAATTATTAGATCCCGATTCGTTCGTTGAATTTGAAGCATTCATAACCCATCGTAATCCTGACTTTAATCTACATGTTCATCAACACCCAGGAGATGGTGTTGTTGCTGGCCATGGAACATTAAATGGAAGACCAGTACATTGCTTTGCACAAGACTTTGGTGTTTTTGGAGGAAGTATGGGAGAGATGCATGCTGCAAAGATAACAAGAACTATCGAAATGGCTGAAAGGTCCAGAACCCCAATAATAGGTATGTGGGATGGCGGCGGTCAAAGAGCTCATGATGGTGTGACTTCATTAGCTGAAACTGGTGTTTTGATGGATCACTTAGTACAGTGTAGTGGGAGAATTCCTATTTTTAGTCTTATACTTGGTCCAGTAGTTGGTGCTTCTGCGTTATGTGCTGGCATTTCAGATTTTACAATCATGTCTGGTCAACATGGTCAATTATTTCTTTCAAGTCCTCTAGTTACTCCTGAAGTCATCTCTGGTGAGCAAACATCCAAAGAAGTTGGTGATGCACAAGTTCACTCCAGTCGTTCAGGAGTTGCTTGTCTAGTTGCTGAAGACGAGGATGAAGCTATCGAAATGGTATCGGAATTACTTGGCTTCTTACCAGATCATTGCTTAGCTGATCCGCCTTTTGCGTACAGTGGAGATGAAAGAGAATTATTACCTGAATTAAATGAATTAATTCCAGACAATCCAAACAAACCCTATGATATGAGAAAAGTGATTAAACCAATAGTTGATGACGAGTATTTTGTTGAATTATTTGAACAATATGCAGAAAATATTCTCATTGGTTTCGCAAGGATTGGAGGTTTCCCAGTCGGCATTATTGCTAATCAACCAAAAGTTCTAGCAGGATGTTTAGATATCGATGCTTCAATTAAAGCTGCCAGATTCATAAGAACTTGTGATGCATTTAACCTACCTCTTGTTACATTTGAAGATGTTCCAGGATTCTTACCAGGTGTTGTTCAAGAATGGGGTGGAATCATTAGACATGGAGCAAAACTTCTCTATGCATATGCAGAAGCGACTGTTCCTAAATTGACAATTGTTACAAGAAAAGCCTACGGAGGAGCCTATTTAGCAATGGCCTGTAAACATTTACGTTCAGATTTGAATATCGCTTGGCCAACAGCAGAATTAGCCGTAATGGGTGCTGAAGGTGCAGTAAACATCATCCACAGGAGAGAAATAGGGGAAGCTAAAGATGAAGACAAAGAGAGTGTTCGTCTAGAATTAGTAGATCGCTACAAACAAAAGTTTGGGGACCCATATGTTGCAGCAAGAAATGGGTGGTTAGATGACGTAATAGAACCAGAATTAACTCGAAAAAGAATTATCGATTCACTGGAACTACTAAGTTCAAAGCAAGAATGGAGTCCATCCAAAAAGCATGGCAATATTCCACTTTAAACATTAAATGTAAAGGAATTCATACCCTTATTTTGGTAAATTTGAGGCATTTCTCCCGTTTTAGCAAATACGTACAATGCTGAAACTGAAACTGTTTCTGCTGCAGTAACCCACATTAGAATCATTCCAAGGCCGATTACTCCAATTACAATGCCTGCTACTGGGTGTAATGCATATCCAATTCCTATAGCAAGAATAACAACTAATGCTCCGAAAAACATCCCTATTACTTGGATTCCAAGCCCTGAGGCGATATTTGTTCCAAATGTCCTCATCATCATTTCTTTACCTTCTTTCATTGATTCTCTAATTGATCTACCTTCTACAACCATCAATGGAATCATGAAGAAAGTCATTATCCACCATGCTACTTCGAAAACCCAAGATATTATTGCTACCAATAATTGTAAGCCAGGATTCTTTTGTTCTCTTGCATTTGTATTCCTAATCAACTTCAATAGTAACCCCACAGTTCCAGAAATCATTCCCCAAATTACAATCATATGTATCCTTGAAAATGCTTTACTAACCCCGTAGATAAAAGTGGGATCNCCTCCACTTAATCTCATATGGGAATTAGCTATGATTGCAGAATTCCAAAAAACAACGATAATACTTAACAACATGTAGAACGCAAAATACCAAGCCATTCCGGCACTGGTCAAACCTGCAACAACTTCTTCATTTGTTGCTGCATCTACCTCTAAAATTACAGCCCATTCCATCCCTAAAATAAATGGTGCATTCATAGCTGAAAGTGTTGCTATAGACATAGCACCCATCAATATCACATATACCAAGATTTCAGGATCTGCTTTAACTACACTAAAACTTAACTTACTCAATTTCCAACCACGACCGATTGCTGCGAAAAAACCCATAAAGCAAGGTCAATATAAGACTGATATAAATCTTAACTATATTATTAACCTAATTCTATCATTGATTCAAGTAAAACTAATCTGTCAAAAAGTAATTGAATACCTGGTAAATCATTTTTTTTCTCGGGTGCAAACAATACTACCCACGACAAAAGATGTTGTGCAACCAACATCCATCTACCATCTATTTTCTTGTTAGAACTAACAAGTTGAGAAGTATATTTTGGAAACAATACTAAAGATTCTGAGTCTGAAGAATTATCAAAATCAATAAATAAATCCGGTTCTAATTCAGAACTGCATTTGTCTAATATATCATCAGGTAGGGGTCTTCTACCGTTGATTGCTTGAATATTCCCTCCATGTGAAATCCAAGCATTTGCTGTTGCAACAGCAGTGGATCCACCACCTTTCAAACATAATACCGGGTTCAATTCAAAATCAACTCCAAAATGTTGTGCTATAAGCACCACACCAAATCCATCTGTCATTGCGGTTCTAAGGCCTAATTCATCTAATACGAAGCAATTCAATATGTTATCTTCAAGTTGATGTTTAAGGGGAGATGTAATAGACCCCCACAATAGATTTCCATCAAATTCCTTTTCAACAATACTGATTTTAATATTATGATTCATTTCCAATAATAAATTATCTCCTTGGATTTGTTCAGTTACTTTTTCAATTATATTTCNATATNCTTTAGAATCTTGAATTTCTTCATCACATAAGAAAACGTCATTAATATCTGTACTCAATACTTTTTTTGTTTCTTCCCANGGGATTCCTAAATGCTCATGAACTAATGAAAATAAATGTGGAGATAATGAATGTTCTATCGGAGAACCCGCAACTATGCACTTTTTTGNTCTCGCCATGGAAGACCCGAAGAANCACTCAAATGAAACTATAACTGTATTTANGACATCAATGATTGAATACCTATANGTTNCGCGGATACCATGAAGAGCGATTTAGACATCGCCCGCGAAGCGGAATTAACATCAATACAAGATATTGCTTGGAAGATAGGTTTTGATGCGGATGAGATTGTACANTATGGTGGAGAAATAGCAAAAATNCGTTGGAGTTCTTTAAAGAAACGTCTTGGAGGCCCTAAGGGATTCCTTGTCCTAGTAACTAGTGTTAATCCAACTCCTTTTGGCGAAGGTAAAACTGTGACTACAATCGGATTATCACAAGCATTAAACNGGATTGGAAAAAATGCATGTTGCGTAATCAGAGAACCTTCAATGGGGCCTGTCTTTGGAATAAAAGGTGGTGCTGCAGGAGGAGGATACTCTCAGGTATTNCCCATGGAAGAAATAAATTTACATTTCACTGGAGATTTACATGCCGTCACTTCAACTCATAATTTACTATCTTCATTAATCGACAATCATATCAAACATGGGAATGAATTAGAAATTGACTCAAGTAGAATCACGTGGCCAAGAGTTCTAGATTTGAATGATAGAGCGATGAGACANGTTGCAATTGGTTTAGGTGGACCTGCAAACGGTAATGTGAGAGAAGATAGATTCGATATTACNGCNGCATCAGAAATCATGGCGATTTTAGCATTATCTTCNGATTACGCAGATTTGAAGACAAGATTAGGGNGAATTGTAATTGGACAAAGAAAAAACGGATATCCTGTTCTAGCATCGGATATTAATGCTGATGGCGCAATGGCATTATTACTTAGAGATGCATTAATGCCAAATCTAGTACAAACGATAGAAGGAGATCCTGCTTTCATACATTGCGGACCATTTGCCAACATTGCACATGGAAATTCTAGTATTATTGCAGATAAACTCGCTTTAACTTGCACTGATTATGTNATCACAGAAGCAGGTTTTGGTTCAGACATGGGTGCTGAAAAATTCATGCATATCAAAACCCCNGCAAGTGGAAACCCTCCTGATTGTATCGTTGTTAATGTGACTGTTCGTTCAATGAAATTACATGGAGGTGCTTTTGGTAAATCTGCTTCAAAACGTCCATCCCCAGAGATAATTAGAAAGAAGAATNTTGAGGCTGTGATTAAAGGTGCTGAAACAAACCTAACAAAACATATCAAAAATATGCTAATTTTTGGGGTTCCTGTTATAGTTAGTATCAATAGATTTTANACTGATCATGATGATGAAATTAAAGCATTGATTGATGTTGCAGAAAAAGCTGGTGCTAATTCTTGTGTAGAAACAAATGTACATTCTGATGGAGGTCCAGGAGGNNTTGNATTAGCGGAAGCAGTTGTTGCAAATTGTCAAAACCATATGGCTGCNGGAAGNCCATTTAATCCATTATTTCCNGATGANATGCCTGTGATTGAAAAAGCATTGAGAGTTGCAACAAGAATCTATGGGGCCGAAGGAATTAANTTATATCCAAAAGCCCATAGGGATTTAGAGCAAATTCAAAAATGGGGATATGGNAATTTACCCGTTTGTATGGCAAAAACACAGTATTCTCTGAGTCATGACGCCAGTTTNCTAGGTTCGCCGACTGGTTTTGAAGTTCCAATTAGAGAACTAAGATTGAATGCTGGTGCTGGATTTATTGTTGCTATCCTAGGCAATATTATGACTATGCCAGGATTACCAAAAATTCCAGCTGCGACAAATATGACCATTGATGATGATGGTGAACTAGAAGGAATGTTCGGTTGAGTAGATAATATGAAAATCATAAAGCGTGGTCCAGATTTTATTAAATTTAGAATCTCATCGGAAGACGATTTATGGACCACAGCAAAACTTTCCAAAAAAGGTAGAAGAATTGGGATGTTAGGTGAAAGAAGGGACCAAACAACTACTGGTGAAGAAGGGGGCAGGGCTAAGGCCGCCACTAGAAAAAAAACATGGATTGAATTAATAATAGAATATAACGAATTCCAAACATTTAGTGATACATTGAGAGTTCACGGAATTATACATGAAGCTGCATTTGATAAAGGAAGTCACCATACACATGTTGTACAAATTGGAGATGAAATTAAACTCTCAATAAATGGTGAATGGCCATATGAGGATATTCAATTAATTAATGCTGCAAGGAACCACTCAAAATCAAGTAAAGTAGCAATCATAGTAGCTGAAATGGATGAAATTATCTTATTTTTAGTAACAATGCATGGTATGAAAGATATTGCAACTTTCTCAATGAGGGGTGGAGGAAAATACTCTGGAAATGCTAAGTCATCAAATATGGTTCTTAATGAATTTATGAAAAAAGTTGCAACAGACATCAATATTCAATTAAATAGGGATATTCCTTTAATCATTTGTGGGCCAGGAATGGCCAGAGATAAATTACAAAGCATGTTTAATTCAATAGAATCTGGTAGAACAATTCGTAATATTGCAACTAGCATGGGTGGACGTGCATCTGCGAATGAAATTTTGAAAGAGGGGTTAGATTTAGATTTATTAAAAAATCATTCAATAATTAAAGAAATAGAACTATTGGAAGATGCATTCACAAGAATTGCTAAACAGGGTGCTGTTGCTTATGGAGAATATGAATTAGTAAAAGCGATGGATGAAGGAGCAATAGAAACATTGCTAATTTCTGCAGAATTATTAAGAGATGAAGAATCTAAAATTAACGATTTAAATTGGTCCGAATGGTGTAAAAAATTGGAATTGTGTGGCGGAGAATTAGTCCAATGTAGTTCAGATCATGATTTAGGATCTCAATTAAAAAGCATGGGTGGGGCTATAGCCAATTTACGGTATATTCTATGAAGGACTAACTCTTCAATGTTACCGGGGAGAACATGTTTTCGCTAGTATCAACAGTTTCTATTGATGATTTTATACCCATCATTACTAGTCTAGGAATCGTGATTTTCCTTTGGAGATTTGTAATTCCTCATGGTTTAAGAGGACTTAGAGTTGCATTTCAGAGAGAAGAAAATGTGTATGAGATTCATATTTTAACAAAAAATACTGCTGATGCTAGAGAATTACTTCAAGATTCCAGAGTAAGATTTGGAATTCAGAGTTATCTTTGGTCATTAACGGGAATCGCAATATTATTGATGGAATTTTTAATTTCATACACTCAAGGTATTTTTGAACTAAATCAATGGGTATTATTTGTATCAATAATGCTAATTTCAATCCCAGCATTAATTTCAATTCTATCATCACTAGATGCCCAATTAAAATTCAAATTGCGTAATAGAAGAGCAGATTTAGAATTAAAAGGAATTTACCAAAGAGTGATTAAAATGGTAATTTTAAGTATTATTTGGATTGGTCTCACTATTATTTTCAGAATCATCATGAGAGACTATTTTATTACAGATAATAGCAACAGATTAAATTCATCTACTGTCTTTTTTATATTTTTACCAGCAATAATTGCATATGGAAGGGTTCTTGGATCCTCATGGAATTTATTAGTTAAAAATAAATTATTACACGCTAGAGGAAAACCAACAGAAATTAATCCTGAAATTCCATCAAAGAGAGGAAGGGTTCTATCTACAATAGTTTTAATCACTGCAATCACAATGCCAATTACTGCATTGAATACTCTACTTTCTCTATTTGCTACATTTATGATACCTGAAAGATTTGTACATAGTGAAAGTGTATTTCGCTTTGGAGATATTGCTAAACAAGACACAATTATGGAAGAAGGTGGATTATTAGGTTTTTACGCGATTGAATTGTTTAGTAAAATCGAAATTGATATTATTAGAAAGCCATTAGTTAGCGCTGTATTATTATTTTTAATACTAAATATCGCCGTAGTAGGTATCGCTTTTGTATTTGAGGTTGCGAGAACTATGTTTCTTGCAGTAACTCATATTTCTGGAAGAGCTGGAATAAAACTTGCAGATAATAAATTAATTCGTACTGAAAGAGCTCAGCAAGCAGACATCTTAAGTTTCTGTTTCAGTGGTTTTGCAGGTCAGTCCATGTTCCTTCTAGCATTAGCAATGATGACATTCTGGGATTCTACATTTTTACCTCAAAATGAGGATTGTGGATATTTAGAATCTAATGTCTGTTCAATAGCAACAAAAAATATGCTTGAGGAATTAACTTGGATGATGGCTTCTGCGGGTCAAGTAATTTTCTTATTTGTATGGTTAATCTCAATTGGAAAATTCAAAAAATTAAACGCAATGAATTTTGATGCTGTTGATTTATCAAAAAGATCTGAACTTGAAACACTAAAAAGAAAAATTCGGGTTCAGGATGTGAATGTAATTGATTTAATTAGGAAAGAAAGAATGACTAGAGCTTTCCAAAAATATGATGATATACTTGAAAATAAAGATAGTCAAACGATTACAGCAAAACTTAGATCTGAAATTACACTTTCAATGATTGCAGGCCATTGGGATTTAACTGAAACACTTTCAGATAAATTGTTAGCACTTGAAGGTGGTGAAGATGACTTCGCAAGATTAGCATTAATTGCAGCAAATCTAGCAACTAGAGACTATAAAGAAGCTAAACACCATCTTAATGCAGTTCCAGAACAATCTCAAGAACGATTGATATTAAATTGGATAGGATCATTACTTTCCCCTTCGGAGATAAAATTTAACATGGAAAATATCCACCATATTGAAGTAAGTAGTGCGATTAAAGGGAATTTAGATTTACTTAAATGGTACGAAGATAAAACACCTAATCCAAATATCACAGGACCGAAAACAAATACTCCTGTATCTCGTAAAATTTTGTTAAGGGATATAGCCCTATTAAGAATTGAAAATAGGAGTGAAGATGCTTTAGATATGCTCGAAATGTGGATGGAAGAAAATTTTCAAGATGACTTATGGGCATCTGGCTTGGTTGCAAAATCTCTACTTGAAATTGATTGTGGATTACAATTTTCTGCTCAAGAAACTCTTGAAAAAGTATACATGTATGAGCCTAGACATCCAATGGTTAAAGCCGCAATTGAAATTTTTATGGATTCTGGACTAACTAATAAGAATTGGAACATAGAGTCGAATGAAGCTGTAGATTGGCCAAGTGTGAATAACAATAATATTGATTCAAAAGAATGGAATGAAAAATGGATTGAAACCTACACAGTTCAACCAATTTTATCCAATAATATTGATATTTCAGGTGTCGCACAATCGATGTTAGCAAATATTTGGGTCGCTAATAAATCAATGAGAGAGGCAAACATTGATTTCACAAAAAGAAATATGAAAAATATTCACAAAAAGAAATTAATCCCAACAAGAAATGAAAGACCATTAGGAAATCATTTATTACTAACGGGATTAGTTGGTACGGTGAGCGGAATTCCGTTGGATTTTGGATTTACAAATACATTAAATCCTCAAAATCCATCAATAAAGTCTTATTTCGCAAATAGGTGATTATATGGTTAAAATTAGATCTAGTGCACCAATTCGAATAGATTTGGCTGGAGGTTGGAGCGACATTAGAGATTACACTATCAATTATCCAGGAGCAGTTGTAAATATAGCTATTAATAAAAGAGCACATGCTGAATTAGAAATCAATGAGGATGGTTATCTAAGTATGAATTATAGTTGTGAAGTCCCAGTAGGCACTGGTTTAGGTACTTCAAGCGCAATCAATGTAGCGTTACTCTCATGCATTAATCATAGTAAATTCTCCCCAGAAGATTCCGCTGAAATTGCGCATAAATTTGAGGTTTTATTAGGAGGACCTGTAGGAAGACAGGATCAATGGGCAAGTGCATTCGGTGGAGTTCAATATCTAAAGTTCAATAATGACAATGTAGAAATAAGTCCATTTAAACCTAAGGAGTCTGCAATAAAGTGGTTAGAAAAACATCTAATTATCGCACATAGTAAAATTGCACATAAATCTGGTGAAGTGCATGCGCCAATATGGGAAAAATTCAAACAAAATGATTCTAAAATATTAAATGCCATTCATAAATTAAAAGAACTAGCTGACAAAATGGCTTTGGCTCTGGAAAATGACAATCGAAATACAATAAAAAATATACTTAATGATGTTACTAAAACCACTGATGAATTATCAAGATCAATAAATGACCCCGTAAGAGATGTTTGTGATAGATTGATTGATAATAATACAATTAGCGCTTGGAAAGTAATGGGTGCTGGAGGAGGAGGGGCTGTTGCTTTATTGTCAAATGAAGATAAAATTGAAGAAACAATAAAACAATGTGAACTTGCTGGTTGGATGGTAATAGAATGGTCTACAGATAATGAAGGCGTATTAGTGGAAAAAAAGGAGGAGTAATTATGAATATTGTTTCAAATGATGCAAAAGATATCGATACAGATTTTTTAATTTATTCAGCTGACTTTTGTCCGTATTGCGTTGCTGCTGAAAGATATTTACGTAGTCATGGGTTTAGTTATACTATTGTTGATTTAACTCATAATTTAGAAAAAAGAAGAGAGATAATAATTGAAACTGGACATAGAACCGTTCCAGTGATTTTTGATTTAAGGAATAATCAAATTGCTTTCATCGGAGGATTTGATAATTTACAGGAATCAGGAATTGTTTGAAAAGACTTCTTGAATAAAACTTTTGATTTTTTCATGTTCACTTAGTGGAATCATATGACCTTTTTCATGGATTATTTTTTCAAGAACCCAACCTTCTTCCTCAAAAATTTTTACTAATTCATATGAATCGTCAAAATCAATAATTTTATCTGTTTTACCATGCATCCAAAGTGTAGGTATAACGTTATTATTCCTTAATGCTTCACGTAATTTATTTTCTTCAATCGCCCTAGTTCCAAGTAAAACTAATCCTGAAATACGTTCAGAAATTTCACTTAGCATCATTATTTGAGCCATTACCGCACCTTGGCTGAAACCCCCTAAAATGATCTTACCATCACTTGGGATCTTTTTTACTAAGTATCTCATAGAGTGAGTGATTTCTTCCAGTAATTTTGTAGATATCTTAATTTTTTGTGGTTTGGCTTTTGAATCCGCAGTATATTCCCACCAACAAAAACCAGTTTTTTCATGTTTAAATGGGGCATCTGGAATGTATAATTCACATCCAGTGGGACAAATTTTTTTCGCAAATGGATACATTAATTTTGCTGAACCTGTTAGTCCATGCAACATTACTAATGTTTGCTGCATTTATCCACCTAAAATTCCCATACTGTTTCTAATCCACCTACAACAATAACATGTATCATTGAATCTGCACCAGTACAAGTAACGGTAAGTGAATATTCTCCTGCTTGAGACGGAATGACTGAAATTGAACCCTTCTCTGATGTTCCTGAGTTCCAAGCTTCAACCTTTGGACTAATTCCTGTATGATCTTTGATTGTGAATGTACCGTGAGATGATGCTGAACTAGTAATTTCAACATCTAAATAAATATACAAATGATCAAAATCTCCATCACTAGGATGACCGTTATTCAAGAAAATTGAATCATAAACTTCACCATCATTTCCTTGATATACTTCATTTCTCAGGTCATACGCTCTAACAAAATATGCATCCCCTGCATAATCCTCGTCATTTTGACCAGAAAACATCATTTCTAATTTAGTTAAATCTTCAGTTTCCATCCAAACTAATTTAGATATAAATCCGATATTTGTATCAAATGAATATTCGATTAAACCTCCCTCATCATGGTTTGCAGTCATATAGGCTATTCCATCATTTATCATTAATACCTGAGAGTTCCAATTCGTATATCCAAATAAATCAAATGACCAGATTTTCCCTTCTACTAATGGAAAACTAAACACTGGTTGAGGAATTCCATTTTCATAGACAGATAAATTAGAATGAGTAATCCTTCCCAAAAATGGATTGAAATTCAATAATGCATGCCTGTGTGCTTCTAATTGATTTGTAATTCCTAGCATATATGAGGTGTTTTCCTCAGCATCAGTTTCTGTAACAACTAGTCTTGTAGTGACATCACCAAATTCAGGTGTTGTAAATGTGTACATCCACCAATCTCCAATTTCCCATTGAGGGACTAAAAGTTCATCATCACTTGAACTCCCTGAGTTATTTGAACTTACACATCCTGAAAGAAACATCAATAAAACCACAATTAATGCGGTTGATTGATTTTTTCTTAATGCCCACTTTTGAGCCATATTTACACCGATTCTAAACAATTACTGGAACAATTACTAAAGAAACTATGGACATTAATTTAATCAAAATATTTAATGAAGGTCCACTGGTATCTTTGAAAGGATCTCCAACAGTATCACCAATTACTGCAGCAGAGTGTGCTTCTCCGCCTTTAGATTCTCCTTCTAATTCTCCCGCTTCAATCGCTTTCTTCGCATTATCCCATGCTCCACCTGCATTAGCCATGAATAATGCAAGCAGCACTCCTGTAACTGTAGCTCCTGCTAACATTCCTGCAAGTCCTTCTGCACCTAGCGCAAGACCAACAACTAGCGGACTAAATACTGCAATCACTCCAGGTAGAACCATTTCCTTGATTGCTGAATCTGTACTGATTTTAACACATTGTTCTGAATCTGGATATATTTTTGTTCCTCCATCTTCTTTTACTTCAATTGTTTCTGGCCATTTATTGATATCATCTAATTCATCATCTTTTATAGTACCCTTTAATGCCTTTTTCATTACTTTGAATTGTCTAACAATTTCATCTACCATTTCTTCAGCTGCTCTTCCAACTGAACTCATTGTTAATGCCCCAATTAAGAATGGTAAACTTCCGCCAATTAATAATCCAATAACTACTTCTGAATCTGTTAGTAGAATATCAATGTCTTGACCGCTCGCTTTTTCAACTGATGTATTGAATGCTGCGAATAATGCAAGTGCTGTCAATGCTGCTGAACCGATTGCAAAACCTTTACCCGTAGCTGCAGTTGTATTTCCAATTGAATCTAATGCATCAGTAATCTTTCTTGTTTCAGGACCTAGTCCACTCATTTCAGAAATTCCGCCCGCATTATCTGCAACAGGTCCATAAGCGTCAACAGTCATTGTAACTCCAACAGTAGCTAACATACCCATTGCTGCTAATGCAATTCCATAAACTCCCGCAAAATAATTAGACATGTAAATACCAACTGCAATTAATATTAGTGGGATAAATACACTCTCCATCCCTACCGATAAACCAGAAATTGCATTTGTAGCGGGTCCTCTTTTTGAAGCTTCAGAAATTCTCATTACCGCACGTGGCTTTATTCCAAATATTTTTTCAGTTGAAGTATAATATTCTGTTACAAGTCCAATCAAGATACCTACAATACTTCCTGCAATAATAGCGTATAATGGTTCAATTGGTAATCCAAACATCTGTAGAGCAATATAACTACCTAACCAAAATAAGAATGCTCCGATAAATGTAGTATTTCTTAGTGCNGATGCAGGGTCTCCTTCTTTCANAATCCTCATAGAAAATACACCAATCACACTAGCCACAAATCCGATTATTGCTAGTAGAAGAGGNAGAATCATCAAAGATTCATTATAATTTGCTAAATCATTTGCATTCTTTCCCATCTCACCTANATCAATCCATGCAATTGTAGATGCAATTACCATTGCGGCTATTAAGGAACCAACAAAAGATTCGAAAATATCCGCTCCCATTCCAGCAACATCACCGACATTATCTCCGACATTATCTGCAATTACACCAGGGTTCCTTGGATCGTCCTCTGGAATTCCTGCCATTACTTTGCCGACTAAATCAGCACCGACATCTGCTGCTTTAGTGTAAATTCCACCACCAACTCTAGCGAATAGAGCTATGCTGGAAGCACCCATACCAAAACCAGAAATGTATGTTATTTTGTCTACAGTTCCATACATTACGTACATCACTGAAATTCCAAGTAAACCTAAACCTCCGACACATAGCCCCATCACAGCACCACCATTGTAAGCTACCTGTAATGCTGCACCTTGACCCTCTGAATTAGCAGCCATTGCAGTTCTTGTATTAGCTGCAGTGGCAGCACGCATTCCAATATTCCCTGCCAACCCACTAGCAAAAGCCCCCATCAAGAAAGCAATCGATACTTCTAAACCAAGATCATCATTTGTTTGTCCGCCAGCAAATAATAAACCTGCTACAACTAAAACAAAAATTATCAAAATTCTATATTCTGCATTTAAAAATGCCATTGCACCTGATTGAATTTTATCTCCAATACTTGCAACTGTTTCATTCTCAACATTTTTACCGCTTAATTGCTTATACAATAAAAATGCTATTCCCAAACCCAGTAACGAAATTATTACACCTAATTCTCCAACATCCAAAGGTAAGTCTTCAAGTTCCAAATCTTTTCACCTATATAACCCTCAACAATGCTGTATATTAATGGAATAGTAACTAGATACATCACAGACTCTATTTTCTTTGTTTTTTAGGTTTTCAGATTAACAATACCCGCAAAATTTTCTAAAATCTTAGCCCCATCATGTTCTTTGTTAAATTTCTCTTTTTCTTCCAATGAAATATGACCTAATTTGTAAGATCTTTCTATTCTAGGCAAACTTGCCTCAGGATGAAATTGAACCCCCCACACAGGAATTAATCGTCCATCTTTACTAATCCTAATTGCGGCATTTTCACAATGTTTTGAAGAGCCCAATAACTCGATTTTTATAGTGTCATCAGTAGAAATTTCAATAACATGATCTTGGTGTGTATACAAGGCAATAGGACCTGATCCATCATTCAATAATCCCTCAAATAAGGGATCTTTTAATCCAAGATTTGATAATTCTAAGTTATATATTGCATCAGTTCTATCATCTGAACGAATAACCCTACCTCCCAGAGTATCCGCAAGTAATTGGTGTCCAAAACAAATACCCAAAGTTGGAATCGTACTATTTACAGCACCTCTAAGAATTTGTTTTGCTTGTTTCATCCATGGCTCTGGTTGTGATACATTTCTTCTTGAGCCTGAACAGAATAAACAAGATATTTCATTTTTTTTCAACCATTTTGACAATTCATCTACACTCCCAACTGGTGTTAATATTCGATTAAACTCAACAATACAATCGCCGATATTTTCTGAAGTTTTTGATTCGAAAACGACTTCATCATCCCAAAAAGGTACCTTTTCTTTTTCAATATAAATCAATTCTAACTGATTTTCCTTCAACAATACCAAATCTTCATATTGGGGAGTAATCAACAAAACTTCTAAATTAGAATTTAATTTTGTGAAGGGTTTTACCATTTCGATATTACCTCCATGACCGAATTCTGATCTTTCGGCCAATAAGTCGAGAATTAATATCCGCATTTAGTATTCTACAAATTCTCACTCATATTTGAGTTTCTATACAAGGTTTGAATTAGTAGAATGTTTTCACGGGAATGAAGTTTATGGCAGATATTGCGATTAGTAAAATACACGAGTCCATTGGCCCAGTTCAAGAAATTCTAGATCAGCATGATGGTATTGTAAATGTGATGGATACTACCGATGGTAATGTAATGATTTCTTTAGAAGGTGGATGTACTGGTTGTTCATCAACACCAATGACTGCTATGCAAATTTATTATTCATTGATGAAATTAGAAGAGGTAAATGACGTAATATTTGTAAATGGTGAATTACCACCATTTATGCGTAACTTCATTAATCAAAAATTGGAAGCAGAAGAACAAATGGCTGATGATGATTAAAAACAATACTTCATAACCTTAAAGGTGATGTGATATTTATATGAACAAATCTTTTTCTGTATTTGTTTGTGTTATTTTTTTGACTTTTTCATTGTTAATTTTTGATAATACTTCTGCCCAATCTGATGGCCAAGACGATTGCCCTAATATTGAAGGAAATTCAACAAATGACAGAGTTGGGTGTTTAGATACTGATGGAGATGGATGGTCAAATCCGGATGAGAACTGGACCGTGAGTGATGGAGCAGATGCATTTGAAAATGATAAAACTCAATGGAAAGATTTGGATAAAGATGGTTTTGGAGATAATTCAACAATTGGTGCGAATAATATTGACTATTGGCCTGAAGACAGATTAAGACATAATCCTGTTTTACTAATCGCCTGCGACCCTTCTTCCAATACAATCACAATCTCTGAAAAAAGTTCATTCTTTTGTAAAGTAACAAATCCAATGGATTCAATTTCTGTAAATGTTAGAATTGAATGGATTCCTCTTGAAGGAATTTCATCTGAATGGGATTCTAGGGAAGTAACTTTACAACCAAATGGAGAACAAGGTCACTTAACCATGTTTAGTGTTCAAAATACTGGTGAAGAATTGGGGTTAAGTGGCGGTGAAATAAAAATTTGGGTACAAAACCAACAGTCACCTTCAGCTATTGCTAAACTACCAATTTATGTAATTAGTGAACACCCTGTGGAAGGAAGTGATTTACAGGAAGACGTTAGTAAAGCATTTAGTTTTTCAAGAATGCACGACGGAGTTGAGCAAGTCGCTAATAAAATTGAACAATCCTCTGGTATATTTCTTCCGACATGGTCAATTTATACATTTTTGATTGTTATGTTTTCTTTATCATTGAAAAAACCCTCTAAAATCTTCAGAGGTAAATTAACCCAAGAAGCCCCAAAGAAAAGAATCATTGAAAAAGATCCAGAATACGGTGAACCCCCAAAATATTACGTGAAAAAGTCTCAAAATATAGAAACTACAAAAGAAATGAATAATTTAACTCCTGACGAATTTGACTATGTACCTAAGCGATTAAGATAATCATTCTTCTTGACTTAACCTACCAATCTGGTGTGGATTCATTCCTTGAGATATTTGTTTTCCTTTAAGATTAAGTCTAGCTGCAAACATTATTATCAAATTTAATGCGATTAGAGGAGGTATTAATTTTTCTGAAGACCAAAATGTACCACCATTTATTAGAATAATTGTCAATAATACAGCAGAAAATATACAACAAATTGTAATTATTTGTTGTACTAAAACCTCAACTTTAGGATTTCGAGAAGCCGTTGCAATCACAGTAAATGCAAATACTGCCAAACCACAAGAAAAATTAGTAATTGTTTCTAGAATTTCAAGGTTCATGACCATTGCAAAGAGACATATTATTCAAAATAATTGGTACAATTTACCGCCATACTCAAGTGATAGCAAGTTTTCATTAGAATATGGGCGGAGGTGGAGTTTGGAAACTTCCCAAACCAAGAGCAAAAGGTTCACCTCATTTTAGTAGAAATCAAATCGCTACTGCATTACATCAAGTGGGTGTTTTACTGGAATTAAGAGGGGCTAACCCGTTTAGAACCAGATCTTATTTTAATGGTAGTAGGACTATTTCAACTTTAAACGAGGATTTTGGAGAAATTGTNGTAAGTGGAAGATTATTGGACCTAAAAGGAATTGGAAAAGGTTTAGCTGCAGGNATAACTAAAGCAGTTTTGGATGGAGAATGGGCTGAAGATTGGATTGAATTATTCGAAACAACACCNTCNGGGTTAATAGAAATGCTAGGAATTCCAAACCTAGGTCCAAAAAGAATTAAATTACTGAATGANGAGTTAGAAATTACCAATATTTTAGAATTACAAGAATCATGTGAAGCCGGAGAAATTGAAGGTNTANCNGGGTTTGGTAAAAAATCACAGCAAAGAATTTTGGATGGAATCAAACTNTTAANGCGATTTAATGCAAGAAGGAGATTGGATATNGGATTACTTTATGGAAATGCACTTAAAAATTTGATTAGNAAGATTCCAAATGTAGAGAAAATTGAATTGGCTGGATCTGCAAGAAGGAAAAAGGAATCNATNGGTGATTTAGATTTNGTTGTTGGGGCCGAAANTCATAATCATGAAGAAATATCTAATTCAATTCTATCACTTCCAGGGATTGCTGATATTAAAGGTGCTGGAGATTCAAAAATAAGTTTAATTTTAGATACTAGTATATTTGAAAATGAATTTGATTTAGGGAATGTTGACGAAGGAGTCCTTGAGGCAATAGGTGGAGAAGATTATGAAAAAATGGAAGCTAGCGGTACAATAGATGCACAAGTTCGAATAGTTCCTGTAGAAATGTTCCCATTCACTTTGGCATATTTCACTGGGTCAAAAGAACATAATATTAGGATGAGACAACGTGCATTAGATAGGAATCTAAAATTAAATGAATTCGGCCTAATCCCAATGGATAGTATTGGTGAATTAAAAGGAATAGAAGCTGCAAAATTCTCATTAGATGCTAATTCAGAAGAAGATATTTACAAAATTCTAGACTTACCATATATTGTTCCAGAATTAAGAGAAGACTTAGGTGAAATTGAAGCTGCTGAATCAAATAATCTTCCAGAATTAATTTCAATTGACACAATTAAAGGCGCATTCCACAATCATACCACTCTCTCTGATGGTGAAGCCACATTAGAACAAATGGCAGATGCTGCTAGAAAATTAAATTGGGAATATTTAGGTATTTCAGATCATTCGGAATCATTAAAAATAGCCAACGGAGCAAGTGCAAACGACCTTTTAGAACAAGGCAAATTAATTAAAAAATATAATCTAGAATGGGAGAATAATAACGATAAATTCAGAATGTTCCATGGAGTTGAGTCCGATATATTAGAAGGAGGGAAATTAGATTATACTAATGAGGTCTTGAACGAATTGGATTATGTAGTTGCATCAGTACACGCCATAAGCAAATGGAAAAATAGAGATGAATCTGACAATACCGAAGATTTAATGCGTACAATTGAAAATAAACATACAACAATGTTAGGCCATCCAACAGGTAGGATTATCCAAGGAAGAGATGGATATGAAGTGGATTTACATTCAATCATTCAAACAATGGGTGAGATGAATAAAGAAGGAATTTTTAAGGCAATAGAACTCAATGCATCACCATACAGATTAGATTTAGATTGGAGATTATGTAAATTTGCAAAAATGTGTGGTGTACCCGTTTCGATTAACCCTGATGCTCATGACATCGTTGGACTTAAAGACGTGCGTTATGGGGCATATATTGCTAGAAAGGGATGGTTGGAAAAATCTGACATACTCAATAGTAAAAATAGTCAAGAAGTAGAAGAATTATTTAACAAAAGAAAGTGATAATATGAGGATATTAAGGACTGTAACAATAGGAACTATAGCACTAATTGGTGGACTATTATTGGGATTGGTACTTTACATTATTTTGGGTGGAGAAACCACAGATCCTATTTGGGAAACTTGGATGTTTTTTCCATGTTATTTTGTACCATTTATCGCTTGTTTATTGGGCATGAGAAGTGGATGGAAAACATACGAAAAACCAGAATGAGGGTCTATTTTGAAAAGAAAAGAAAAAGCAGAAAAGATTGTAAAAATTTTAGAAAATTATTATCCTGAAACCCCGATTCCTCTCGATCACAATTCTGTATTTCAATTATTAATTGCTGTATTAATGAGTGCACAAACGACTGATAAAAAAGTAAATCAAGTGACACCGGAACTATTTGAAATAGCTCCTAATGCGAAATTAATGTCTCAACTAGATGCTGAAAAGATTCAATCAATAATTAGAGAAGTCGGTCTTGCACCCACTAAGGCTAAAAATATTAAAAAATTATCAGAAATGTTGGTAGAATTTCATGAGGGAAATGTTCCTAATAATTTTGAAGATTTAGAAGCACTTCCAGGTGTTGGACACAAAACAGCTAGTGTGGTTATGGCTCAAGCATTTAATGTTCCCGCGTTCCCAGTAGATACTCACATTCATCGATTAGCAGCCAGATGGGGTTTATCCAATGGTTCAACAGTAGAAAGAACTGAGCGTGATTTAAAAAAAACATTTCCAAAGGAATTATGGAACAAGTTACATTTACAAATCATTTTCTTTGGAAGAGAATATTGCCCTGCACGCTTTCATGATTTAACAAAATGTCCAATATGTTCATGGAGTGCAACAAAAAAACGTATAAAACAAGAGATGAAATCAACCACCAATTCCAAATAATCCTGAACTCCAATCTAAAATTAAAGATGTGATAAAGCTTACAATTGCTGAAAGCCATAACATTTGGACTCCTTGACCTACAGTTGTACTCCAACCTCCACCTCTCAACCTATTTCCAATCGCAGACATGATTAAAATTTGTAAAATAATTAAAATAGAAATTACAACCTTGAATAAATAGATATTCTGATCAATTACTGTATTATCATCTAAAGCGGGTAAACCAAAACCTGCCGCTCCTTCAGTAACTGAAGTCAGATCAACATCAGTTAATCCAGAAGCCACTCCTGAAATACTTTCACCCAATCCTCTTACAATGTAAATTGTGATGTTTAAACTAGTAATTGTGGCAATCAATAAACCAAGAGAAGTCCCCCACATTGTAGATGCTGATAGTCCTCTACGTCTTCTAAGTGAAAGCATATTAGTCGTAGATTTACTAACCATATCTGCGGTCGCTGCTGGCTCCCCACTACTTTGTGCCCCCTCAATATAGATACGATTAAATCTAGAAATTACAGCTGAATTAGTTTCTGCTGAGAAATAATCCCAAGCCCTTTCTGAATCAATTCTTGTTGATAATCGAGATTCTAATCTGCTAATACAATCATCTAATCTACCAAAATCTATTCCTCTTAACGCTCTAATCGTAGCCGAAGGTTCTGCTGAACGTGCTTGCGCAGTTCCACCTAATGCGCGAATGAAACCAGGATACATGTAATCTCTTTTTTTTACAAGACCTTCTTCTCTTTGCTCAATAATACCAGGGAATAATAGTGGTGTTAGAGGGATTGCTACGACAAATAAAGCATACTTATCCCATCCTGCCGTAATATCAGACCAGAAAAAAAAGAGTGCGAAAATTGATGGAACGGCTACAGCGGCCATTGCAATTCCTGAATAAACCCAGGTTCTTCCAAACAATAAACGATATGGGGTTTCAAATTCATCTCGAGCAAATACAGGGTCATCTGGAATTATTGCCCTAAATCCAAACATACAGCCAGCTTGAATAACAATGAACAAAAATGCAGACATTAATAGAAATCTAATTCTTGAAATCACTAAAATTGATTCATCTTCAAGTGTACCTGTTTGAAATAATACTAAATGAATCCCTGCGACAACCAAGGCAAATAAACCTGCAGTTGAAAGACTAACAAAAATATCTCTTAGTGAGTCTACACTTTCTAATCTCATATCATAAAGAGTGTTATATTCTTCAGCAATTGTTTCTTGTTCGGCTTTCATAAAGATATCAATTGGTTGTCCAGCTTCAATACTAAAAGCCATTCTATCTAAAAAATCTGCAAATAATGGTGAAGGACTTTGTTGGCCAACTATTCTGGATGCCTCGGGTAATGCAGTATGCCATTTATCTACCAATGTTTCAATTCTTTTTACTTCTTGTGCTAGTTCTCCATAATCTCCCATCTGCCTTAAAATATCAAACATAGATCTTGCTCCAACTTCACCTAATGATAAAATACCCATCCTTGTAACGAACATATGCATCTCTTTTTCAATTTTATTTGCACTTTTTCTTACTTCAAGTAATGGGAAAACAACTGCAGCACCTGCAGAGATTCCCGTGAAAATAAGAGTTACAATAATACCAAAAATACCTGTAAATAATCCTAAAATCATTAACAGAATACCAGTTATAAAACCCATTAATGATGCTGAACCAACGTATAAAAATAGATACCTTGAGGGTTCCATATCTAGACGTCGTAATGCAATCTGCCAATCCGGCAATCGTTCCATACCTTAATCACCTCAATGGTTTATCCCTACCCAAGTTTCAAGTGAGGAACAGAATTCATCCCAACCTGCGTTATAATAAATTCCAATTAGATCAAATACATCATTATAATGTGTTAAATCTCTATCAACCATCTTCTGTAAAGCCTCAGCCCTTCTTTGCATTTCATCATAAACATCTCTTTTATTAGAAAATCCCATTTGAGGTGCAATTTTATTTTCCATTAAATGGGACTGGAACATACCTCTGAAATAATGTACATCTTTTACTGGATTCCATTCAAACATTCCTCTTGTTAATACACCATCACTGTGTTTATTGTAACCTATTACCTCGTCAACACCAGTAATTCTTCTAACTACACCACCACCTGGTGCTTCCACGACTTCTTGGAAAATTGCAAAGTTTAAGTTATCAAAGAAACGCATCGGCACATTGATTGGATCTCCTGTAAATCTTTGAATCATTTTTACAATACTAGAAGCGTGGAATGTAGCAATAACTGGGTGCCCTGTTTGCATCGCTTGAAATGCTGTAGCACCTTCCACACCCCTAATCTCACCAATGATAATATAACGAGGTCTTGAACGTAAAGCTGCCTTCAACAAATCAAACATATCTACCTTGGCGTCTTCATTTTTAGATTCTCTTGTTACTAATCTTTGCCACAATTTATGTCTAACTTTGACCTCAGCAGTATCCTCTGCAGAGTAAATCTTTACATTATGATCAATAAATGGTAAAATCGCATTAAGTGTAGTAGTTTTACCAGAAGCAGTTTCTCCAGAAACAAGCATCGACATACCATATTCAAGACCAATCCAAATATATGCAGCAAGTTGTGAAGATAATGTTCCCCATTGAATAAGTTGAGTTATTGAGATAGTTTCTTCAGCGAATTTACGGATTGTGAAAGAAGGACCCAGTGTTGAAACGTCATCACTGTAGATAATATTGATACGACTACCGTCCAGTAATGAACCATCAATAATTGGTTTATTATCACTTACAGGTCTACCAATACGTTCACTCATTGCTCTCAAAAACCTACCCAAAGATTCTCTTTCACGAAAACGAATATTAGATGATACCATTCCAAACACTTTATGATCCATATTTACATGCTTTAATCCAACACTGTGAATATCTTCCAGCATTTCATCTGAAAGTAATGGTTCAAGAGGCCCATTACGAATTAAATCTCTAATAATTACATATCGAAGTCTTTCTCTTTGTTCTTGTGTAACTGTAATTCTTTTATCATCCATTCCAAGAATTTGCCAAACTCTACCACTTCTGTTAATCGCACTTGTTTCATTTGGAAGAACCGTATAACGATCTATCATTCCAGAAAGGATTGCTTCAAATTCTAAATCTGATGTAAACGAGGGTGCCGCTGGTGCTTCTTGAAGTAAAATTTCAATTAATGAACGTCTAATCAATTCTTCTTCTTCATTTAATTGTGGTTCTAAACCAAACCACAAAGTTTGCCCTGCGCCTTCTTCATCTTCTGCAGGACGATACATATGAACAAAAATTGGAGGTTTTGTTACATAAATTAGATTCAATGGTTTGATACTTTTTGCGCCTCTATCTAAAGGACCATAATATTGGGGCCTTGAACCAAATTTAGCTTCAAAATCTTGGACCCATTTTCTAACATGAGGATATGCTGCAAGTAATCCATCGGTATCTCCGGGAGCAATTTCTGGATAATTTTCTGCCATGATAACACCTTAACTTACCGCCGTAATATCTACGATAAATCCCATCCCTGGTTCTACACGCCAACCAATTGTAGATTGTAAAGGTCCTGCTGCACGCAAATATCTTGTCACTACAATTGTTCTTGTCATCGCACCTCCAATAATTGCTGTTTGTAAATCCAAAGCAACTTCTGAGATTGCTCTAAGTTGTTGAACAAAATCAGCATCCATTTGATGTGGATCACATGTCACAATCACTGTATGGCCCTTCGAACAAAATTTTCTTAATTTTGATAATAAAGTGGTGGCATTTACACCTTTAGATAATTCTGAAAGAGAATCAATAATTATTACATCTGAAACTTTAAGTCCTTCACTATCAAACAAATCATCAATTGTGACATTTTCTACTTCTTCCGCTACTGTTCCAAAACTAGAAACTACCAATAATTTTCCTGATTTAATATGATCAGTGACCCAATAACCAATACTATGCATTTGTTCTATCCATCCCCTTGTAGTTAATTCATTTGTAACATAAACTACTTTTGCCCCATTTTCTAATAGTCCAAAAGTCAATCTTTGACAAATCAAACTTTTTCCGCCACCTACTTCGGCAGTAACTACCATTAAAGATCTCGAAGGTAATTTCAATCCCATACTATCTGCAAGACTATCTTGATCTAGTTCAAAATTAAAGCCATCTTCCTCGGGAACTTCAACCAAGTTTAACCACCTCCGAAACACTATCTGAACCAAAAACTCCTCCAGAAGCTAAAGTTAAAACAACGGCTGTGACCCTCTTTTCTTCAGTTCCATCGCAGACTAAAACTTCAGAAGATTGTAAAACAAAACTAACTACGACTCCTGAAGACCACTCTGTTGCACCATTAAGAAAAGTAGGTAACCCCACTACAGATGATGATTGGCCATCAATAAAGCCACCAAATTCTGTTTCATCAAGAATTGAACTACCACTATTTTGTAGATATATTGTAATTTGATCTAAGGCGGGATCACAAGTAGTTTTTGCCAAATCTCCAGAAAATGTAACCTTAGTTTTTGAGTCTAGTGCTAATTGTTCTTGATTTATTCCAACTGAAGCAGCAGTATCTGTCCAAGATTGAATTAAAATACCTGAAGCAGCACCACAAATGAGTAATGCCGTAATTAAAAGTATCATATTAGAAGCTCCGCCATCTGCCATTAAATCACCCCTACGTCTCTACTGCAATATTCATTCCATGTGAAGATATTGCTACCCGAGTCAATGTATCTGCAGAATTTGCATCTTTAACTACATTAATTGTCTCGCCTGGAAAAAGATATTCAACCGTAAATACGGGTGTTGAAGATAATACTTCAGTAGTACCACCGTTAATTGTAGTAAATATTTCAGAAAGTTTTACTGGAGTTCCTCCTTCGTTTGTAATATCAAAATTATAATCCCATTCCATTACTGCTGTAAAATCTTCATTTCCATCACCTCCACACAGAGGACATGCATCTACATCTGGTTGAGATGAACAACCGCTTCCACCATTATTTGGTAGACCTAAGGTGGCAGCAAGAATATCTCCACCTGCGATTGTTGATTCCAAAATCACATCAGAATTACCTGTATTAAAGTTAGTAACTGGTCCTGGATTAGAATAAACTCCTTCTATTTGATTAGTAGCAAAATTAGACCACGCAATTTGAATTGGTGGCGTGTTTAAATCTAATTGTGTCTTTGTTTTATCGCGTACATCATTATCTTGATCTCCTTGGTTAATATTAACTTCAATTGTTCTGAAAGGATTCGATCCTGCTGGAGGTGTATCTGTACTTGTACCGAAAACACCAGGTTCTAATTCGGGATTTACTGAATACCAAATCGTCCATATTTCTTCACTCCCTGGTGCTGATGCGGTCAAATCTGTTATCTCGAAAAAATTACCCTCTGTTGGGTGTGAACCTCCCCATGCTGAATCGTTATAATTACCAAAAGGATTTACACCATCGGGAACTTCATCAACTAATCTAAATCTGAATTCTTCATTTGTAACCGTAAATACACCTGTTGGATTTACCTCACAAACCCCTGAAAATACTAATGAACCAGGAAAATAAGCTGTACCTGTCGTAACTTGAATACTAGTAACTGTTCCAGGATTTACAAGATTAGTTAAACTCAATTCGGGTTTATCAAATACATCCGGGTCTGTTACTTCAAGTGCTACCTCTGCTTGATTACTAATTACGGATGTAGCAACAGCAAATACGGAAAGTAATGTCACGCCCATGATTAGAGCGCCAATTCCAACCGAAGAACCCACATCTCAGCCCTCCGTATTAACTTGACGACTGCTTCTCCAACTCTCTAATAATGTTATGAAAGTCATTAGGGACCTGTTTGGCAGTGAATCCGATAGTGCAGAATCTGGATCTCCAGGTTCAGCTAATTCTACTATTGAGAGTAAAACAGTTCCTTCAGCATCACTGAGTAATTTAGAACTAATCGCTTTCCTAGTAAATGATGCTGCACCCATTCCAGTTAGATTATCTAATAATAATGCAGCAAGCATATGAGGACCGACTGAATTTCTTTCATTCAACTGATCTGAAATACCGCTTGGATTCGCTAAAAATGGATTCAATGCTAACGCTTGAGCTTCGTATAATTCCATCAAGGATTCTGTTTTCTTCTCGGAGCTATCTAAATCGGGAGAAACTTCCATTGATCCTGATTGAACTGTGTCACTATCACTACTCTCTTTAGAATCTCCTCCGTCTGAAGGATTTGATGATTCTTCACCACCTTCAGTTTCTCCTTCTTCTGGCGGATTGACAACTTGAGCAAGTTGTGGAATCATCTCTAATAATCTAATTTCCATAGCTTTCATGGAATCCTCAATAGTATCCATTCTAGATGATACTAAACGCTCTATGGCTCCAGTATCAACTTGGGCAGGTGCTGCTGGTTGAGCCTTCGTAGGGAAGGGGGAACTCCCCAACGAAGGAACATTTATCGCAGCATTTGCCGAAGCTCCAGAACCAATTCTAACCTTCGATGGCTCTGCAGAAATAGTCCACGCCTCATCAGGAGAAAGTACTCCTGCATCTGGAGTGGCTACCTCATCAATAGCAACATCTGAAAGTGCCTTCAGCCTTGCCATGTCATCTGCCATGGCAACTGCATCTTGACTTCCTTGATTTCTCACAGCCATACTATCCACAACCTCTTTCGTTCAACTAGTGCCTATTTTACTACATTTTACTGTAATAAAATTAAGCGTATTTACTTAAATTAGTAAAGACCCTGGCGCAGTATCAGAAATTAATACAGTTTCGTATGTAGATCCTCCACCTTCAACATGAATCCAAAGTGTGATCTCTCCATTAATACCGACTTCTGCAAATGTACAATCAGCGTTCGCTCCACCATCTACTACTACGTCAATAACGTAGGCAGATCCTGGTGCAATGGTTGTTTGAGAACTGTCTCCTGCCGATGCACCATCAGGGTCCGCCATTGTAAAAGTGTCTCCTGGAGTCAATTCTGCATCAGCTGTATTACCGTCACCAAAAGCTCCTGCTGTAAATTGGTATCCGAAGGGTTCCGCTGGTTCTTCCGGTACACCATCACCATCAGGATCTAAATTAGTACATGCTACTTGCCATGCAATATCGGCAGTAGTTAATGTTCCACTACCTGGTGCAGATTCGAAATAAAGTCTCATTGTTGTAGCATCGTTAATATAAGCGCTATTAATTGTGATTTTTCCGCCTATTTCTCTCTGTGTGTCATCCCCAGTTTGCTGAGCATTTTGTTGTAATTTTTCTCCTGTTTGGATAATTACAGCAGATGCTACAGCCGCAACCAGAATTAATGCAATAAATACAATCATTGCT
>NZRR01000030.1 GCA_002696315.1 Methanobacteriota archaeon | reverse complement strand
TGGTCATCATGATCATCGTGTCCTGAATGGTCATCATGATCATCGTGTCCTGAATGGTCATCATGATCATCGTGTCCTGAATGGTCATCATCTGGAGCAGGGAAGGTTAGTTGATGTACAATTTTTTCAGCATATATTTCTAATTCTGATGCTTGAGTCTCGTAACTCATTAAATTATAATTTTCTTGCTGAGCATCACCTAATACAGTACATAAATCATTGACTAATAATGATTCGTAATCTAGTGTAATCTCACCGTAAGGCATAGTGTGTGTTGCAATAGCCAAAGGTGCTTCATCACCAAGTGTTGACAGAGTCTTAGGAACCCACGGCTCAAGATTCAATCCATGATAAAAGAAGATATCACTATTCATTAATCTAATCTCATCTTGAGTAGTAGGTGTATAATCATGAACTGGGGTATTTGATGTGCTCATTAATTCAACTGTGACTGTTGAACCAACTACCGCTAATACAAGTTCTTGAACATGAAATGTTGACGCAATAATTGTTTTTCCTGCTAGAAGTTGTTTTAATTCTTCTACCGGGTCAACTAAAGTTTCATTTTGTGTTTGATTCATCTCATCAATTACTTCAACATCTTCAACTGCATCCCGGATAACGTTATCTTCTGAAATACAACCTGCTAAACTTGAAAAAATCAAAATCGAAAATACTAGCATTGCTTTGTTCTTTGCTTCCATAGTCATTTCACGAAATAATACATATTTAAAAAATGTTATTAATTAATGAATACGAAATTATTATTAATACTATTCCTGAGTTGATTTCATGAGTCGTGTAGTTTCATTTAGTACAGATAATGAATTTGCAAATAATTTAGATAAACTTGTTATTAAATCTGGATACCAAAATAGAAGTCGATTTATTCGTGATGCATCATTATATTTTGCTGATTTAAAACAAAGAGGAGAAATAAATAATATTCCAGATAATGAAATTATTGAAGGGCATTTAATAATTTATTATCAACATCAACATGGTGTTGAAAATAAATTAATGGAGATTAGACATTCTAAAGTATTAGAAATTAATTCATACAATCACAGTAGCCTTAAGCATAGTCATACATGTGTTGATATTATTCAAGGTATGGGCACTGCAGAAAAATTTCGTGAAGTTATTGAAAAATTACAAAATACTCCTAATGTAAATAAAATCTCATTTGTTTCAGCTCCATTAAGAGAAGAGGGTTGTTGTTAGACAATATTAAAATAAATCTTACCCAATCAATAAAAGCCTTCAAAAGTAGCAATAATCATGTTCAACAATATTGAATGGAAAAGGCCCGATAAATGGCACTTAGGTTTTTCAGCGAAAAATAGTCGTATTTCTGAAAGGATCATAACAATTCTTTTCTTTACTGGATTTACATCACTTTGTGCACAAATTGCATTTAGTACTCCTTGGACTCCTGTCCCATATACATTACAAACCTTTGCCGTTTTAGCCACTGGAGTTTTTTTACGACGTAATGATGCATTTGCTTCTGGTTGCTTATACTTATTATTGGGAGGATTTGGCGCCCCCGTATTTGCTAAAGGTGGTGATTTTTTATTTTCAGAAGGTTCATTAATTGCATCTGGTGGCTACCTCCTAGCATTTCCATTAGCATCTGCAATTGTTGCGGAGGGGCTTGATAGATCTAGAAAAAATGGTTTTGCTGAAATTAAAGCACAATGTCTTTGTTGGCTAATTGCTATGATTCCGGTTTATATTTTTGGAACTATCTGGCTTGCAATTTCTCTTGAAGAATCACTATTACAAGCTTACAAATTGGGTGTTGCTCCATTTTTACTATGGGATGCTTTTAAAATAATTATAATGGCAATAATTACAACTAAATTTTGGTCATATTCTAATAACTAATTTTAATTACTCTTGCTCTTTAAATTCGTTTTTATTAACAGTATTTGAAGTACCTTTCAACCAAGAAGGAGCCCACCAGTTCCACTTACCCATTAAACGCATTGTTGAAGGAACTACTAAAGCACGAACTAGTGTAGCATCAATAAATATTGCAAGTGCTAAACCTAAACCAATCTGTTTTAGAATTACAATTGAAGATAAGCCAAAGGCACTAAACACTACAACCATAATTGCAGCAGCTCCTGTAATTAAACCTCCAGTCTTCTGTAACCCGTTTGCAACAGCTAATGTATTATCTCCAGTTCTTTCCCATTCTTCATGTATTCGAGATAACATCAAAACTTCATAGTCCATCGATAAACCAAATACAATACAAAACATAATGACTGGATTTCCAGAATCAATTGGTTGTGGTGTAAAATTAAGTAATTCAGAACCATAACCCCATTGGAATACCCATACTAACATTCCAAAAGATGCAGATATAGAAAGAATATTCATTGCTATTGCTTTAATTGGAATAATTACTGATCTCACTTGTATGAAAATCAATATGAGTGTTGCAATTAAAATGAAAGCCAAGGCCCTCGGAAGATTATCTGAAATTGCCTTGAGATTATCTGCGTTATAAGCTGCAAAGCCTGCTACTAATAGTTCATCATTTTCCGCACTAAAGTTAGATAAAAAGTCGTCTTTATTATTTCGTATTTGTTCTACCATTTCTCTAGATTCAACACTAGTTTGTACACCTTTCAATTGTATAGATATCAGTGTAGCGTTTTCACCAACAAATGAATTGCGTAAATTCTCTCTGATTGCAATTTGTTCAGAAGATAAGAATTCATCCGGAGTTGACCAAAACTGAACTACATCATCAGCAGACAATGTAGAGTCTGGTAATCCTACTCCAATCCCTCCGCTAACTCTTGTATCATTCAGTAATTCCATAATATAGGCATGTTGAACCCTAATATTTTCTTCTAAAAGTGGATCTTCACCATCTGTTTCAATAAAAATATAAATTGAATTTGCAGCTTGATTAGGCCATTTTTCATCAATTAATTCCATTCCTTGCCTAGCCTCTTCATCTGGAGGCAAAGCCTTCCAGGATGATAAAGAAAATTCGGCATAAGCAAAAGGAAGCCCTGCTCCAATCAATAAAATCAATGTTGGAATTAATACAGCCCAAGGCCTATCCATCACTTTTTTTGCTATTGATGCCCATATTCCATCATCTTTAGCACTCATATCAAATGAATATGGGATTTCCCATTTGTTGACGCGATGGCCGAGAATTGCCATTACTGCGGGAAGAACAATAGTTGAATATATCATTGCAATTGTTACAGCAATAGTACCACCAATCCCTAACGATGGTAGGGAAGTGTTAGTGAAAAATAGCATTCCCATTAAACCAATAGCAACTGTAATTCCTGAATAAAATACAGCTTTACCAGCAGTTGCACAACTCATGGCGGTCGCTATTCTCACATCATGGCCCCTATCCAATTCTTCTCTGAATCTATTAACTAAAAACAAAGAGTAATCAATTGATACACCGATTCCAATTAATGATACAATATTAGTTGCATACACAGTTACGTCAGTTACATTAGACAACCAAATAGTCATACCAATGGCTGCAACTACGGTTCCAACTCCAATTCCAAATGGAAGTAAAGCCGCAAAAAACGAACCGAAAATTAAACCCAAAATTAGAATAGTTAGTGGTCCTGCAACTAACTCGGCTTTGATTAGATCTTTTTTGATTAAGTAATCAAACTTCCAATCAACAGATATACCATCAGTAATCCAACCATTAAAATCATCATCTACAACAATAGTTTCATGTAAATCATCTAAAATTTGCTTAGCTTCTTTTCTGTTGACTTTAATAAATACATCATTTATTGCATAAAAGCCTGTTTCATCTTGAACTACAAATTTTTCTCTATGTATTTCATCAACTTCCCAAGAATAGGTGATATTCACATTTGGATGATTCTCGAAAGCTTCTAGTGCATTGATAACCTCTGTCTGCCAAGATAAATCACTATCATTGTAAGTCGGATGGTAAACAATATATCTGAAATTTCTACTGCTTTCATTTTCGTCTGTTGAAAAACGTTCACTGATCAAGCGTCCTGCATTTACAGATTCTACATCATCTTCTCCAAATCCCTCGGCCCAATCTGCTCCAATAAAAATTAAACTCGACATAAACAAACAAGAAATTAATCCTAAAACTACCATTAATTTTGAATTGTCATGAATTATTAATCCGAGTCTAAAAAAAAGACGCTTTTCCAAAAATTTTGGATCTGTAGCACCTTCCATAATAACGGCGAAAAACTGGAAGATATATACTCATGTATTTGTCTTTAGAAAAAAATCATTAAAATAATACTCGACCTAATCGGTTTAATGTTGCGCCACATTGATTTGCTAATTGATAATCATTTGAAGTCCCCATTGAAAGAATAGAATACTCAGGATATTTAGAAAAAATCTCATTCATTTGATTAAAAAGTTTAGTTTTTTCCATGTTAGAAAGTTCAATGGGGGGATGAAACATGAAACCATTACAGTTAATTTGTAAATCATTTATTTTCTTCATAACTAGATCTAATTCTTTTGAACTAACTCCATTACGACTGTTATCATCTAGTAAATTAACTTGAATTAATATCTCTATGTCCTCGTCAAATTTAGATAATTTCTCTAACAAATCAGGTCTATCAAAAGATTGAATTATTGATGCATAATGACAAATTTTTTTCAAGTCCCTACTTTGTATATTCCCGACAAAATGCCATTCGATATCATCTGGTAATTTTTGCGATCTTTTTTCTAAAGCTTCTACTCTATTTTCTCCAAATTTTCTATAACCTAGATTATAAAATTTCATTAAAGTTTCATCATCCCAATATTTAGAAATCAAGCAAACCTCAACCCCTGAACTAATTATTCCATCTAATAATTCTATTGATTTCGGTTCCAATTTAATCCCTCAATGATTCTAATTCTTTTAAACGATCTCTAAAATAAGCTGCTTTTTCAAATTCTAATTCTGATGCTGCAATTTCCATTTCGTTTCTTGTGGCTTCAATTGAAGCAGTTAAATTATCTATCTCGTTTGATATATCCTCAATTTCAATATTTGAGCTCGCAAATTTTCCTGCCCCTAATTTAAATTTATTGATAAAATCAGATTGTTTGTTAATTCCTTTACCTACTAGTCTACGATTACCTTTCTTAGAATTTTGAACTGTGCCATTGAGTAAATCATTAGTATCTTCACCAAGAATAGGTAGTGGTTTTTGAATTGTTTTTGGGGTGATATCATTCTTTAAGTTGTAATTATGTTGCCTACCTCTTCTTTCAACGGTTTGAGTGATTGCAGCTTTCATTGATGGAGACATCTTGTCTGCATACATTAATACACGACCATTTTCGTTTCTAGAGGCTCTTCCAATAGTTTGTAGTAAACTTCTTTCATTCCGCAAAAATCCTTGTTTATCTGCATCAAAAATGGCGACTAGGCCCACCTCTGGAATATCTAAACCTTCTCTTAAGAGATTTATACCAACTATAACATCTATATTTCCATGCCTCAGATGCTTAATAATTTCAGTCCTTTCAAGTGTGTCTATTTCACTATGTAGATAATGTGATTTAATACCCATTTTCTGCAAATATTCAGACACTTCTTCTGCGAATTTAATGGTAAGAACAGTAATTAATACTCTTTCTTTTCTTTCAATACAGATATTAATCTCTGACATTAAATCTTGAATCTGTCCCTCAGTGGACCTTACTTCTATTTTAGGATCTAATAATCCTGTAGGCCTTATTTCCATTCTAGCAATACCATTGATTTTTTGTAAAATTTCAAACATACTTTCAGCATTAGGATCTTTAGATTGCAATTCTGGAATGTTAACTCCTCCACCTCCTTTAACATGCATTAAACTTGATGATATTTTTTGATTGGTTGTTTCACATAAATGTCTTAATTCTCTTTCACCGGGGGTTGCAGAGACATAAAGCATTTGAGGTACAAGTTTTTGGAATTCTGAAATTTTTAATGGCCTATTATCTGCAGCACTTGGAAGTCTAAAACCGTGTTCAATTAAATTTAATTTTCTACTTCTATCTCCAAAATACATACCTCCCACCTGAGGTAGTGTAACATGGCTCTCGTCCATTAATACAAGATATTTCTTTTCATCTCCATGAAATTGTTTCGCACATGCAGATAAAAAATCAAGAAGGCAATAGGGCCTATCTCCCTTATTTCTACCATCGAAATGTAATGAATAATTTTCAACACCTGAACAATGACCAATCTCTCTAAGCATTTCTAAATCATATTTCGTTCTTTGTTCTAAACGCTGCGCTTCAACATCAAGACTATTTTCTCTAAAGTTCTCAACTGTTTCTTTCAACTCCGATTCTATTGATATTAATGCTCTTTCAAATCTCTCGGGACTTGTCATAAAAAACTCCTTCGGGTGAATCCAAGCTTCATCTAAATCATCATAAATTTCCCAGGATACTGAATCGCAAAGTTGTATACTTTCTACACCTTCAAAATTAAATTTTATTCTCAAAGGGTCATCCCTACTTGGCATCCATAAATCTAATACTTCTCCCCTAACTCTAAATTGTCCCCTAGTTAAATCAGTATTAGAACGAGAATATTGCAAACTTACTAGTTCTTTAATTAAATCAATAACTTCAATTTCTTGATCTACAAATACTCTACAATGATGTTTAAGAAAAGTCTCTGGAGCATTTAATCCATAAATACATGATACTGAACTTACCACTAAAACATCAGGCCTTGAAACCAAACTTGCTACTGTAGCAAAACGCTCTTGATCAATTCTCTCATTAATTGAGAGTTCCTTATCAATGTAAATATCTCTTTTTGGTAAATATGCTTCTGGTTGATAATAGTCATAATGTGATACAAAATATTCTACTGCATTATTTGGGAATAATCCTGAAAATTCTTGATGTAATTGTCTTGCCAAAGTTTTATTATGACTCATTACTAAAGTTGGTAAATTCATTCGTTCAATTATTTGTGCCATTGCAAATGTCTTCCCGCTACCAGTAACTCCTAATAATATAGCTCTTTCTTGATTATTTTTCAATTGTAAAATTAATTCTTCAATTGCTTTTTTTTGGTCGCCTGCAGGCAATAAATCTGTATCTAATTTAAAACTAGAAACTCCCGGATCTAATGCTTTTTTGGATGCCCCTTCTAACGCCTTGGATAAGTCAAAGGGGTCGTTAGTCAAATTAACACCTCAGGGGAGGAATAATCCACCATTCACGTGAATAACAGCACCGGTGATATAGGCAGAATCGGGACTGCACAAAAATGCTACAGCACCCGCAATATCTGAAGGATTTCCAATCCTTTTCAAAGGCACTTCTAATTCTCTCTGTTTTCGTTTTTCATCGGTATCACCTGCAAGGATTGCTGTATCTACATAACCCGGTGCGACAACATTCACTCTTTTGCCTGAAGCACCAACATCTTGTGCTAAGCTTCTGGCCCATGCATGTAGAGCGGCTTTACTTGCAGAATAATCAGCCCCATGGGGAGACCCCCTAATTCCTAGTTGTGAACCGATCGCAACAATACTTGCTTTTTGGACCAGATATTCTTTAACAGAATTCCAAACTCCGAATGCTCCAAAGAAATTGATTTCCATAGATTTCCTTAAAACCTCATCCGTCAATTCTGATGCAGGAATCCGGTCATAGGCTCCGTGATTTAGAATCAAAGCATCAATTCCACCTTTACACCAAGGATGTTCAGACAATAGCAATATTTCAGAGGGAACGCTACAATCCACTTTTAATGCTACTGCATCGGAGCCATTTGATCTAATTTTGTCAACTGTTTCTTCGGCAGAAAAACTATCTGAATTATACGTCAGTAAAATTCTGTATCCTTCGGAAGCCAATCTGATTGAAATTCCTTTACCAATTCCTCGACCTCCTCCCGTAATAATGGCAAGCGGTTGTCGTGAATTCATGTGTTGCCCTCAGTTCGCACGTATACTTCCCTCTCTTGAACCCATGCATTTGCAAACACTGAATTGATAAGACCGGTAATGATTTGTCAACTCAATGGGAGATGCTGCCTGGGATGTAGTTGTGATTGGCGCAGGGCCTGGTGGAGGCACTGCTGCCCTTCATTGTGCAAGATTAGGATTAAACACATTAATTTTAGAAGAACACAAGCAAATAGGAGTGCCAGTACATTGTGGAGAATGTCTATCTGAACTTGCAGTACAAAATCTAGAATTAGACTTGCCAGAAGAAGTGATTTCTCTACATGTTGAAGGAATAAGAGTTCTTTTTCCAAATAATGTTCAAAAAAAATTAACAGAACCTGGATATGTTTTAGAAAAACATCTTTTTGAGAAATGGCTGATTGATGAAGCTGTAAAAGAAGGTGCACGTTTTGAGTCTTCGCATAAGGTTAAAGGATTAACTAAAAAATTTCAATTGGAAAATCAATTTTCTAACTGGGAAATTACAGGAAAAGGTGATTTGTTTCCAATCACAACAAGGATTATTATTGATGCGAGCGGGGTTGCAGGAATATCTTCAAGAATTCTGAAGAATTCAAATAAAATCGAAGTTATATCAGGATATCAATATGAAATGACTGAGGTTGAAAATGACAAATATCTAGATTTTTATATTTGGCCAAAATATGCACCAGAGGGATATGTTTGGATGATTCCTAAAAAAAACAAGCGAGCAAACGTAGGATTAGTTACTACTAAGAAAAGTGAAAAAATAAAATCTTTAGATTCGTTTATTGAAGACACTTACCTCAATGACAAAAAGAAAACTGATCCAATTTGGAAAAAATCTGGATTAAAAATTAAACCTTTTGGAGGAACTATACCAATAAGTGGGCCCCGAAATAATACGATTGATGATGGATTGATTATGATTGGAGATGCCGCTGGATTTACATCACCCCTTTTTGAAGGTGGGTCACACCTTGCGATGAAGTCTGGAAAATTTGCGTCCATAGTAGTCAAAGATGCATTATCTAAAAATGAATATTCAAAAACAGATTTGAAAAAATATGAAACTCTATGGAAAAATGAATTTCCGCCATACCATAAAATTCTGAAAGGTAAAAAAGCACTTTACGAACTCTCGGACGAGGAGCTATCAATAATGGCTGCATGCATGCCTGATGAAATGAATGGGATGTCAATATTAACAAAGATTGGTGTGGCCATAAAAATATTCTTTAAGAAACCTAGTCTATTAATTAGAAAAAAGGTGATTTCGGTACTTTTATCATTTGGATATAGCCGTGCTAAATTCTATGGATGGTGAGAATGATGTTTAATTTCATATTACCATTGGCAATAATTTGTATCTTACTTAAGATTATTAGTATTGAAAAATACTTCACTAATCAAAAAATTAAAAAATTTATAATATTGTCAAATACAATTATGCCAATTATTCCATTTTTATCTTTATGCTATTTATTTATCACAAATAATGAAAATTATCTATATGTCGCTACACACGGTTCAGAAGATTTACCTATTAGGTTCAGAATCAGTGCTGTTTGGGCTGCAAGAGAAGGGCCCCTGCTATTGTGGGCTGCTTGCTGTGCAATAATTTCACTAGTTAACGAAATTTTTCCACAAAAAAGTGAATCGTGGAAACTGAGTACAAAAATTCTAGACTGTTTTACATTCTGTTTATTATTGATTGCAATATCATTAGACCCATTTGAATTAAAACCTGAAAATTCATTAATTATTTCCTCTGGATTAAACCCTCTTTTACAAACTAATTTAATGGTAATCCACCCTCCCTTAATTTTTGCATTTTATTCTACGTGTGTATGGGTGGGTTGTTTAACAATCTCGAAAATGGTTAAAAATTATGAATTTTGGACAATCAATGAATATTTAGAAGAAATTCGGATTCCTGCAATCATTTCATTTGCTATTGGATCACTTGGAATAGGACTAGGCGGATTTTGGGCTTATACTGTTCTAGATTGGGGAGGATATTGGGCATGGGACCCTGTAGAAACCGCTTCCATATTACCCTGGATTTCAATTATGATTCTTTTACATCTAAGACTACGAAAGACTAAAATTACGAAGGAGTGGGCAATCCTAGCAGGAATAAGCCCGCTTTGGTTTTCATTATTAGCTACATTAGTTACTCGCGCTGGAGGAGTTTGGGCAGGCAGCGTCCATTCATTTGTCGTTGATTCTGATTCATTAGTTGATGCAAATTTATGGGAACGATTACTTATTCTAAAATCCGATGATATTGCGGGAATTGAGATTATGACCTATCTTTTTATTTTGACGTCTCTATTTGGGGTCTTTACAGGTACATTGTTGAATCAAAAACTTGCAGAACTTTTTACAAATGAAGATAGAGCACATGACAAGTTCTTTCTCATGATTTTTATTACGATATTAATCGGCCCCTCGTTAGTATTTTTCGGTATTTATAATTCTAATATTTGGGAGAAAATCCCAGTTGTAATTCCACTTCTAATTTGTGGAATACTCCCAATACTTTTCCCAATATTCAATCAAAAACAGTTAATCTCTAACTTAAATTTTGAAAACTTTACTAAAGGAGAAAACCCCTTAAGAATTTTGATGTTTTTGGGTATGACAATATTAATTATTTGGATCGGAGACATAATTTTAGGAAGTATTTTGTTTGTAAGTGTATTATTTTCAATTTGTAATAAAAAATTAGAAGATGGGTGGCCGTGGATTTTGAGTTCAATTCTAATTTTATTATTCAGTTCATGGTCAAATTTAATTGAAATACGTGAAGCTGGAATCGGAATTTTATTACTTTCAATACCATGGATTTTAATGACACCAAATGATGAAGAGATAAACAAACCATTGAAATTATCTTCCGTTATTTTATGGAGCCCAATTGTTGTTTCTTCTAGTTATTTAATATTGACTTGGATAATTTTACTTAGCAGTATTGATGGTCCAAGATTCGAAGCGCATGAATTATTTGGTGCACCGATATTATTGCTCATTTTAGCAAGTTTAACTGCTTATAGTTTACAAAAAAAGATGGAGAATAGAACATTAATTGCATTATTGATATTCATTTCCATAATTTCATTAATATTTGCCTGGATTTTAGGAGATAAGCTACCAAGTGATTCTGGAAATAATTTGGGCGGTCCAATAATTAGAGGACATGTAGTATGGTTACTAGCACCAATGGCATTAATGGCATTACCTGCATTAATTTCATTGATTTACCCCTTAATTAAAAAATTACCAAAAAAATCATCAAAAATAAATTCAATTAAAATGATATCTGCACATTTAATTCATTTAGGGATTGTCGTACTAATCCTAGGACACCTTTTTGCAACAACGTCAATTGATAGAAGTGATTTAAGTCACCAAGTCACACTGATTAAAGATCAACCAACAACATATGGTTCTTATGAATACACATTTGAAGATATTATAATTCTTAATAAAACGAATAGTGAGTTTAAAGAAAGATTTGATATTGGTGATGGATATATTGGTACAATAATAAATATTAGTGATGGAGATAAATCGACAATTGTCGAGCCAGGAGTTCTTAGATTTGATATGCCTTTTGAAACATTTCCAAGAAGTGAGGTTGATCGTGCAGTTAAGTTTCATGGAGACATAGTTGTGATTTTTGATTTAACCCAGTCACAGGCAATGGAAAATATGCAAAGCGGTGAATTAAATAATTTAGAACAAATTAGAGTAACAATTTATGATTTACCAGGAAGCCATTTTGTATGGATTGGATGGATGCTTACATTAGTTGGATCTGTACCACTTATGATGACATCTACTAACAAGATTGACCCGCTTGACTCATAAAGGGGAATTAAGTCGGCGGGCTGTAAACCAAGTGGTGTATTACATGGAAGAAGGAACAATAGTGAAAATTGACTATGACTTATTTAATGCAGAAAACGATTCTCTTATCGAAACTACTAGAGAAGAAACTGCTAAAGAAAATGATATTCACAAAGAAGGTCAAGAATATTCTCCAATGACAATTGTTGTTGGATCNGGCCAATTAATAGAAGGATTTGAAGAAAGTCTATTAGAAGCAAAAGCAAACAANGANATTGAATTAGAAATCCCTCCNGAAAAAGCGTATGGAGAAAGGAAAAGTGAAGATGTTGAGACCTATGGAATGGAGAAAATGATGAGGTTTGTAAGAGATCCTGAATCACTNGCAATTGGTTCNAGTGTTGAAATTAATGGAAGGACNGGGATTCTAAAATATGTGGCTGCGGGAAGAGCAAGAGTCGATTATAATCATCCTTTAGCNGGTCAAACATTAAAATATAATTACAAAATTGTAGAAGTAATAAAAGGTAAAAAAGAAAAAGTTAATGCTATTTTAGAGAGTCAAACCGGTCATAAGAATTTCTCGATTAATTTCAAAGGAAATGATATCACAATTGAGTTGCCTCAAGAAATGCTTTATGATCCAAATGCATCAATGTTAAAATTTAGATTAGTTGGTTCTCTTAGAGACGGTGCTGGAGTTGAAAAAGTAACATTCACAGAAGTTCATGAACCACGCGCAATTTCTGAAGAAGAAGAATAATTATTTTGAAAATTAAAGAGTTCGATCTGATGATTCTCTCTAAATTAAACAAATTTGAATTAAGTGCTATTTTTTTGATTATTCTATCATTAGTTGTTTTAGGACTAGGTAGTTTAATTCTCCCTGATATTATTTGGGATGGTTACGTAAATCCGAATATTTGGGAACCTATTGTAGGTGATGCTACATCTGGCGATTCGCCTTATAACACACAAAATACTATTTTATTCGCTTTGTTATTATTTTCTTTTGTTGTTGCAATTTCTGGTTTTTTTAGAATTGCAGATTTACCTTGTCGTTCGGATACTATTGTATCATTGATTCCTTGGGTAATTTTAGCAGCAGCAATAAGAGTCCTAGAGGACTCAGAATTTTTTATAGATGGAACAGATAAATTATTCATTTCCCCAATAATTCATTTTCATTTGGCAATATGGTTGATTTCAGCCGGAACGATAGGTTATCTTGTTACAAAAAATTTACAAGACGTCACTAATNATGAAATTTTCAATCAAATGTTAAATCGGATTAGATTTTGTACCGCATTAATGTTCTTACTATTTTATTTGATAATTTTTGAACCTTCACTAGAACAACATGGAAACTTATCTTGGTTCTCAATACCAATTACTGTGATGCTCTCAATGAGTGTAGTTTGGTTATTTCCAGCCATTCCTGGTTTAGAATGGACTCCATTAGAAAGGATGATTTTCTCTACTGGAAGTGTTTTTTGTATGCTTACTTTTGGATTCTGGTTACAATTTTTCATAGAACCTTGGGCGAGTTATAGTTCTCAAGAATTTTGGCCAGTGATAATTTCAATAGGTATTCCAATACTGATTTTAGTTGGTTTATACCGATATGGAATTGATTCTCAAATTGAATTAGAAAAAAGAGGGATAGAACCTGGAGTACTTTCCGAGGAATGGACTGCTGCAGAATGGGAAAAGCACAAAAGCCCTGAAAAAGATGAAATAGAATCATTAATGACTAAGGCAATGATTGCTTCACCACTAACTTTAGCTTTCACTTTCGGACAACTATGTGATGGATTAGCAACATGGATTGGTGTTGATTTTGGACCATATAAAGAAAAGCATGTTCTAGGAACTAAGATTATGGAATTTGGTTCTGAAATAATTGATGGTGAAGGCGCATGGTTATTTTTAATTGTGAAAGTGATTTTGACAGCATTGCTAATTTTTGTATTTTCTCAAACAAGAATTGAATCTAATCAAAAACATTTGAGAGTCCTGATTGTATTAGCATTACTTGCAGTTGGTATGGCTCCTGGACTTCGTAACCTCGGAAGAAATGTTCTAGGAGTTTAAACGCCTAATTTGGCAATTATTAGCGTTGATTTGAAAGTCTGAACTGTGTCTGGTCAACTGAGGAAAGATGCAACGTCTCGGATCTGGAATAAATGTCGGCGATGTCGCCTATTCGAAATATCATGATTTTAACCTAAATCTAGTTAACGAATTAGAAGAAAAAATGGCTAAATCCAGAGTTGGTGGNGGTGGAAAATATGAAGAAAGGCATAGAAGTAGAAACAAACTTTTACCTCGTGAAAGAATAGACAAAATCATAGATCCAGGTACAGCATTTCTTGAATTATCTACATTAGCAGCTTATGATTTATATGATAAAAAAGCACACAGTGCTGGCATAATTACAGGTATTGGGGTGGTACATGGAAGGCATTGTATGTTTGTAGCAAATGATGCAACAATAAAGGGTGGTTCTTATTATCCAATGACTGTAAAAAAACATATTCGTGCTCAAACTATTGCCGAACAAAATAATCTTCCATGTATTTACTTAGTTGATTCTGGAGGTGCTTTTTTACCCATGCAGGACGATGTTTTTCCTGACAAAGAACACTTTGGAAGAATTTTCTTTAACCAAGCAAGAATGAGTGGTAAAGATATTCCACAGATTGCCGCTGTACTAGGTTCTTGTACCGCGGGAGGTGCTTACGTTCCTGCAATGTCTGATGAAAGCGTGATTGTAAAAGGAAATGGCACCATCTTCTTGGCTGGTCCACCTTTAGTAAAAGCTGCCACGGGTGAAATAGTTACAGCTGAAGCTCTTGGAGGTGCAGCAGTACATACTGAAAAATCTGGTGTGGCTGATCATTTTGCTGAAAATGAAGAAGAAGCCCTAGAGATAGTCAGAGATATTGTAGAAAATCTACCACCNCCAAAAAGACTGGAATTAGATACAAAAATTACAGAAGAGCCTGCCTTTGATGTTGATTCTATATTAGGAGTGATACCTGACGATAATAGAATTCCTTATGACGTTCGTGAAATAATTGCAAGAATTGTTGATGGGTCTAAATTTCATGAATTTAAAGAACGATATGGTACAACATTAATTTGTGGATTTGCAAGAATCCATGGTTTTCCAGTTGGAATTATAGCGAATAATGGTGTTTTATTTTCCGAATCCTCCTTGAAAGGTGCTCATTTTGTTGAATTATGTGGACAAAGGAAAATTCCGCTTATTTTCCTACAAAATATTACTGGGTTCATGGTTGGTGAAGCATATGAATCTGGAGGTATTGCAAAAGATGGCGCGAAATTAGTTACGGCAGTATCTTGTGTTCCTGTACCAAAATTTACAATAATCATAGGAGGAAGTCATGGTGCTGGCAATTATGGAATGTGTGGCAGAGCTTATGATCCAAGGTTTTTATTTATGTGGCCAAATGCAAGAATTTCTGTAATGGGTGGCCCACAAGCTGCGGGCGTTCTAAGCACAGTAAAATCTGATCAACTTGAAAGAGAAGGTAAACCGCCTCTTTCTGGTTCGAAATTAAATGATTTCCAAGCACCCATTCTAGAAAAATATGAAACTGAAGGTTCTCCGTATTATTCAACTGCAAGATTATGGGATGATGGAATAATTGATCCAAGAAAAACTAGAGATATTCTTGGATTAGCAATTAGTTCAAGCTTAAACAGTAAAGAAAGTCAAGGAAAATATGGAATTTTTAGGATGTGAAGTTATGAAATTAGAAGAATCGATGCCAAAATTTAATTTATTAAAGGTAAATTTAGAAAAGGAAATTTTAACAATTTCATTAAACAGAGTAGATGTTTTTAATGCATTAAACCCGGAGTTAATTCAAGAATTAATTGATATTTTTGCATGGTCTGCAAATAATTGTGCTGCTACAGCACACTCACTGGTATCAGAATCTGGAGAAATCCTTCCGCGTGTTATTATTTTGAGAGGAAACGGAAAACATTTCTGTGCTGGTGCTGATATAAATTGGATGAAGGATAGTGGAGAAGCTACGTTAGAAGAGAATCAAAAAGATGCAAAAAGATTGGATGAATTATTTTATGGAATCTGGTCTAATCCCTGCTTTACAATCGGGTTAATCAAAGGTGTTGCATTAGGAGGCGGTGCAGGATTAGTGGCTTGTTTAGATCATGTCATTGCCATGGATGGTTCAAAAATCGCAATGAGTGAAATTAAATTAGGAATTTTACCTGCAGTTATTGGGCCTTACGTTTACAAAAGATTAGGTAGTGCTCAATTCAGAAGATTAGCAATGTTAGGTTCAAGAATTAATACTGATGAAGCATTAAGAATTGGCTTTATTGATGAAATTGCTAAAGATGAAGATGACTTGAAAATAAATTGTGACAAAATTGTTTCACAGATTCTTACCAGTGCACCTTCTGCTATTGAACAGGCTAAACTCTTATGCAAAGCATTTGATGATTGGAATGGAAATATGATGGAATTAAGAGATCATACTCTAAAAACAACAAGTGTAATGCGTGGAGGAAAAGAAGGACAGGAAGGACTAGGAGCATTTATTGAAAGAAGATCTCCTGACTGGCATGTAAACAACGAGGAATGAAAATGCTGGCGCCAAACTGGATGAAAAATGCAAAATTTCCATTCGGTTGTGTATTAATTGCAAATAGAGGAGAAGTTGCTTGTAGAATTGCAAGAGCATGTAGAGAACTTGAACTTAGTCCAGTAGCAATCTATACTTCGAACGATAAAGATACACCTTTACTAGATTTATGTGATCAATATTATTTTCTTGAAGGGGAAACATTACATGAAACATATCTAAATATTGATGCAATAATTAATGCTGCCAAAGAAACAGGTGCTCAAGCAATTCATCCAGGATTTGGGTTTCTATCTGAATCTGCTGAATTTGCACGAGCGGTAACTAAAGCGGGCCTTATTTGGATTGGTCCATCTCCTTATGCAATTGAAATAATGGGAGATAAAATGTCAGCGAGAGAAAAAATGAGAAGTGTCGGAGTACCATTAGTTCCAGGACATGAAGTAATTTCAACAGAAATGAAAGATATACATCAAGAATTAATCTCTGTAGGTCCAGAACTAGGATTCCCATTATTGCTTAAAGCGAGCGCTGGTGGAGGAGGAAAAGGTATGCGGGTTGTTAACCGACCTGGTGAAATGGCAGGCGCAATAGAAGCTGCTCAAAGAGAAGCAGAATCTGCTTTTGGTGATGGAAGGATATATGTTGAAAAACTATTATCAGATTGCAAACATATTGAAATTCAGATCCTCGCTGATGGATATGGAAATATCATTCATTTAGGAGAAAGAGAGTGTAGTCTTCAAAGGAGACATCAAAAAGTCATCGAGGAATGTCCATCTCCTGCACTAAATGAAAGATTGAGAAATCAAATGGGTGCCGCAGGAATTGCCGCTGCAGCAGCAGTCACCTACATGGGTGCTGGAACTGTAGAATTTTTATTAGATGGAGATAACTTCTATTTCCTAGAAATGAATACAAGATTACAAGTTGAACATCCTGTAACTGAATATGTCACTGGCATAGATATTGTACATCAACAATTTAGAATAGCGGCTGGTTTAACTCTAGGAATCATGCAAAAAGATGTTTCAATGAAGGGACATAGTATAGAAAGTAGGATTTACGCTGAAGATCCTTCATCTGGATTTTTACCTTCTGCTGGACCTCTTCTTCGACTAAAAATGCCTCAAGGACCTGGAATTAGAGTAGACTCAGGCGTTGTAGAAGGTAATTCAATAGATACTAATTTTGACCCAATGATTGCAAAGATAATCGTACATGGTTCAGATCGTGAATCTGCAATTATGAGAATGAAACATGCATTAAAAAATACCGTATTATTAGGCTTACAAACAAATATCGAGTTTTTACATGCACTGCTTTGTGACGAAGATGTTGCTAAAGGCGATACTACTACGAATCTTATTGAAAATAAATGGCCAAAAGGATGGTCGCCATCAACTGATATAGATACCCTCGCGTTAGGGGCAATTGCATGTGCAATATCACAAAGTCTTGGAAATATAAATTTAGACTATTCTAAAAATAATAATGTATTTCCCGACCCGTTTTTTAAATTAAATGATAAATATCCATAGGTGAAAAAATGAAGATTATAGATTCAAATAATGATAAATGGGATATCTCATTACAAAATATAAATAATTTGAATTTAGTTAGAAAAATTTCACTTAATGATGAAAATTTTGATATTCCAAAAACAGAATATTCCATAAACAAAAAAATAATTAAAATTTCTCAAGGTGGTCAGAAAATTATTGCTAATGTCGTTAGGGATAAAGATACATTTTGGGTTCATATAGATGGAAAAATTCTTACTTTTAATTCAGCAGATAGCAGGAAAAGTTCAGCAAAAGTCACAGAAGGCTCTCTTCAAGCTCCGATGCCAGGTACAATTCTTGATGTACAAGTCGCTGTTGGACAAGAAATTGAAGAAGGTCAAAGTTTGTTAATTATGGAAGCAATGAAAATGGAGCATAAAATTACTGCACCATTTAGTGGAATTGTTGAAAAAGTCAATTGTAATATAGAACAAAAAGTAGATAGAGGGTTCATATTAATCGAATTGAGACAAAATTAATTTTAATCAATTCTTATTACTAATTCAATCCAAACTGGCCAATGATCTGAAATTGATTTTTCTGAAAATGTATTATCAACACCCCAAGTCCCATTGAAATTATCTATTATACCTCCAGTTAATACCATTCTATCATATGTACAATTAGAACTTGCAAGATTAGTATCTGCTTCATTAGGTATCGCCCATAGGAATTGTTCCGAACCTATTTCTAATTCAATAATATCTTCTTCATCAAAATAGCTACAATCTGCATTATAATCACCTACAATCATAACATCCTCATCGTCAAAATATACTGCTGACCAATCAAAAACATCAATTAATGCCGCAATTTCATCTTCTGCCGCTGCTGGTTTAGTGTGGATAACACCTAAAACAAAATCTAATGTTGTGTTTTTTACCGACAAATGAGCTAAAAATGGTTCTCTTTGAAAAGAATCATTCACCGAATCATTATACAAAGTACCATTATCAATAACATAAATTAATTCAGGGTTATACAATATAGCATACTGCTCCTGACTACTTCTATCATCCTCTTGACTACCCGATCTTTGTGAAAGTAGCATTTCAAACTGAATTGAAGAATTATTATTCAATAATTCAAGAAATTCATAAGGAACTTCTTGATCTATATCTTTTATCTCTTGAATTGCAATTATATCATACTTTGAAACTATTTCTACTAATGATGCCATTACTGTATCATTTGATGCTTTTGTTTTACCAAATATTTTGATATTAAATGATGCCACACTAATTTTAGTTGTATTATATTGCTCCTCATTTTGAATATTATTGTCTTTAAATCTAATTTCTGTACATCCCGGTAAAATAGCCATTGATAAGATAAGCATCAATGATACATGTATTGTACTTAGCTTCACCTTCATACAAACATACATGAAAGGTTTAGATGTTATCATTTTACCGTTAAAAATATTAATTAAACTCTCAAAAAGAAAATAATGTTGTTTGCCGAGTACCTGTAAGTAATTCATTTTCACTCCATCCAAATGCTTCGGTAATTCTACCCAAAGCCTTGGCTAAACGTTTAGAATAATAATCAATATCATAATTTGAAACTGGTTCTCCACCATCTTCGACCAACCATGGTTCAACTTCTTGGGTACTTCCTGAGGTCTTAGTTACAACATATGCTACTTTCATTCCAGGAGTAAATTCTAGTCCAAGTTTTATTCGTTCTTTAGCTGCTTTAACAAATGGTAATCCATCTGGATTTGAATAGTCAGAAAAATCCACGGTTCCATCTTTGAGTATCTTACCTTTACAAGACCTGCTTATTACCAAATCCTCAACACTAGCATTACCTTTCTTAACTTCTTTAATTAAATCAATAACATCACGAATTGCAGTTTCGTGATTACCGTCTAAAATATTTTCAAACATTGCGGTCATTTTATTTGTCAATAATGTAAAAGAATCTGATCTTCTCGTTTCATACCCTCTTATGATCATTTCTTCTTTTGGCCAAATCATTCTTCCGACATAACGCTTCTTTGCTCCATGCGAAAAAAATGCAGATAATCCTGTTTCGAATTCTAATTCTGCTGCATCTTCAGTAAATCTTTCGGCTAATTCTTTTCCAAATTTAATTAACTCATTCTTAGCATCATCAAAATCTTGAGTTTCTGATTCAATATCTGGACGTTTTGTTGGAGCGTTAATTTTCATTGGTACACTCACAAAAATAGAATCTGTATCCGAATAAACAACATTTTGCCCTTCTTCTTCTAATTGGCGTATAATTTCGGTAATATTATATCGTGCCCAGGCTGTAATTGATGAACCAATGTTCTTGTGAGTAAAACGATAAAATACTGAGGCAAATACTCCATAAAATGAATTCATCAAAATTTTAACTGCATATTGCATTCCGTCATGAAATCTTTGTTTTGATTTATCACCATTTAATTCTGATTTTTTCATTTCAGTTTTATGAAAATCTCTTTGCGACATTAAATCTACGAGTAGTTTTGGAACCAAGCCCTCTCTCTCGCTTTTTTGTAAATATTTTATCCCGTCTGGAGATTCGTAACAAGGTAATTGAGTATTTCTATCTTCTATCATTGTGGTTCTACAAATATTATTGTTAATCATTATTGAAGGATACATTGACTTGAAGTCAAGAACGGCAACCCAAGGATATACCCCCGGCTCAACCTCATGAACATAACCTCCAGCAATTTGATCTGAACGATCATAACGTTTTGTCATAGGCACTGCAACATTATTTCTATCCGCTAGACGGATTACTAAACTGTCAATCCAATTACTAGTAGTGCCGTTTACTACAATATCAAGAGAGATTTTTGATACCGCTGCTAGAGATTCTTTTCTTGGAATTACCCGTAATTCGTCTAAGATTTCCCATGGAAGTAATGCATCTCTTTTACAGTATTCTAAAACCTCATGTGGTCTTTTTTCCCACTCTTCATCCATTTTACTTGCATCAATTTCTAATTTACGTAAATCTTCTCTTTCTGGAAATAATAATTGACTAACATACGATAATGTTTCTCTTTTAGGCCTAAGAGCCATTCTCGCTTCCCACCAAGCATCAACAAAGCAACGACCAATAATTTCCCATTTTCTGGAATTAAATCTCTTTTTTGGAACTTTGTCTCCTGGTCTTTTGTTAGATGCTCTTGCCCAACCAAATAATTTTTCACGAGTCTTTTTATCTTCTTTTTTCACAAGATGGTTTAATCTTTCTTCCAAACGAGGTAAATCAAAATTATCAATATTATATCCTGTTATGATATCTGGATCTTTTCTCCTAATCAAATCTGTCATTCCTTTCATAATTTCTATTTCTGAACCAGTAAAAGTATACTCCTCTGGCATTTTTTTTCTTTGACCTAAAGAATCTAACTGATCAATTATTACAGCAGCACATAATATTCTATCATCTGCAATACTTGTTTCTAAATCAAAAGATGCAATAATGAATGGTGCTTGAAATGGATTAGTCTGTTTTAAGTTATGAATATCTGTTTTTGCGTAAATATCAACTGGAAAACTATGATTATCAATTAATTGACAATTCACAGAGATATGTGTTCCTAAATCTAAATCATAAAACAATCTTCTATCATGATTAAAATCGGCATTATAAAATTTCCAATTTTCAGTATTTTCTTTACGGAATTCTGAACGGTCATTATGTTGTGATCCATGCATCATTACTTTCCATATTTTTTTGATTCCAGACTCGGTCCATTTTTCTCCTAATTCATAAACTTCAGCAACATCATCTCTTTTTCTTAGTTTTTCTAATCTTTTATCTATATCAGAAGGCTCTTCTTTATTCAAGTATGTTACTTCCATATAAGGCCTTAATCCTTCTATTTCCAAAAAAATAGACTCTCCTGTTTTACATCTTCCCCATAATTCGATAATAGAATCTGTAGACCTAGTGGAAATGACAGCAAGGTCGTACTGGCTGGAATACTCCGACACAAACATAAGAAATTGACTAAGGAACTTTAATTCTTGTACTCATTTTTCAAAATTAATAGCGGAATAGTTGAAAACTGTATTTCATTAGGTGTATCAATTGGGAGTAATTTGAGTTCAGATTATAGTTGGTGAGAGTGGAAAAAATGAATGATATTGACTGGGATTCACTAACATTTTCTTTAACAAAAACTGACTGGATGTATATCGCAAAATGTAAACTTGGTGATGCTTGGACTCCTGGAAAGATTTTACCATATGGATCTTTTGAAATTGATCCCGCTGCTGGTGTTTTAAATTATGGACAAGGTATTTTTGAAGGTATGAAGGCACATAGAACTATTAATGATAGAGTTGTAATTTTCAGAGCTGAACAAAATGCACGAAGATTTCAATCGGGTGCTGATCGCCTAGGTATGCCCCCAATACCAGAATCAATTTTCTTAGACGCTGTGGAACAAGTTGTTGCTGCTAATAAAAAATGGGTACCGCCGTCTGGAAAGGGTGCATTATACATAAGACCATTATTACTTGGAACAGGACCAATAATGGGTGTTGCTCCTGCTCCAGAATATACATTTCTTGTATTTGTAACCCCAGTTGGACCTTATTTTAAAGGCGGGCTGAGTTGTATTGATTTGATAATTACTGACGAATATCATAGAGCCGCTCCTGGTGGATCAGGTGGAGTAAAGGCTATTGGAAATTATGCACCAGGGATGATGCCATCAAAGAATGCAAAGAAGAAAGGATTCGCAGAAGTCATATATCTTGATGCTGAAACTCATACTTATATTGAAGAAGTTGGGGCAGCAAATTTCTTTTGTGTAAAAGATGATATTTTATACACCCCTGAATTAACTGGAACAATCCTTCCAGGTATTACAAGAGATTCTGTGATTCAATTAGCTAGAAGTTTTGGATACAAAGTGATCGAAGAAAAAGTATCTGCAGAATTTGCTATGGATGCCGATGAAGCATTTTGTTGCGGAACTGCTGCTGTTATTTCCCCAATTGGTTCAATAATGCATGATGGTAAAAAGAAAACATATTCTAATGGAGATATCGGGCCAATTACTCAAAAATTATATGATTCAATTTCTGGAATTCATAGTGAAAAAGTAGAAGATTCATTTGGATGGTTGCATGAAGTTAATTTAAACTTAAATCTGGAAAAATAAAATTAGTATTTTTTCTTTTTTGCTCTTTTTGCTGCTAAGGCTCTACGGGCTGCAAGTTGAGCCGCCTTATTTTGCTTAAATTGTGATCTGGCTCTTTTGTCACCTACTTTTGGACCTTTTTTCCTATCTTCTTTTTCTTGTTCTAATTTTTGTGAATAACTGTCTCTCCAAACTCCACCAATAACTTGCATCATCTCTTCTTTATTTTCAGTACCAAGGATTTTACAAGCGGCACTAAGTGAAACCCAAAGTCGTCCTTCTTTTTGATTCGGACGTTTAGGATGACTTGTTCCTTCTTCCCTTTTCATTTTAGTTATACCT
>NZRR01000029.1 GCA_002696315.1 Methanobacteriota archaeon | reverse complement strand
AGGATTATTTTGATCAACTGCTCTAATTGAAAGTACACTAAATTGTACATTTTCTGTTTCAGTTCCTTGATGCTCTAATCTAAAATTCAAATCAATACTAGTGTCATTAAAGGGATCTAAACTATACTCCCTTAAATTATCAACATTACCTTGGAGATTAAGCATTTCGAGCCTTACACCTTCTGCCGCAACAATAAATGAAAGATTGAAAATATTATTATCCTCATTTAATTCATTAACAGAATCATCGAAGTCTATAATCAACTGTAATTCATGAGTACCAGTTACAGAAAATGTGTGTGTTTTCTGAATACTATCGATTCCGCCCCCACTTAAAGGAGATCTGGTCTCAGAAATAATAAGTTCTCCAGTGGTTAAATCTGTAACTGAAACCTGATAATTCCCTGTAATTAGATTGGCTTGATTTACCCAGCTTGCTCGAATTAGAACGCCGGTATTCACCATAGGAGTTGATTCACTAATCCATAGACTATTATCAATGAATGATAAATCACTTGATGATTCTTCCTGACCAGAACCTGTAGTTACAATAGAAAAGTCTTGAGAAGTACCACCTCGATGATGTACTTGAATTTGCCATAAGCCTGTTGAAGATGATGTGGTAGGATTAATCCTAATTCTTTCAAGGTTATTTACAACATCTGCTGAACCACCGACTGTAGAGACACCATTTGCAAAATCATTACCTAAGTATGTGGACCCATCTGGAGCAATTACAACTAAATCTAAGTCATTCAAAAGTTTCGGTGAAGTTTGGAGAGAACTTGATGATACATCTTCATCATTCCAAGCCAAAGTTACTTCTAATCCCTTACTAGAATCTAATTCATAAGCATAGATAAACATACGCCCAGGGTCTAATGTTTGAGACTGATCATACCATGTATCTAGTTGTGTGTTTGAATATTCAGGATATAATGAATTTTCAAGATTTATCCTTCCCCAGCCCTCTAGTGAATTCGGTACATCTTTAGTTCCTAAATCTTCAGCTCCATGAATTAAAATCCCTCTAATTAAATCGCTTCCAGGAGCAGAGATGCCTAATTCTTCTCTGAGAAATTGTCTTGTTAAAACGGCAGCACCACTTACAACGGGCGTGGCTTGACTCGCCCCTGATAATGAGGTATGTAGTGGAGTTGTTCCATCTGAATGAAAAGCATCAGAACAATCAGCACCTTGTGAAGAAGTTGCTTCTTGAGCTCTTGAAGAGCAGATATTTTCTCCAGGCGCCACAATATCTGGCTTTATTCTTCCATCGAATGTAGGACCTTGCCCTGAAAAAGATGCTACTGAAGCCTGATTCATATCAGTAGATGCCCCTACGGAAATTACATTTTTAGCTGTTGAGGGTGCGGCAACAGTACTAATTCCGCCACTCCCATTATTTCCAGCAGAATAAATTGCGATAAAATCTCGGTTATTCCACAAGAATTTGTCTACACTTTGACTATCACCATTGTATTGACCCCCTGCATTTTCAGATACCCAACTTGTAGATTGAAATCTTGCTCCATTATCATAAGCATCCTGCATTAAATCATAAATGGAACCTATTCTTGCTATAACCCCTTGTTGATTATTTTCTAATTGATACATATGTAATGTTGCAGCTGGGGCAATTCCCATCGCATCTGCCTCTCCGCTCCCATCCCCTAACAAAGTTCCAGTAACATGAGTACCGTGTCCAGAAATTGAATCTGCGGGATTATTATCTAGACCAAAGCCATTTTGAACTGCAATTAATTGACTTGCATAATCACTATGATCCATGTCTAATCCTGTATCAACAATAGATACTGTTTCACCACTACCATTCAAACCAGAATTCCAATTAGAAAGTACCTGTTGTACTCCAGATTGCTCCCCTGCCTGTGCATTTGTTAGCACATAAGATATGCTTGGTTCAATCCAAATAATCCTATCATCGGTCAAAAGTTTACTAAGTTGATTATTTTCTGAGTTTACTAAATTCATCACACAATCTGTAAATCCACAAGACACAACATCAATACCAGATTCAATTAATTCTTTTTGAAAATTTTCTATTTGATGAATATCTAAATCCGAAGACAATAATGCCAAAATTGTTAATGAATCATAGTTTCCAATCGAGTTTAAAATTGGATGCAATTTCCACCCCGTTGGTAGATAACTAAACCAACGTACAGATGAATCTTCATATAATCTAGATAGTTCATTAGTTTCCGAGGATTTAATTATCCAAACATTAGTAGAAATCCTATCTAAAATTGAAAAAGAAAATTGTTCGCTTAATTTAGAAATCAAACCACCATCATTAGAATTCAATTGAACTAATGCAAGTGTGTTCGAGTTTTCAAGTTCTAAGTTGGGAACGGGTGAATATCCAACTAAAGGATCAAATTCACCATAAGGAGATGGTACTAGATTATTGATTGGCTTTAATGATGTTTCTTGCAAAGAGGAAGGAGTGGAAGAATGCCAGTTTCCTGATGCTTTAGAAGCCCAACCCGTTTCATCTTGAACTTCATCATCTAAATCAAATCCTGCTGAGTACAAAGGCAAAAATAAAATCATAAACAATAGAAGAGTAATTGCCTTACAATTCATACGAAACAGCACTCCGAACTAGTTACAGTTTTTGATGCTATGTTGTATTTGTAATGATATTAAAGTCCATAATATGCTGAAATCGCCTTATCGGTTTTCTCAACTGAAACCATCCAATCTTTTTCTATATCCATCATCGCTCTTATTGCATCTACATTTTCTGGAATTACATCACTTTCTTGATGAATTGCCTGAAAATAATATAATTTATTGCCTTGTAAACTCACTCCGTCTTCCCAAACAAAAATTTCATGTAAATCACCCCATTTCCTACCAATGTCTCTTGCTAATTCCATTACCTCAGCAGTCGAGGTNATTTTGGTATCGGTACCATTCATNACAATTACGCGAGGNGTCTTNCGCCACATTTCAATCACTGATTTTGTTGAAAGACCATGATTNGAAGGNAANTCCACGGTNATTGCATGTANGTGCATTATTGTTGTTGGTACAGCAACTGCAAGGCTNGTTATNTCAATTTCCTGTTTAACCGTCATTANATCAGGACCATGGTGNCTNGGAACTTTAAGTACTGGTTTTATNGCNTTAATGGGNCCCTTNGAAGAGTCTCCAGGATCTGCAGCTCTACGAATCATCACNGAGTTCACAGAAAGTGTNCCTTTATCTTGAATNGATTCGAATAAAGGNACTAATGTTCTTGATAAACCAGTTGTATTACAGGAAACTACCCTAGTACNATCAACACCAATATTTTCAAGATGATTGGCACTTGAAGTATANGATTTCCCNGTNAGTTCATGCTTTTCNCCGCCTTGAAAAATNGATTTTACTCCAGCTTCTCTGTATTTTTCTAAATTTTCAGCACCTACCTTTCCAGGTGAGCAATCAACAATTANATCACAAATTGAAAGTAAATCTGACAANCCACCTTTACAGTCATAACCCGCCTCTGCGAATGCATCGATTTTTTCTTGAGTATCAAATGTACAAAAAAGAGGAAAATTCTTTTTTACCGCGAGATCACATCCGAAAGATGGTCTTGTTTTCGTAACTCCTACAATTTCCATATCATCTTGGGCATCTACAGCATCAGCAACCCTCTTCCCAATTGTTCCAAATCCATTAATTGCAACTCTTGTAACCATGTGTTTCAGACAAGGCTCAGAGTTGGCCATCAATAAATGATGCGTATACTAATTTAGTTTTGAACTGGCTGATAATGATGAAAAATTACCTGTCGATTTAAGTGCAATAATCTTTTGTAACGTTATGGGCAACATGCGTGAAGAGATAGTCCGAAGTTTGAAGTTAAACAAAGATTTAGCGAAAATGCTCAAACAAGGCATCGAATTGAATAAACCTATCAAAATTGGTTGGTCTAGAGAAGGTGAGCCAATTCCTAAGAAAGGAGAAATTGGTTTAGCCCCCGCATTACCTGAAAAAGGTAGAATTAGAATTTTAGGTGAACTTGGCCATATGAATGGAATTTTATGCCAAGGTGGATCATTCTCACTTGAAGGTAGTTCTGGAGATTTTCATGGAGCATGGAATAATGGCGGTATGCACGTAATTGAAAGAAAAGTAGGTGACCATATAGGCCATGGCATGGTTGATGGTAAAATTATAGCCAGAGATGGTTGTGGAAAATTTGCAGGTTCGTCTCTAAGAGGTGGTCTTCTAATCATCAGAGGAGATGCAGGATCACAAGTAGGAGCTGGAATGACAGGAGGAACCATACTAGTGGTTGGTGATGTTGGCGATTCAGTGGGAAGTAGGATGACTGGAGGAAGAATCTATGTTAGTGGAAGATGCCCAAAGCCAGGAGAAGGTGCTAAAATGATTACACCTTCGAAAAAAGAAATTGAGGATTTCAATGAATCTCTAAATGATGAATTACTTAAACTATCAAACGATGTAGTTTGTATAGTTGCAGATAATTCCATAGAAGTTAGTACGAAACAACCGAATAAAAAATCTCTTGGTGATTGGTCTGAATTAACAATTGTACCAGAAATTGGAAAAAATAGACTAGTTAAGGGCCAAGCATTAGATACAATCGTAGTCCTTGGAGGTGATGAAATTCCTAGTTTGGAGAGTAACATTGAGAGCATGGGATTAGATTTACCATTGATTTTTGAATCTAAAAAATCTACTGAAAAATTCAGCACAATTGTTAACTCAAAACCGAAAGATTCTGATTTTTTAATAATTAATGAAGATAATATTCAAAATTCACATAAAGATATTAAAAATGCTGGTGGAGTAATTATTGACTTATCATCAATGCCTACAATGTCTCCCCCCTCATTAGATGGATTGTTAGTTGCAATAAGGGCAATTAGTTCAAGATTGATTCCAATTCTACTTAAAGACGGATTGTCAAGGGTAAATAATTTACATACAAGTGGTAAAAATCATCCAATTCAAGGATTAATAGTCGATTTATCGGACATTAGTGGCCTACATGCTACTTCATGTTTACCTAAAATTGGTCGTTCAATAATTGAAACAAAAATAGATAGTTCAACATGTCCAACATTTATTTCAGTACCTTGGAAAGTTTCATCTAATGATATTATAGTTGCAAGAGCTTGTGGAGCGGCAGGAATAATTTCTAAAGAAATTCAAGAAATGGAGAAAGCTTCATCAGAAATTCACCAAGAACTTCGAGGCTGGTTAGAAGAACTTGGATTAGATAGTATAGAGAAAATAGGACGCAAGCATCTAAGATCCAATAGCTATGAAATCGCTGCACTTAGTGGAATCCGTTTAACAGGATATGAAAGAGCTCTACCTATGTGGTTTAGTCAATGAGGAATAAATATGCCAACAGTAAAATTTAATCATTCTGATCTTGCTAAAATCCAGGAACGTTTTGGAATAGAATATTCTAAAAAACTTCTTGATGGATTTGGTGATATTGGTTGTTCTGTAGAAGATAATGATGAAAATATGATTGAAATTGAAATTTTTCCTGACAGGGCTGATTTACTATCTCCTGGCACATTAGCGCATGCTTCTAGGTCTTTTCTTCATGGTCAAAAATCAAATCCAAAACTTGAAATTAAACCTAGTGGTATTTCATTAAACGTAGATGAATCATTGAAAAATATAAGACCAGTCATATATGCTGCAGTTGTAAGAAATGTTGATACAGGTCAAAATTCTGAAGAGATAAATGAATTTATTCAGACAATTATGGACCATCAAGAAAAATTGCATTTCTCCTTGGGAAAAAGAAGATCAAAAGCCTCCATAGGAGTACATGATTTTTCTGAAATTAAACCAAATTTCAAGGTTGTCACTGTTAAGGATGATTTTGAATTTGTTCCTCTGGCAATGAATGAAAATATAAAAATAAAAAATATTCTTTTAGAACATCCAAAAGGTAAAGATTATGCACATTTACTAGAAGCAATGGACAAATATCCTGTGATTATTGATGAGAATAATGCCGTATTATCATTCCCCCCCATAATTAACGGAAATCATACGACCGTGAAAAATTCAACAAAAGATTTCTTTATTGATGTTACTGGATGGGATCCTCGAGCTTGTGAATGTTGTCTTTTACTCGTTTGTTTAGAATTGGCTGCTAGAGGAGGAATTATTGAGAGTGTTGAAATTAATGATTGTGATAATCAAAATATAATCACTCCTAATGGACAACCAATTAAACATGAATTAACTGAAAGATTGTTGAAATCTATGTTGGGTAAAGATTTCAATGAAATTGAATTGTCAAAGGCAATTAACAGAATGGGAGGAACATATCTTGGTAAAATTGATGCTCCTTCTAACTCTTTAGAAAAATCAAATAAAATGGGAGACGTAATATTAGGTGATAAAATCATTCAGATCGAGATGCCAAGATGGCGATTTGACATATTACACCCTATCGATTTAGTCGAGGAAATTGCAATTGGTCATGGTTATGAAGACTTAGGTAGTGATATTCCAAAAACGCCCCTATCTGGTTCTCAATTAAAATCTTCAAACTTTACTAGGAGACTTACAAATTGTCTTCAGGGATTAGGTTTACAACAAATTACAAGCCTAACACTTTCTAATGAAAATGACCAATTTAATTATGTTAGATGGAATGAAAAGGGAATTGCAACAATTCTTGCAAATCCAATTACAGTTGATCACACTTTACTAAGAACTAATTTGTTACCTGGATTACTAAGATTATTAAATGCAAATAAACATAATGAATTACCTCAAAGAATTTATGAATTGGGCGAAGTGGTTAGAAACCACTCTAATAAAACACATGCTTCATGGTTAGTAGCATCACCTTCAGGCGGATTTGCAGAAGGAAGGGGAATGCTCCAAGCAATAATGAGAGACATGGCACTGGATAAATTCAATGTAAATTATGAATTAATCGAAACAAAAGAAAATCATGGCCCTTGGTTGAAAGGAAGAGGTGCAGAAATAATTGTTTCGGGCACTAAAATTGGAGAAATTGGAGAAATTGACCCTCATATTTCCAAAAACTTTGAATTAACTGTTCCAATTCATGGTGCAGAGTTATTTCTTGATAAACTTAGAGAATTAGTACAAGACCCAGTTCATTAAACTTTGAGTGAAAAATAGTTTAGGGTAAATAGGCCTAGGGAGTATGTGAGCCGGTTTTCTATCAAGGTCATTTTTGTGGCGAGCATAATATTATTGCCTGCGTTATCTTATGCCGAAGAGTCCTCAAAAAATTTAGAAATCGAATGGGAAAATTCAGGAGAAATAACATTTCTTGTACCTAGTGAACAATGGTTTCAATTTAGTATCGGAATTAATAGTACTTCATCAAATTCGCAATTAATCGCAATAGAAATCATTGGAGAAACAAACTGGGGAATTAATCAGAGTAAATTTATTATCAAAAATACTGAAATTTCAAATCAAGATTCTTTTGAATTAGATTCTAGTGAATCTACAAACATCACAGTAAAAATTTATATTCCACCAATCGAAAATGGTTTTCCATTAGCTAACATTGAATACCCATTTCAACTAAAAATATCTAATTCTACCGAATCTTATGAAACATGGAATTATGCTATTTCAATTTTACCAAAATATTCACTTACGATAGATGAAATTAATGAAAAAGAGATTATCGAACCGTTAGGAAATATAATTCATGAGGTTAAAATCAGAAATACAGGAAATATTCAAACGGCATTCCTTACTGAAATTTCACCTATTGAAGAAGATGGAGATCTCATTTTTAAAAATGAAAGTAATAGATTTGAAGAAGCAGGATGGGACGCAACACTCTCAGGATGGGTTGAGGCAAGCTCTTTAGAACCTAATGAAAGTGTAACTCTAAAAATTACAGTTAATTCTCCTTATTCATCAACTGGCAATTTATCAATCTCATTACAGATTAACTCTACTCAAGGCGGCATTAAAGAAAATATTATCCTAAATACCTCAATTTCAATCATTAAAACATCAAAAATAGAAATAGAGGATGAAAATTGCGATGAATTAATTTTTAAAAATAAGTGTAAATTAAGATTAAAAATCACTAATACGGGTAATTATAGAGAATATATTCAAAATACAAACTGTACTACAAACTCAGATTATATAATTTTTAATAATTCTCAAGAAGATGAATTAAATCAAATTACCCTTTCTGATGTAACATACAATACAGAGTTATTAGAACCACTTGAATTCAAATTAATAGAATTTGAAATTTCATTAAATTCTGAAATTAAGATGATTAATTCTGGAACAATAATTTCAATTAATTGTAATTATTACAATAATGAACTAGAAATTATAGATTCAGAAAATTTAAACTTGATTATAAAGACTTATTTAGAAATACAGATAATCAATGTAACATCTTGGATTGAAGATGAGAGTCTGTATCTTTCAATAATTCTTGAGAATTCAGGAAATTTACCTGAAAGTTTTAGCATAGGTGTAAGTGTAAGTCATGAAGTACCACATGGATTAATTCCACTTGAAGATTCAATTTATGATGAAAATACCTCAAGAATTAGAGGATTTGATTTATCCGAAATTCTACCTGAGGAAAATATAAACATCACTGGTTGGATGAACTTCCCAGAATCAAATATTGAAAATGAGCCGTTTTGGATTTCAATAGAAGTTACAACATATTCAGATTCATTTGAAAATAATTGGCAAGAAAATTGGGTGATTGAGGGTATAGGATCAGAAATAATTTCAAACGACAAAAATAATGAAAATTTAAATTTTATTTCTTCATTAAACGCATTTAATGAATATGGGTTTTCAATATTATCCATATTTATCGCAAGTATAATGATTTATCAAGCACTAAAAATTAGATCTAAAAAAGAAACTAATGATGAAAAAATTGATAATAATCAAAATCAAGATTGGATGTCAACATTTCACCAAAAAAAGAGTAATACGATTGATACCAGCTCGCCCAAAACCACTAGAAACGAGTTTAAACAAATGTTTTCTGATAGAGGTGGAAATAAAGTTTTTAATGAAATAGAAATACCAAATAAAGATATTTTGAATAAAGCAAATAATAAAATTACTTTGAACGAAAAAAATAGTAATAGTATATCATATGAGAATTACTCTGAAGATTCGGAATATGACTTTTAGGTGTAAAAATGTATTACGTTGGTGTTGATGAAGCAGGAAGAGGGCCCATGATAGGTCCATTAGTTGTTACCGCAATTGCTATTCCAGAAGATGATATCCAATTACTTGAAGAACACAAGATTACAGATTCAAAAAAAGTTACTAAAAAAAATAGAGAAATGTCATTCGAATTAATTGAAAAATATTCTAAAGAAAGAAATTGGAAGATACATACTACAATATGTGATGCAATTGAAATTGATTTGGCAATGGAAACCAGTAATTTGAATATACTTGAAACTGAGCTGTTTGCTAAATCAATAAATCTCTTAAATTTAAATTCAGAAGGAAAAGGAGAAATTATTTTAGATGCGTGTGATATTGATGAAAAAAGATTTGGGGATAGAGTTTCAAAAAAAATCCATAAATGGCCATGGAACTCTTGGAAATTAATTAGCAAACATAAAGCTGATTCAACCCACAGAATTGTTGGTGCTGCAAGTATTGTGGCTAAAGTAACTAGAGATAAAATAATCAAAGAGATAGGAAAAGAAATAGGGTTGGATATTGGTTCTGGTTATCCTTCTGATCCAAAAAGTAAATCAGCACTAATCGAATTATGTAATGGTGATACACCACATAACTGTTTAAGATGGAATTGGTCAAGTATCCGTAAATACTGGATTCAGAATAAAAAAATCAAAATTCCAAAAAGGCATTACAGCGATGCTAATTGGAAAAATGTAAATCAACATCGATTAAGTGAATTTTGAATTTATTAAGCGCCCATTTGAATAATAAGTTCTTAGTGGAACCCACAATGTCTTGGGTACCTGACTCAGAATTAGAAAAAAATATTTATCATTTAGCAATTCAAAATTCACTCCTTTATGATGGCCAAGGACAATTATCTTCAGTTATGGGTAAAGTAATGGGAACATATCCAAAAGCAAGGCCACATGCAAAAGATCTGACCGTAATAATTAAAAAATTTGTCGAAGAAGCTAATGAACTGGCAAAAAAGAAAGGCCTTAATGAATTAAGAAAAGTCCTTGAACAAAATGCTCCTCAACTACTTGAAAGGAAGATTAAAGAGAAAAGAGTTGGTTTACCTGATTTAAAAAATGCAATTAATGGCCAGGTTGTGTTACGTTTCGCACCGAATCCAAATGGACCTTTATCATTCGGGCATTCTCGAGGAATAGTAATTAATAGTGAATATGCAAAAAGATATGAGGGAAAATGGATATTAAGATTTGATGATACTGACACAGTAAGAAAACCACCATTACCTAGTGCTTACAAATCAATTCAAGAGGAAGTAGAATGGCTTACTGGAAAACCCGCAGATAAAATCGTAATCGCCTCTGATAGAATTGAAACTTATTACAAATATGCTTCGGAATTAATCAGTAAAGGTGGTGCCTACATTTGCACACTTAGCGCGGAAGAATTTAGGGAATTTAGGCAGACAAAATCTAATTCTCCTGATAGAGACCGTTCTCCTGAAGAAAATCTAAAATTATGGGAAAGAATGTTAAATGGTGATTTTCAACCTGGTGAAGCAGTTGTTAGAATTAAAACAGATATGACATTACCCAATCCAGCATTAAGGGACTGGCCCGCACTAAGAATTCAAGATACTGAAAATAATCCACACCCCAGAGAAAATATTAATTCAAAATACAAAGTTTGGCCTTTACTTGATTTTCAAAGTGGAATTGAAGATTATTTGCAAGGCGTCACACACATTATTAGGGGTAAAGATTTAATGGACTCAACTAGAAAGCAAACACTACTCTACGAACATTTCGGATGGGAATACCCTGAAACAGTTTACTGGGGGAGGGTAAAAATTCATGAGTTAGGTGGTTTTTCAACATCAGGGATGAGAAATGATATTGAAAATGGCAAATATTCTGACTGGGATGATCCAAGACTACCAACTCTTGCTAGTATGCAAAGAAGAGGTTTTTCACCAGAGGCATTACGTAATTTTTGGATTGAATTAGCATTAACACAAAAAGATATTTCTGCTTCTATGGCAACAATATATTCACACAATATAAAAATTATCGATGAAACAGCTCCTAGGCTATTTTTTGTTAAGAATCCATTCCCACTAGAGTTAATTGACGGAAATGAACAGATTCCCTCCAATTTCAAAACACAAATTCATCCTGAAGATGAAAATTTAGGATATAGAATCTGGGAATTGCAAAAGGAAAATAATTTAATTTATCTTGAAAAGGAGGATTTACAACTTGCGAAAGAAAATAATAATAAAATTAGATTAAAAGATTTTGCAGACATTCAAATTAAAGATAATATTGCTTCTATAATAAGTTTAGAACCCTCTGAAAAATTACCAATAATTCATTGGCTTGATTCTAAAAATTCATATGATGCAGTATTAGAAATTACTAGAGAAAATGAAATTCAATTAATCGAGGGCAAATTAGAAAATTTTCCAAAACTCAAATTGAATGAAATAACCCAATTAGAAAGGATTGGCTACGCTAAAATTGAAAACAAAAATAAACTTATTTTTATCCACAACTAATTAGAAAGTGCTTCTCTGTAATCATTAGGACTGAAATATCCTGCAAATCCTCCATTGCCATCTACTGCAACAACTGCATGGGGTTTTCTTGCATTCATTTCAGAAACTATATCGGAAACATCTGTATCTAGGCCTACTGCCATTATGTCTGTATTCATGTGACTTGCACAGGTTTCTTGATGACAATCAAGACCTTCTGAAACAGCACGTAAAATTTGTGCGTCTGCTAATACTCCCTTTGGTACTTTGTCACCATCTAAAATGATTAAAACACCACGTGGAAGTGATAATAATTTCTTAGTCGCCTCAACCAAAGATGTGTCTGGTGAGATTGTATCGTGTTCATCTGTAAGGACAAGTTCTGAAACCTTCATTTAAATCGCCTATGACACCCACAACAAGAATGGTATTATGAACCTTGTCAAAGACTCAAATTTCATTAGTAAGGTTGAAACGGAACAACATCTTGGGTCTACTTATGGCAATAGAGCGACTATTAAGCGGGTCTATTCAAGAAAGAATTGAAGAATTACTGCGCCCAGAAGATTTGATCATGGAAGCAGCAAGAGATTTAGTAAAAGATGAAATCAAAGGCTACATACGTCAAAAAATAGATGAAAATCCAGAATTAAAATCTGAGATAAAAGAAACTATTGAAAATTATTTTGAAGCAAAAGCAAGATCTGCTTTTGCGGAAGTAAAAGCCAGTCGATCAGCATTAAAGTTAGGTATGAATCTTCTTCCAGAAGAAATGCAACATGAATTTGCAGAACTAGTAATGAATATGTTTGAAAAAGAATTAGGTGAATTACTCGAAAGAGCACTCTAAATCGATTTTAATGTATTTTGTCAGAATAAAAAGGGATTGTTTCATATCCTGTTATCAATGCCCACTCTTTATTGAGGTGAACTTATGAAACGTGCATCAATCATACTATTGATTTTAATGATTTCATCAATCGGACTACCTACATCTAATTTAGGAGTAGTATCAAGTGAAGTAGTATGTTGTGATTCAATACAATATAATTTGATGTTAACTGGAAGCTCATCTAATGGTCAGTTATCTCCATTTGAATCAAGTTTGGGAAGTGAACAAAAATCGGAGGTCGGTTCAGCTATTACTCAATCAACCGAAGTTGGAAGATGGACTGGTCAAACTAATTTTGGTGGTGAATATCCTAGCCATACTGCAACATTTGTTTTACCATATAGAATAAATGATGGGGCTGGTGTAACAATAAATGCTTCTGTCGAATTAAGATTAGGAAGTGAAGTAAATACAGGTTCAACACCTTTACCTCAAACATTCTTGCCAGGAGAAAATGGTGTATTGGAATTGGAAATTGATGTTTCTAGTGGAACATTATTAGCTGAGGATTCAATTATCGTAATTTTTTCTGTGCAGGAACTATTACTTCCAACTGGAGCAAATCCCTCTATTGAATTTCTATGGGGAACTACAGAATATCTTGGAACGATTAATTTAGAAGCTCCACTCTTTGATATAGAAATTAATGAACCAATAATAGAAGGGAGATCAGCACATATTCCTGTGAAATTTAGTTCTGGTTATGGTGCACAATTAATTTCTGAATCATCATTTGAATTTTATGCAAATGGAAATTTAATTGAACAACTCCCCGTATCCACTCAAGGTAATCTACTGACTTGGACTTGGGCAGCAGACAACAGTATTAATGATGGAACATTCCCCTTTGAAATAAGAGTTAGTTTTCAAAATGGGACTACGGTAAATGCAGGCACTGAATACGAAATATTATTTGGGGATAGTGAGGGTAACAATTACTTCTATCCATTAACAGAACCTATTAGAACTGGAGGTACTGATTTAGATGTTGAAATTGATGTTGATATGTCCTCCGACATTGAAAAAACTATCAAACTTAACCTAGAAGAGAATATTGCATTCTGGATCAGATGGGGCCTAGACAACATGGGTAATCCAAACTTAAATACAACATCATGGCTTAGAAATTTAGCTCCAACGAATTCAGATTATTATCAAAACAGAGTCATTGATAATGCAGAAGTTAGTAGTTTTGAGCAACAAATTCGCCAAACAGAATTAAATAACTTTTTAGGTCAAGGCCTTGGAATTGATGCAAAAAGATTACTTGGATTGGACAGAGCAGAATTTGACTACGTAGGTGTAGAAATTTTACTAAATGGAGATGATTCAGTAAGTAATAACCCAGTAACACTGATTTTTAAAACAAGACAAACAAATACGGCAGGTCAAGAACATCTAATGTTAGATAATTTCATCAAACCATATTTTGATGAAGGGGATCGTATTTGGTCTTCGGTAACATTCGAATTAACGTTAACTACAGATTCAATTAACGGTGTTTTTCTAAGAGATTCTGCTGAAATTGAATTTACACAAACTAGGCTTATTTTTACTGAAAAAATTACAGCAAGCATTACATTTACACAATCTGATTCCCCATTATTGTGGGTTCAACAAGGCGGAAGTCCTTTAGAGTCTCCATTAGCAATTTTCTTGATTAGTTCAGTGATTGCGCTTTTAGGATTAATTATTTCTGGGTTTTTATCAAGAGGGAAAAATAAAATCATGTTAATCAGTGAAATAATTATATTAATTTCATTGGGTTTCATTCTTTATTATTTATCAATTGAATTCATAGTTGTTTTAGTAGCTGCTGCTTCGAGTTCGACATTATGGGTAATAACTGCAATCTTTGCAGGCTCAGGTGATTCAGATTATCTCTCAGACAATAAGTTATTAACAGATACAGAAGGGCTTAGTTCTGATAAATTTACATCATTTAATTGCCCAAATTGTGCATCAAAAATCAACATTACATCTAATGAGAGGCCATTGAGAATATCCTGCACAGGTTGTGGAAAAATCCTAAAGATTGTAGATTAATTTAATTTTGCATTCATGATAATTTCATCTATCAATCTGCTAGCAGAAACTAATTTATTTGTACTTGAATTCAATTCTCTTTGAGCTCTACTACATTGACTTGCTAAATCTGAATCCCACTTAGTAGTTATAATTCGATGCCAAATTAGCTCTTCTAAACGTGCAACACCCATTGAAGTAGTTAGTAGAGGCTTAACTAGTTCAGATAATCTTTTAGATTGTTCGACCAAATCTATTTTTTTCCAATCATCTCTTAATAAATTTAATTCTACTGAGTCTATTCCTGGCAATTCAATCAAATCGGGTTCTTGAACATCTACAATAGAAACGATTGAAATTAATCCATTTTCTTTCAATGAATCCCTCAAGGATGTGAAAACAGGATCGTAAGTATAATCAAGATTAGAATTCAACCAATTTCCAGCTAAAATTAATGCTAATAATTTCTTAACTCTCTCACCACCAATCATTAATGCTAAACATCCAGAAATCCCAACGATATCTAATTTCCCAACTCTAGAAGTTTTTTGTTCACCCATGTTAATTTTAATTTCTTGAGGCTTTACAGAGATTCCTGAATTATGTAAATTATTTTCTTCCGAAAAAAAGATACATAAGTTTTTTTCATCGGAGATAAAATCATTAAGATTTTCCACTACTTTACGATGATATAAAATTCCTTTATCTAAAAATGATGCTTCTAAAAATGAAAGTGAAAGTAATTGTCCCAATTTAGGTTCAGAAACTAAAGTAACTGATTCAGAGGAAAAAATTGATTTCTTTATTTTAACTAAATCTGGATATATTTCTGAAAGAAATGGAAATATAACGAGGGGTTCCACAAATAGATTAGAAATCATGAGGTTATTGAATTTTAACCATTCAAGCAACCATTAGCCTTACTTGTTTTCTTTCGTACTTCCAATCAGAAGATAGTGCTCCTTTGTTTTTGTAATATCTTACTAACCTGCGAATTTTAGCTTCTGTTAATTCTAATTGACGAGAATTATGAATATCTTTACGATTTGATTCTAAATGATCAACCAATGAAAGTACTTTTTGTAAAAGATTCATTAAATCTTCAGGAATTTCTGCAGCCTTACCATTTTCAGAAAGTATTTGATTAATTCGCATCCCACACGCTTTTCTTACATCTGGTACAGCATGTTGATCTCTTAAAATTGTACCAATTACTGCAGTGCTATGGCCTTTTTCAGATAATTCCAAAACTAATGATTTGATTTCCTTCGCATCTTTTAGTGACCATTCTGGCAATTCTTGATTATGTGGTTTTTTTGAACCACTTTTCCCTTTTCTGCCGTTGTGTATACGTGCCATGAAAACCCCTTAGCGTGCTTCCGAAAAACTTCCCCTTTATGAACGGTTGCCCTAGAAAGGTATTCTCAAATTCTAAAGTCTATGTCTAACTTTAGCCAATCTTCCACAACCATTATTCCATTCCCATGCTGGTGCTTGAGCAATACAAGAACCAATTAAATCATTTTCTTCAGAAAATAATAGTACTACATCCCCCACCCGTATATGAGCATCAAAAGATATAATCATTGGACCGAATACATCACCACTCCAAGTCTTTGAAAATTTAATTTTAGCTTTAGGCAATGTATTTGTTTCTGCTAATACTGGTAGAGATGCTTTAGAAAATGAAAAACTAGAATTAACATGATTCCAACGTGCAAAAGGCTTTCCAAATTTTTCAATCTTCCAGTGTGGCCCTTTACCACTTAATTTGGTACCATCCAACCAATTAGAGGTTCCATAATTCCAATTGGAAATCATTTCATATTCAATCTGTCTCTTTATTTTCGGATTTTGAATTTCTAAATTTAATTCTTCTTTAGCCTTATTTATTTCTTCATGAAAAGTTTCATTTGTTGTTTCAATAACTTTAATACCACAAAATTCAGACCCTAAACTAAATCCAGAATGATTAATAATTAATTCAAAACTAACTCGATTTAAAATACCTGAAAGTGTATCTTTAACAATTAATTTTTCTTCAGCGTCCCAATGACCAGTCACAGGAATATCATAGTTTGATGCAGGCCATAATTCTTCTAATTCTCTTGGCACCAATCCTAATGGTGATGTAATACTAATTTCAGTTGCTAAAACATCATTAATTTCTCGACTAAATCTTCTGTGAGATTTAGAATATCTATATGGTTTCTTAGCCGAACATGGCAATAAAATCAATAATTTTCTTCTTGACACATGAGGTGTGTATTCAGTCGAAATTTTATTTGACCATTCTCTGATAATTGGATCAGTCCTTACTAGAGGAGAATTACACTGTAAAGTAAATTCCTTAGGAACATGTCGTGCTGAGGACTTCATTTTTCTTTCAAAAACAAGGTAATCATGATGCCTTAATTGCTCCACTGATTTTGGATAGTTTAGAACTCGTTTCTCAACTAATTCTCTTAAATTAAAATTAACTATTGAATTTCTAATTGTTGAAATCTCAGTAATCCATTGATTTATCTGTAAGTCAAAATTTAAATCACCCTCCAAATCTAAATTTATTTTCCTTGGACCATTTGAAGTTAATAACGCACCAGCTGCATGAGCTTGTCTTGTTCTTGAGAGATCATGTAAATCTATACCCAGCCACGTCAAGAAAGCAAGATTGTCGGGACCAGATAATCCAGGACACCAAATTAATGAAGACGGAAATTTTTCTCTTACCGTGAGTATTGCTTCTACAAATTCTCTAGATCTACCCGATAATTGTATAGCATCAGTGATAATGATCAATGAAGGGTGCTCGATTTCAACAATAGTTGAGTCATGCATCATTCTTTGTAAAGACAAAGAAAGCACGGGGGTCAGCGAACCACTGCTCTTACCATCAGTATCACTTAATGATGGAGGATAAACATGCCCCTGAATAAATTCCCATTTAGGTAAATTTTTTTCAAATGGAGGAGACATAGGAACTCTTCCTTTGATTAAAAATGAGGGAGGTAGACTATCATCGATTCTAGAACAAGTAAATGGAGCAAGATTTTCTGGTAGATTTACGTCATCATCTAACAAAATAAGTGCTGGAGTCTTAGCGCAAGGGTCTTTTCTGTCTCCTAAATTAAAAACTCTGGCATGTCGATGCCTAGCAAAAATATCAAGCCCAAGTTTAACCCCGTCCATAGACCCCCATATGACTCATTACTTTGAATCATTTGAAAACATGAATCTCTTCGGAGGTCTATGCACTGGAGAAATTTATGCTTAATTTTCATAATTTTATGCTCTTCAGCATTACCAATTATTAGTGATTTTTCCTATGCAGAAAAGATAGAAGAAAATGAAGATGCTCCAGAAAATATCCCAGGACCATTTGAAACACATGAAATTATTCCAAACACAGTAAATGCCTGTGAACCAAAAAATTGTGCTCTTAATTCATTTAACCCTGAATCTCTACAGATAGATGGAGAATTTGAAAATTCTAATGATAAAGACGTATATTGGATTCATTCTAATTCTTCAATCAAAAATATTACTTACGAAATTTGTATTGATCGTTCTACAGTTCCTATTTCAATATATCCATCAATTAGAAATCCTACAGAAAATTTGATGAGTAATGGTGAAATATTAACTTCTGACACACCAACAGTAGAATCAATTTGTAAAAAATACCCTGTCATTAATGAAAATAATGAAGAATTATGGATTAAAGTAAGTTCACTTTCAACTTCTGGAAATTACTCTATATCAATTAATAGTAAACAAATTGGAATCATCGGACAAGAATTTCTTGAAAATTCAACACACATAAGTTATCACAACAAAGGTATTAATGGAAATTCAAGTCTTGGAAAAACAACAGTACAAATATTAAACCATTCCATTGAAGAAGGACATCTATGGAATTTGGAATTAGTTTCTGACTCACCTTATTCAATATATTCAAGATGCCATTTGAATACAGGAGAAATGACCAATTGTCTCAGTAAGAATTCAACAAATATTGAAAATATACATAAAATAAATTTTGATTATTTTTCTCCAAAGGGTATTGAAAATATTGAAATAATTCTTGAAATGGACTTATGGTTAGGTAATTGGGAAGTCAAGAATTCATTAAATAAAAAAGGAGACCCATTCACAGGAATTGCGGGAGATGCTCCAGGAAATTTAACTGATTTACAATGTGATGAAGTTGAGTGTACGAAATTTGAGACAAATACGGGTTTAAGGTATCTCGGAACTATGCCTTTAGGAATATTTGATGAAGCCGATGTATGGATCCTCGAGATTAATGGAAATGAATTTGAAACATATATTGTAGAAATAGAATTATTATGTGATGCTGGTTCTATAATGCTAGAAATTCATTCATCGAATTCTAATGGAACAATGAATGTAACATACCTTGTTCCTACATCTTCTAATTATGAAAAGTTACAAACGGAATTATCTCCTGGAACGCACTACATCAAATTAATTAATATTAGATTAATACAATCACAAAACTGGACATATGGTGATTTAGATAAATCAATTATAACTTATGAAATTCAAGTAAAATCAATAATTAATCAAACATATAATAATCAAACATTTGAAGTTAGTGAAGAATTATTGTTTTGGGATAATATACTGGTCTGGGCAATGGGAATTGGTTTTATTTTACCAATGATTTGGGTATTATTTAATTTAAGAAAAGATAAATTAAGAATGGAATTATTACTGCATGATAAAAAAAGATTATCAAGACTAAGAAAATTATCATCAATTTCAGAAATTGAAGATGTAAAATCAGACTTATCATTATTTATCAAATCAATTACAAATGTCAACTGGGATATTCTTTTAGAAACTTGGGGAAACCCAGACTTAAGTTATTTAACTAAATCAATTAGTATTAATTCTTGGAGATTAGATCCAGTATTAAGTAGCAAAGGAGGTATTCCAATTTTAATTATAATTGAAACACACGAGACTGATTGGGAAATTGCAGCTATAAAATTCGAATCTAAAAAGAACTTAGAATGGAATGTATTATCGGTACAACCAAATTTACTTTATCGAAATAATGAGATTTTTTTGGACACAATAAAAGTAGGAAATCGAGTATTTCTGGAAGTAGAATTGAAAGGAAGTGGAGAAAATCTACAAATGCATATTTCTGCAATGTCAGAAGGAAAACCTGTTGCCGTAAAAACTTCTAATTCAATGATTATCCTTGAAGAAGAATAATATGTAACTAAAATTCTAATTCAGTATAATTAATTCGTTCCAATTCCTGCAATGAAATTAATTGCACTTCCATCAAATAGCATATTTGAAAGTAAATACAATGTACCAATCATCATTGTAATTCTCAAACTATTTGACATCTCTTTTGAATTATCATTCAAACAAAATACTAGCAATCCTAAAACAATAAATCCAGGTCCTACTGCTGACCAATAAACTGCATTCCCTGTATCTTGATTTCTATCTTTCAAATGTTGTTGTTGTAAATCTTCATATACTTCGAAATCTTTAGTAAAATTTTCAATCTCTCCAGCTTCTAATCCATTGGCATCAACATCGTAATCATTCTGATCGGGCTGAACTGGACCTTCCGTATAAGCAGCTGAATGAGCGTATCCAGCAGACATAATCAACATAATGAAACCAATTAAGATGAAAAATTGTGTTACTCCTTGAGCTATCCACCAACCCACATCACTCATTCTTTCACCACTATTTGGAGGTTTTTTCTGCCTAATAATTGGTGGATTACTCGGTGGATTTCCAGGTCCATTTTGATTTGAGGGCACCCAATTATTTCCATCATACATCCATTGTCCGTCTTCACTAAGTGTATTCATTAATACATAACAGACTCAAGACAGCATATCAACTTGTCTAAGTCTACGATTTTATAATAATACTCCTTCGATTGTATTAACGAAGAAGGTGTTCTCATCTTAGAAAATTTAGAAGGCAATCCAAAATGGTGGGGTGGAAGAATTCCCGACAAGCTTCTAATGAATGAGACACATCCTGAAAAATTAAAATCATGGAATAGAAAAAGGCTCGTGCCATTATTACAAAAACTTCTATTTCCTACTTGTTGGAGTATGTTTTTATTGGCCTTAGGTATTCTATTTACTATTCTTGATCACAGGACTAACTTTTCAGAATTTATTGGTGCAACTCTGTTATTACTAGGACCGCTCTCATTGGGATTAAGTATCATTATTGTTTCAAATTCTCATGAGGATTCAAAACCCGTATTGGTATTGATTGGAATGCTAAGAAATACAAGGATTATGTGGTTTTCTATCTTAATTAGCCTATATCTAATCGGATTATTCCTTAGACCCTCCAATATTATATTTTGGAATTTGATTATTATTCCTAGTTTAATTTTATGGCTAGAATGGTTTATTTTTGGTTCATTCTTTTTCAGTTCACCATCTGCAATTTGGTTAACCAAATATAACCAAAAACTCGACCTACCCATGGAAAAAATGTTGGAAAAAGGGTGGGAATGGAAGACTGATTCACTCAAACCAATAAATTCTCTAATAGCCGTAAAAAAAGCAAAAGATTCATTTCTTGAACTCTCTTCAATGAGAGATGATGATTCATATTTTTTAATCTTATCATGGTGGCAGAAAGGAGGTATCAGACATGACCCGTTCGTTTCAGAAAAATTGAGAGGATTGGCCATTCAATCTTTAACAAAAAGATTCGGATACAAGATTTCTAAGTTTGATAATAAAATGCTAGATGGAATTGAATTTCTAGAAAAATATTATTCAAATTAAATGTGAAATTTATTTCAACCTAATCACACTCGCTTACAATATGGACGTAACAATATTACTTGGTTCCAAATCTGATATGCCCGTTGCTGAAAAATGCACAAAGATACTCGAACAGTTCGGTGTATCTTACCAATTACGTGTGGCTAGTGCACATAGATCACCAGCTTTTGTTGAACAAATTGTACATGATGCTGAAGCAGATGGATGTACCGTGTTCATAGCAATGGCCGGACTTGCTGCTGCTTTACCTGGTGCGGTTGCTGCACTAACCACCAAACCTGTGATTGGTGTACCTTGTGGCGGAAAAGTACCTTATGATAGTCTACTATCAATTGCTCAACTACCACCCGGAGTTCCAGCTGCAACTGTAGGTGTAGATAGAGGCGATAATGCAGGATATTTAGCAACTCAAATATTAGCACTTGGAAATGAAACATATGCTGCCGCACTAAAGCAAAATAAACTTGATCAAATTGAAAGAGTAAAGAAAATGGATGCTGAGGTAAACGGTAGGGATGCTTGATGTTTGATTCGGCATCATTCATTGAAGAAGCCGCTCAAAAAATGAAAGATGAAATTGATGATGTTGCAATTATTGCTTGTAGCGGGGGTGTAGATTCAACTGTAGCAGCTGTAATTGCTAATCAAGCAATTGGAGATAAATTACACTGTGTTTATGTTGATACAGGCTTAATGAGAAAAAATGAAACTGAGGAAATACAATCTATGCTTTCGACTCATGGACTCAACCTAACAACAGTATTCGCTGAAAATCGTTATTTCGAGGCTCTCAAAGGAATTACAGAACCTGAACAAAAAAGAAAGATAATTGGTGAATTATTTATTCGTATTTTTGAAGAAGAACAAACTAAAGTTAATGCAAAATACCTAGTTCAAGGAACTATCGCTCCTGATTGGATTGAATCTGGAGGTGGAGTCAGAGATACAATCAAAAGTCACCATAATGTTGGAGGTTTACCGGAAGATATGACATTGTTGGTAGTAGAACCCTTACGTGATTTGTATAAAGATGAAGTTCGTGATTTAGCTCGAACACTTGAAATCAAAGTTGCAGAAAGACAACCATTCCCAGGTCCAGGGTTGGCTATTCGTTGTTTAGGAGAGTTAACAAAAGAAAGAGTTCATGCAGTAAGAGAAGCATGTGCCATAGTTGAAGAAGAATTTGAAAATGCTGCTTCAGAAGGTAAGATGGAGATACCATGGCAATATTTTGCAGCACTATTACCTGTTAAGTCTGTAGGAGTTCACGGAGATGTAAGAGTATATGGAGAAACTGTAGTTGTTAGGGCAGTACAAAGTTTAGATGGCATGAGTGCGCGTTATTCTGAGATACCACATAGTATTCTACAAAAAATCTCAACTAGAATCACAAATTCACTCAAAGAATCTGTTAATAGAGTTGTTTATGACATCACCCATAAACCACCTGGTACAATAGAATGGGAGTAGTTCAATAAATAGTATTGATTTTTGTACATTTGTCCGAGGCATTCAAACGTATTTGATAACTCGGAAGTACATATGAATTGGAAGAGATGCGTAATATTCATCATAACAATCATACTATTTTTACCACTTTCATCATTTTCAATTAATACAGATAATCAAATGTTCTTAGAACATGAAAAGGTAGATAAAAATCTCTTAGTCTCAAGTAATGAAGAAACAATAGATAACGCCCTCTGGAAAAAGATTTCTATGATTGGACATGAAGAATTGATAGAAGTCATTGTTCAATTTGATTCTAGAAATAATGGAGATAAAGAGGAAAAAATATTACTTGAAAATGGGTTTATTCCAATATACAAAACCAGCGTAATCCCATCAATATTTGCGTCTGGACCTGCTTCGAAAATTAGTACATTAGCTAATATTGAGGAGATAAAGTGGATTGAATGGAATTCCCCAATGAAATATTACATGGATCAAACAATTCAAACGATCAAAGCAATTGACGCGTGGGATCGTCAATTAATTGATCTTTATGGTTATCCAACATCGACGAAAATTAAAGGAGATGGAATTACTGTTGTGGTTGTTGATAGTGGAATTGATGCTTCACATCCTGATTTAGACTACAATCCACAAACACCTAATAATCCAATTAAACCACAACCTGATGACAAAGTAATTTATAATGCAAAATTAAATCAGGGCTCTGGATCAAATACTCCAGAATTCTTGTGGGTACCTGCATCCGATACGGATACATCGAGCGGACATGGTACTCATTGTGCAGGTACAGTGGCTGGAAATGGTGATGCATCTGCTAAGAATAAATTAGGGATTGCACCAAATTCATGGCTAATTGGCCTCTCAATGGGCGAACTAGCATTTACGATTGATGAATATTCTGCTTTAGAACACGTTTACCAGCTTTCAAAACCAGGTTCGGCTACCCAACAAGCATGGAATATTAAAGTCGTTACAAATTCATGGGGACCTGGTTTTCCATTTGATTCAATTGATGCTAATGATTTAACTGTGCAAATTATTGAAAAAATTACTATTGAAAATAATGTTGCGGTCATTTTTGCTAATGGAAATGATGGTGGAGAGGGAGATGAAGATCAATCTAACATCTTCGCAAAAGTACCTGCGGCCATTGGGGTTGCAGCATCTAATAGAGATGGTATTGGAATGTCTGACTTTTCCAGCAGAGGTGATATGTCGGATAGAGATACTTGGCCAGACGTTACCGCACCTGGTGTTGATATCTGGTCTGCTGCAGCGCGTGCTACAATGATTGGTGCAGGAACTGGTGCAGGAGATTTAGGTTCTGGAGAATTAGATTATTACTATCTTGCAATTAGTGGAACTAGTATGGCTACACCACATGTTGCTGGCTTGGCAGCATTATTGTGGCAAGCCGCACCATCATTAAAAATGAGTAATTATGACGAAGATTTAGATTCTACTGGCAATCCAACTTTACATGACCCTAGTGGAATTTCTCCCCCTCAAGTCGCAGAAAGAGAAATTCATGAAATTGAAGCAATTCTTAAATTAACTTCTGATTATATTACTGAAGGTGAAAATCTTCCAGGAAATAGTAGTTTAGGATTAAATAATCATGCTTTAGATTATGCTCAAGGTTATGGGTTAGTAAATGCTGATAATGCTGTTGCATTAGCATTAACTTTACAACGGATGAGGGATGAAAATGGTGATGGATTAGTCGATAACGAAGATGTTGAAGTTCTAGATGCTTTCAAAATATTCAAAGAAACAATGAAAATTAATACGGAAACATTTTCAACATCTGGATTAAAAACAAATTGGGATGGTGATTTTGCGGTATTTACTAGTGAATCAGATTTACCTCCTGCATCGTCTCATCGAAAGGAGTTTTTCGTACCAAAGGGAACTACAACTGTCTATGCCGATTTAGAATATAATCCTATTACCCCCTCTATTTTCTGTCCAACGTCAAGCATACTTAGACTAGCATTAGATGCCGACGGTGATGAAAATTATGAAGAAACAGATGTTGATGAACAAGAAATAATAATTGAAGGTGGCTCTGAAGAGGGCGCTTGGTGGGCCGTAGATGTTCAAGGAACATCGATTGGTAGTTGTTTAACAGGTGGAGATCTTGGACCTAGGGCAGCTTATACAGTAGAAATAAATCTGAGATTTAGTCCGACACAAATTAATCTTGACATAAATGAATCTAGAGGTTGGGAATCAATGGGTGATGGTGTTGCTGAAATCACAATGCAAAGATTACAATATATTCATCCAAGTTTTGAAGAAGAAGTTGAAAAATTAAGTGGCCTTGAAGGAATGATAAAATGGTTGCAAGAAAATTGGTGGATACCATTAATTATTATATCTTCAATAATTATTGCTTCAGTAGTTCTGAATGAAAGAAATCAAAGTATAGTCAAAGATATTCGTGAAAATTATAGGAATAAAAAATCAAAAAACCGAAATATAAAAAATGATAAAACAATTGAAAGCCAGATAATTGAAGCGGAAATTATTGAAGCAGAATTACTTTGATTAAATCGAAGGCATGAAATATCAAAGTTGAGTGGGTCGACTGCTTGCCGTATTAGCTTAGTTGGTGGAGCGGTCGGCTGTTAACCGACAGGTCGCAGGTTCAAGTCCTGCATACGGCGCTTCTTTTGATGAACATACATTGTAAAAAAGACATAAATATATCAATTAAACAAGGATTTCTTATTTATGAGCGTCTATCATTAGCCTCATCTAATATTGCAGATTCTAAATCAACATCTGCAATCCCGAGATCAGATTTAAGATTTTCAAGTTGTGATTTTAAATTTTTGCTCGGTTTTTTAGGGATGTGTAATTTTAATAAAATTATCACATCACCTCTTCGTCCTCTTCCATTAGGTAAACCTCTTCCAGGAATATTTAGTGTGTGTCCTGCTAATGAGTTCGCAGGTATTTTAATTACAAGCGGTTTATCATCTAAATGAGGAATTGTTACAGTTTTACCAAGCATTAAATCAGGAAATCCCACAGGAAGCGACATTAATAATTCGGCACCATCCCTTTCAAACCAAGGATGGTTTTCAAGAATTAACTCAATCTCTAAATCTCCAGCAATACCACCTTGTTGAGGTACATGCCCCTTCCCTCTCATCCTTAGTCGCATTCCAGTATCTACACCCTCAGGAACATTGAATCTGATCGTCTGCTTTTTCTTCTTCCTCCCATCGCCCCTACAGTCTTTGCAAGGATTGATGATGATCTTTCCACGACCTTGGCAATTTGGACAAATTCCGCTTGTTTGCTGGACAAATGGTCCGACTTGTCGCGTTTGTGTAACTTGACCTGTGCCTCTGCACGTTGAACAAATCTCTACGTCATCACTAGTAGCTCCTCCACTCCCTGAACATGTGTCACAAGACAGGAAAGTATCAACAGATACTTCTTCTGAACCACCTTCAAAGGCCATTTGGAAAGGTATTTTTTTACGAACAAGGATACTTTGACCTCTTGCTTGACGAGGTCTGCTTCTTCTTCCTCCCCCGCCAAATAAATTTGAAAATAAGTCATCCAACCCAGAACCAAATAAATCTTCATATCTTATATCAAATCCAGAGAAACCACCTCCCATTTGTGGTCCAGAATGACCAAATCGATCATATTGTGCTCTTTTTTCAGAATCTGACAAAACTGCAAATGCTTCTTGGATCTCTTTAAACTTATCATCAGCACCTGGGTCTGAGTTTTTATCTGGATGATATTTTCTTGCCAATGAACGAAATGCTTTCTTAAGTTCCTTATCATTCGCATCTTTTTTGACGCCAAGCACCTCATAGTAGTCCCGTTTATCTGACATTACACTCATTCATGCGGACTACACGACTGCTATGAATAATTCGCTAAAATTATCATTATTTTGATGAACCACAAACATCACAATAATTTGTATCAATAGAATTCATGTGACCACAACTTCTACAATGCCAAGAATTAGAAACTAAATTATCATATTCTGAAGCACCAGTAGAGAAACTTTGATTTTTTGTATTCTCAACCACCAAATTTGATTCAGACATAACATCCTTTTTTACATTCTTTGCTTTATTTTTAGAAATTTTTGAAGCAATCCAATCTAAAACATTATCCATTAAAGAGGATTTACTTTCTGCAACAGTAGTTTTTTTCACTTTATTTTCTAATGAATCGTCACCTCTCATCCTAGCTGCAGCTAGATTAACATGATCTCTGTCAGCTAACAGATCTATTTCCGCCTTACTTTCAATCTCGGCACTAGCATCAAGATTATCCATCATTAAATCTCCTACTTTTCCTTGCATTTTTTGAAGAGCACTTTCAGTTAAAGCCCCAACCTCTACAGATCCTTGGGTTGTACGTAAAGTAATATTTTGATTATTTTCCCATACACCTGAGTCTTCATTTTTGTAATGTTTTGATAGTTTTTTTAATGCTTGTACTCTATGCCATTCATGACCCCTTACAGTGACTACTCTTTTGTATAAAATATAACCAGGAACTAGACCAAATATTGCTGCTGCCCATGGGGCCATTGGATCACCATTTGATAAAATTTGAGCAGGTTGAAATCCAACACTAGGATAAAATAAGAAAAACAACGCAATGGCTGGTGCAAGAAGATAAACAAATCCAATCAAGTTGCTTTTTTTCTCCTGCATTAGTAATTCTAATCTGTTTTAACGATTGAATCTTTCCCGTCAATGTGTAATATTATCTACATTAAACTTGGACTCGATCTTTAGGAGCTTTTCCTTTAACAAAAAAACCATGCAAAAATCCAATACTAAATGTTGTATGTAAACTAAATAACAAAAGTGGGACTCCAAAAAACATTAGCGGTTTTTTCCAACGAACCGACTCAATTATTCCTGCTAAAAAGATTACAATTAGATATAATGCAGGCGGTATCCACCAATGATTAACTCCCGAGAGAAATAAACTCAATGTCAATAGGAATCCAAACCATGGAGCTATTTCACCTAAAGGTAATCTTGTAGGGTGTTTTTTAACTAATTTGACTCTCCAGAATCCATTTCTATGTCCAAATCTTAACCATTGTAAAAAAGTCTGTCTCTTGGTGACGTGTATACAACTAATGTCACTCCTCCATATTTGCCAACCATTCTTTATCAAGCGCATATTAAGATCCGAATCTTGTGCTGTAATTAATTCATCATCATAACCGTCTACAGATTTTAAAGCATCAACCCTGTAAATTGCTAAAGGGGGAATTCTTGTTCTTTGAAGGCCCTTAAATTGAGCATATGCTCCACGACCACTACCTAAAGGATTACCTAAACTGGCCTCAATCAAATTGCTCATAAAAGTCATTTTTTCTACAGGTGGTTTGAGTATTGTACCTATTGCAGCAATTTTATTAGCATTTTTTGCTTGCAATTCTAAAAATTGATTCATCCTAATTTCTAAATGATTTTTTGGAAAGGTTGCATGAGCAACAGTTTCAAAAATATACTCTACCTCATCCGGAAGATTATCGAATGCAATATTTCTAGCTTGTGATACATACCTATTTGGATTATTTAATAATATTATTTCTGGCATCCCTTCTTTTAAATTTTCTATATACTCTTTAACAATCTCTGGTGTTCCATCAGTTGAATTACCATCAACTATAATTATTTGATGATTAGATGAAGGATAGGTTTGATTGCATAGACTATTCAAACATTTTTCAATAAAATCCTTTTCATGAAAGGTAGGAATGACAGTAACAAGTTTTGGTAATGAACTAATTCTAATCCCTCCTGTAGTATAACCGGATTAATCAACATTGTAAAAATAACGGTATTATTTTTGATTAACCCGCAATTGCATTATATTATTCCTTTTGTCTAAGCATGAAGACGACCATGGCGATAATGAATCTCGAAGCAAAATTGAGTCCAGTTGACTCTAAGGAAAATGTAATCATGGCTATTAAAGAAATTTTCCCAAATGCAAATATTGCTGAAATAACAGATAAAACCTCTTTTCCAATTCATGGAAAAAATGAAGTCATTTATATCAAGGATATTGATTATGAATTCTTCTTTGAAAAAATACATATGAATAAAATTGCAGATACAGCATTAGATTGTATGAGTCAAAATATTCAAAATGACATTTCTTATTTTAAGATTTCACGTCAAGCTGCTTTAGCTGGTAAAATTGCTTTTGTTTTAGAAAATGAATACCCCTTAGGTGGATTTTTTGAATTAACGGTTGAGTCAACAAATATTATTGCATGGATTGAAGAAATGACTTGGCATCATGGAAGGGATGAAATCCCTAGAACTGTTGATGATGAATTAAAAATGAGAAGAGATGGCGTCCCTCAAGATTGGTTTTGAATTATATTTACTAATTTTTTATTTGCCTCTAACCAATCAAATTTACTCAAATTTTCTACTTCCACCCATAAAACTTCATCATGTACATTTAATTCCATAGGTGGTGAGTTCTTTGTTATTTTAGCATATATTGCTTTTAAAATCACATAGTATTCTGAATACAAATGTTGTACTTCACCACAAAATGATGAAATTTCAATATTTATCTTCAATTCTTCAAAAATTTCTCTTTTTAAACCATCTATTTGATCTTCATTTTTTTCCAGTTTTCCTCCAGGGAATTCCCATTTGCCTGGGTGGGGTTGATTAGAATCCCTTTTTGCAACCAAAATTTCACCTTGTTCATTCCTAATGATTGCTGCAACAACCTCAATTATTTTTTTATCTGAAACTAGATTTAATATCTCTAAAACTAATTGAAGTTGTTCTGAAATTGAAATAATGTTTTCTGAAGGTAAATGTACGAACATACAAGGTAGAAGTTTGTTAAATCTATCACGAATATTAGTTTCATAAATTGTATTTAAGGTTCTAAAATATGTTTCATTACAAACAAATGTACCAGCATCTGATGAAATTAAAAAATTTTCATTTAAACACTGAGAGAATATTCCAAAATCAACTGTTGAAATATATTCTTCGGTATCCTTTGTGATTATAGATCCTTCTTTAATTTCTCTTCCGGAATTATCTTCTATTCTCATATTAATTTTATTTACTGCTCTAGATTCTAAATGAATTTTTTGAGCCATATTACTATATCCTAAATGTAAAATGAAATCAAAATCTTCAACTAAAATCAATTCGCTTACTTTCTTTGAACCTGCTTCATCAACAGTTAATATTTTTGTATTCATTTCTAAATTATTAAATTCTAAACTTTCTATTTCAGAAACTAATTTCTGTGAGATATTAAATGAAGAATTATCAAAGGGTTCAAAACCAGTTACCAGAACCTTTGGTATCCTCATTGACAAGCCCTTGTGCATCTAGTGAATAGAATTGTCTAATATATCTAAACTATTAAATTAAAGCCAAAACTTGACAATGGGTAAAACATTAGGTATACTGAATAAGATGAGTGATTCTGAGATTGTCGTTCAAGTTCCAAGGAATGAAATGAGCCAAAAAAGAGGTAATATTTTCAGAATAATCTTCGCACAAATTACATCTGGAGTTGGTTTTTGGGGCTCATTTCAGCCAATTATTGCAATCTTAATTTCATTAGTACCATTCTTATTTCTCGGACAACATTTCAATAGATCTCATCAAAAAGGCATTGATTTTGCACTACTCCAAATTCCTTTGGCTTTAACTGGAATTCTTTGGATTGGTTTGTATCTTTGGTCTATATTCGATGCTTGGAATGAAGCCCAAAAATATGTACTAAATAGAATAAATGGTAATCTAATATGAGTAATCCTCGGGATACCATAATTGATCATGAGCTTGAAGTTGTTGGTTATTTAGATTAATTAAATCACCCCTATCATCATCATCGAAATCATTTGGTAAGGTTCCGAAAATGATATTTGATATATCACTAGACTCTATTGCCCAATACATAACAGAATCCTCATTAGAACTATGACCTGGATGATCTGGATCTTCATGATCAACATTTGAAGTATAAACTAAATTAACCAAACCAACGAGATGCCCAAATTCATGAACTGTGACTGCAGCTTCTATATCTTCCCAACTAGGTCTTTGTATGAAATTTTCAGCTTCTTTTATGGTATCAACAAAAATCATTACAGTAGATGCATCTACTGCAACTCCCAATACACCGCTATCTGAATGTGTCCCACTTGGAAACATAAAATGAAATCTTAGCTGATTTTCATTCATTGCATTTGTTTCACGTGTTTCTCTACCTTTAAGTCGGATGTCATCACTAGTCCAAACACCTTCATGTTCAAAATCTGTCAAAGATAATTCATAAGATACTGATTGTTTGTCACATACACTATTTATTCGCTCAATTAATAAATCAAGGGTTTCAGGTCTTGGTTTCTGATCTGCTTCATAATCAATTTCAATGACAAGTTCTGTAAAGTGTGTTGAATTTAAACAAGCTAAAACTAATCCGCCAGGCACACCAAAAGGCTCTGGAAGTATCTCTTCTTTTGAAAAACATCCCGAAAAAGAACTTGAAAATAAAACTAAAAATAACAAATAGCTGAAAATTTTTGTATTTTTAAAAATATTAAGTTTCATAATTACTTCACCTCAAAAATCATCTGGAAGTTCCACTGTCGAAAACAACTGGCCTGGACTAGTTGATTTCGCGAGTTGTGTCCTTACAAGTTTTTCCCAACTACGTAATACCAGTAATGAATCTGAAAGAGGTATTTCTTCTAAATTGATTGAGGTTCTGATTAAAGTGTCTAAAATATCAATTCTATCGTTATCTAATACATCAATTACTTTTTCTAAATTTAATTCAGAATCTGATTCTTCCTGTGAATAAAATTCTAATGGCCAAGGGGTAGTTAATAATTCAGGTAATTTTTCATTATTTTCAAATGCTATTTTTTTTAATTTTTCAGTTAAGATATTGATAAACTTAGCAATTACCAAACTTACTTCAACCAAAGGCATACTTAATTGCTTGACTAAATTCGCAATATTCTGATGCAATATTAACATCTTTTCATTTGAATCATTATTTATGGAATTCATGTCAACACATCATAATGTCCGATCATCATATCTAATTGCAGAAATATCTCCTCTTACCCCGTCATTTTCATCGTTGTGTACTTCATACCAATCAACCATCCAATCTCCATCAGTATCCCAATTAGTTGGGTCAGTACCCTCTGCTGTAAAGTCTCCATCAATATCTAGAATCCACCAACCAAATGGATATTGTCCGCGACCTATGTCTGGAAGAACTGTAGTACTAGAAACTAAACCATAACTATCAGTCCAATCTCCTCTGCAAATAGATTCGTCATTTGCTGCATCCATTACAAAGAAATCATTATCATTGTCTTGAATTATTTTAGCATACATTAAATCCTGACTGTCTCTTTTGTACATTTTTAGATAATTTTTTTCCATCTCATCGGCTTCACCCAAATGTAATAACCATTTTCTGAATTGCCACCATTCGGTAATCTGAACTCCATCCCACTGCAGATCTAAAGATCGGACTAAAGTTGCTGAACGATAAGTATCATCAGTAATTGCATAAAATTCTTGGAAATTGGAATACTCATTATATTCGCATACAACTCCACTACAATCCCAATCACCATCATTATCGGGATCTAACAAAGCGTCTGTTGGATCTCTAGGATCTAAAGTAAACCAAGCCAATGATAAGTCGGGTCGCATTATGTTTGTACCATCTATTTTCAATGGTTTTTTCTGAATACTTTCTTCGGCACCAACATCTACCCATTCTACAGAAATATATCTTTGACTAGAAAAATTATCTAGTGACTCGTTCCATGCTAGTGCATATTCATACCAATCGGGTAACATATCCCAATCTGTATCATTATCAAGTGGATTTGTACCATATTTCAAAATTTCTCGTCCGTCTGAAAGACTAAAATCTTGATAATAATTAAGAGTAAATTCTTCTGTACCCTCCCTAATTCTAGATTGACTATCATCATCTGTATCATTCAAATGTGGATAAGTACCATTATCAAATTCCATATAATTTGTAAATGGAATATCGACATTATCTAAACCATACTGTCCACCTGAAATTGTAAAAATATGATTATTCCATTTACCTTGTTTAGCCGGAGTATCTACGACTGAACGATCATACCATCCATCATTATCAATATCATAATCACCATCTAATGGATTTAATGGATTCAATCCCCATCTACTTTGTACTGTGAAAATATTATCATCACGTGAAACTGGAATTGGCTCTGAAATAAATGTTGAATAGCAATATTCCCAGCCATCAGGCATTCCATCACTGTCTGAATCAGGATGAGTTGGATCGGAAATACCAATCAAACTATTGTTGAAATTATCTTCATTTAATTCATTAATTTTATCTAATCTATTTTGAGTTACTGGGAATCCGTCATGTAATTTTTCAGAGAATAAATCATACAAACGGTTATTTGCTTGCTCATTGTCAAGTCCTTCTTCTTCTGAAAGTGCATTAATTGCATCAGTAGCATAATCATAGAATCCTAATTCTAAAGGAACATTATATCTTTCTGCTTCTTTACCATATGTTCTAGCTTGCCATTCTCTTAAATTTGAATATACTTCATAAACTGCAATTTCACCATCACCATCACAATCATATGAATCATCATCAAGATCAAGATAAATATCGTTACTTATCAAAGGATTCATGGACCAACGATTTTCTTCCAGATCCCATTCAGTAAACCAATATTCATATCCATCCAACATTTCATCTCTATCTGTATCATTGTGTGTTGGATCGGTAATTGAACGAAGAGTTTCTAAAATTAATGTAGGAGGATTTCCAGATTGCCAGTCGATTAAATCTAATTTGACTAATGTGGCTCTGTTTTCTGTATTATTAAGAATATTACCAACTCTTGAAAATTCTGTTCCAGACATTTGTTCTTCAGCATCTAAATAGAAAATAGGAGCATCGGGTGGATGAAATACGCCATTATCGGGTAAACCCTCTACCAGAGATAATTCCTGCCTATCAGTTAACCCGTCGTTATCTGCGTCATAATCTCCGTCCCCAGCAACTAATGGATTTAATGTCCAAAGTCCATCATTTGAATTCCAATCTGTCAGTAGCATTTCTAATCCATCAAGCATCCCATCTCCATCAGTATCTGGATTATTAGGATCACAAGTCATTCCTGAAAATTGGCTTATATTTGAATCAATAAATGATCCAAAACTTAAGTTTGTAGTAATTCTACCCCATACCTGAGTATCAAAACCACTAATTGTATTTGATTGCTTGATATAATATTTAGGTGAGAATTGCAAATGTATTTCATTCAATTCTGGGTTAATTGAATTATATTCTTCCCAATTAGAATATCCATCAGAATCAGGATCTCCGAACTTATCCCCTTCGGAAAGTGGATTCAAGGTCCAATCATTAGCAACTAAATCCCATCTTGCATACCAAATCTCCCAACCATCTGGCATTCCATCTCCATCTGAATCTGGAGAAATTGGATTTGCCGAACCTTTATCTTGTTCATTTTGTGAATTTGATAAGAGTGGACTAGTTAATTCACCAAAGGTGAATACTGGTTCAGCAGCATCCTCTGTATTTTGCCATAATTGCGTGAATATTCCAAATGGTAATGAGGAACTATCACTATCATTTTGTCCAATAAAAGATGTATCTCTAATATGATATTCAAGATAGTTATTAAATTCTTCATCGGGTTCCAATATTCCGTTATGATTAACGTCAAAACCATCTCCATCTGGATTATTTGTAGCATCACTACCATTTAGCGGATTAATTCCCTTTACCTCACTACTCCAATAACATGAATTACCATCTGGATCATTTGGATTATTCGCTAGAGCTTCCCAGCCATCAGGTAAAGTGTCTCCATCGCTATCTATGTTATTTGGATCTAGGGTAGACCAATCTGATTCTACATATTCACTTGATTCTCCCAAGGTTTCTAATAAATTTCCTGCTAGAGCCTCTAAATAAATTTGGCCCCAAGCAAATTCACAAATATTGCTTAATCCATCTCCATCAGCATCCCATAATGCATCATCAGCCCTTAAAGGGTCTAAAGTCCAATTATTACCGCCTGTATAAGTTGTGCCAACCCATCTTCTATTTTCTATTTCCCAACCATCAGGCATTCCATCTCCGTCAGTATCATTATTTGTTGCATCTAAAGGTGAGTCGGTACCACCACTTAACAAATATGTATCTGCTGCACCATTATTCTCGTCACAAACATACTGATGTTCAACAATGTAATGACAATCAAATTCACTTAATCCGTAATAAAATCCAAAAAATTCCATACCATCATTAATCCCATCTCCATCTGTATCTGGATCTCTAGGGTCAGTACTTGGATATCCTGACTCTGTTGTAGGTTGATACCTAAATTCATCTAAATTGTTCCAATCTTGTTCAAAAAATGAATTCTGCTCTCCATCAAGATTTAATCCATCTGCATCTTGATCTAATAAAGCATCAGTTGGATCAGTTGGATCTAGCGCATAAGCATATTCCCAACCATCAGGAATACCATCAAAATCAGAATCATTGTTTCCTGGGTCTATTAGTGCAATATTTGCAAATCTTCCGGGGTCAACTGCACCTAACAAATATCCAGTTCCGTTTAAATCAATTTGAGCTAATGAAACTACTCTCCCAGTAATTGATTCTTGTACTCCTTGATTAAATGATGCTAATGCACCTCCAACTAATTTCCATGAACCTCCTTGTGAACCAACTAAAACATAGTTGTCTAAAGGTAGTATTGAAAAGATATTATTCATATCTTCACTAGTGGTATGTTCTAAAGACCCACTATGAGTTAATTGATTATTACTGAGTGTCAATAAATGTATTCCTGAGCCCGTACCAATCCACAAATGACTGATTTCAGAGTTTACAGATGCATCAGCAACAATTGTTCTTACTTCGAATAGATTTAATTCGTGCTCATAAGTCAAATTTCTAAGGTTATTTGTATTATACTGATCGAAAACCCATTCTAAATTTAAAACACCTTTAGCATCTGAGGTTTCAGATTTTATTAGCCCTTTATCTGTACCTAAAAATAATGTTGGTTCACCATTAACCAATACATGAACTGCAGATGTTGGATTAGCAGATACTGAATTAAATTCATCAAATAAGCCCTCATCTAATGGCTCTTCAGATGACTCTTTTAATTCTCCAGAATTCTTTATCTCAAAAACATATCCAGATTCTTCACCAATAGTTATTACTCTCTGGCCCCCTCCAGTTTCGACTAAAGTTGTTACAACATCCATAGGACCTATATCTAAATGGTCTACTTGTCCATTAAGAACTCCTCCTTTATCGAGAAGCATACTATAGATTCCATCTGTAGTTGCTACAATTATTGCTCCTCTACCAAATTCATTTTGGACTAAAACCATATCATTGAATTCGACTCCATTTGGTAATAATAAATCCTCTACAATTAATTCATCCATATTAAATACAGAAACACCGACTTTTGTTCCAACATATACTAGTGATGATTCAGCGTCTTCAAATGTAGCTAATTCACGAACATCATGGCTTGAAATTTTAATTTCTGTAGTTTTATCATATAGCGTCAATGTGTCTTTTAATGAACCTTCTTCTACTGTTTTCAATCCGCCTCTAATAGAATCTCCATTATCTTCAGAAACTAAATATTCTTCTAAATTACTAAATGCTTCTCCACCACACTCAATTAGGCCTCCTGCGAAACATGTATTCACGATATCTGTAGTCAAATCTCTAGTTACTTCACCATTATTCGTCAAATCCCAACCATCTGAGTCAGTATCTTCAAGATTATCCTTTTTATTGTGTGGATCTAGTCCAAAATATACTTCCCAACCATCAGGAATCTCGTCTCCACCTGGCGAGTATTCAAGACCCCCAATCTCAGACCATCTAAAGAAATCACTATCAGGATTTAACGGATCTGTTCCTCTCCATCTGGAAGTATATCTCTCATCTACATCATCCTCCATGTATCCAAACCACAAACCATCCAATTCAGTCATCCATTCTAGCGGGATTCCAAAATTATATTCCGCAGAATTATTGTAATATTCATTTGACTCAATACTACCATCCCTATCAATATCAAATCCATCCTCATCATAATCTTCACCACCATCGGAACCATTCAAAGGATCAAAAAGGGGACAAACCCATCTTCCATCTACAATTGCTCCAGCGTTAGACATACACATTTCAATCTCATATCCATCAGGCATTCCATCTTCATCGGTATCCGAATGTGTTGGATCTAAATAAAGTCGAAAGCCACCTTCTGGATCTAGAGGATCTGCACCAGTTAAGCCTGTTCTATTTGTAAAACAATCTACTACAACATAAGGCCAACAATACTCTTCTACATTTTGCAAACCATCATTATCCATATCTAAAATTAATCCAGAAGAGCCATCTGGATCATAAATACCATCAGAACCGTTGGTATAGTCCATTCCCGGAATAAATTTACTTCTTCCATCAATCGAAATAGCTTCCCATGATTTTCCGAATTGTTGTTCCCATACATCTGGAATTCCGTCTCTATCAGTATCTGTAACTGGAGGAGGTCCTTGATTAGCATCTTCTGGATGTACATTCTCTACAGATTGAATTGCAGGTAGTTGAGATATCGTAAGTAATGAAAAAATCATAATCGAAGTGACAATAAGGGTGGTTTGTTTTCGACGCATCTTGCTTACCTCTCGGCTACCCGACAAAACTTGACCAACTCAAATACCTTATGAGACTGATGGAACAATGTTCGTACAAAATATTTGCAATTTATTATTTATACTCTAAAACGTGGATTTTGATTTGACATTTACGATTAGTTAAAGTCTTGTCGCGTTTGGTATGAAAGTATGTCAGTGTCCATCACGCACTTAGGGACTGGGAGTCGTGGTAATTCAACACTAATTTCTAGTGAAAATGGTAATGTGCTGATAGACAATGGTTTTTCAGGGAGGCAATTAGAAAAAAGGTTGGCAAGTATGGAACTTAGACCAACAGACATCGATTGTATGCTAATTTCTCATCACCATGGAGATCATGGAGGCGGAGTAGAAATAGCAATGAAGAAATGGGATATTCCTGTAAAGTGTAATTATTTTACAGCAGAAAAGCTAGGACTTTTAAACAAAGAAAATTTAGATGTTTTTGAGAATTTAGATAGAATTGAAGCATTAACAGATGTAACATTTTTACCTTTTCCGGTACCTCATTCGGGTGCTGAAAATGTAGGTTTTTCTATAGTAACAAAAGGTGGCGATAAAACATGCGTAGTTACAGATTTGGGAAGTTATACAGATGAAGTNATCAAACACATGCAAGGATGCTCTCATATCTCTATTGAAGCNAATTATGATTTGAAAAAATTACTTTCAGGCCCCTATCCAGATAATTTGAAAAATAGAATTATGAATCGAGGTGGGCACTTATCGAATAAACAAACAGGCATATTATTATCTAAAGTAATTGGACCGGAAACAAAAAGTATTGTATTGACACACCTTTCAAAGTCTAATAATAAACCACATCTTGCAGAGAGTACTGTTTTATACCATATTGACGACATTTTTACCGGTGACATCGCTATCTCTCTACAAGACGGGCCCGAATTCAGTCATTTTTTGGGACAAGAAGATAAAGAAAGAATGTCTATAAAAATTTAATTCTACTGAGGGAAATGGAAATGAAACGTGAATTAGAAAATGATGAATCAGCACTCAGTGACGTAATTGGCATGGTTATGTTACTGGCTATGATTGTAATTGTTCTCTCATCTACAATGATAATTCTACAACCTTACATTTCAGATTATGATGATAATAAAAATTGGTCTCAAGCGAAAGTAATTGCTGATCAAATAGATGAAAGAATAAGAATNGTTGGTTCTTCTCCTCAAGATACGGGATCTATACAAACGTTCGAGNTAGTCTCTACTTCAATTTCTAATTTAGATAGTGCCGAGTATTGGACGATATCAGGAGATGTTTCTGGTNCCGNTATTATCGATGTATCTCTTTCTTCATTCAATTCATTAGATTTAACTTCAATAAATAATACTGCTACTCATGCTGTCGTAAATAATGGGGGAAATATCACTAATTATGAATTAAATTTTGATAATGGTTCCGCTAGTATAAATTTTGAAAATTACATGGAGAAATTATTAATTGTAGAGATCTATAATAANAACGACAACTTAATTCATAAATTTGTAAGATTAGAACTTTCGGGTATTGGAATAGATACCGCACTATCAACGGGGAATTATGANATTGATTTATTGAATGGTGCCAGANTGGAAAAATTATCNNGTGAGGCTTACAAAGTTACTAGATATCCCTCATTGAGACATTATTCGATGCCAGATAATTCACAACAAGTTAGTTTTGTTTTGGTAGATGTTGATATGAGTTTACTTTCAAGAACCACCAGCCCATTTAGTCTACAAATGGTTTCAGATGGACCACTGACATTATTCGATGGTGATGTACGCAATATTAGAATGAAAATGACAAATGAAATTGATGATTCNATGACTGACAGATATATGTCATATTGGATTGAGGATTATAACTTAAATTTAGCATCAGGAACCCTAGATACATTCGAAGGTTTTGGGCCTTGGAAAAGAGTTTCAGGCATTGATGGAATCGGAATTCACCCACTTGAAAAATCAATATTAACAGAAATTGTACTACACAGAGTGGTGATTAAATGAATCGTATTAATTCCTTAATTTCTGATCAAAANGCAGCGAATTCTGCGATTGCNACAGTTTTAATGTTTGCAGGNGTTATGAGCATAATTAGTATNATGCTTGTATCAATTGTACCTGTAATTAATGAACTTCAAGGTGCTATTGAATCCAGTGATGCAGTTTCACAATTCGAAGATTTATCAGAATATGAGTCCCAATTAGCTCAACGTGGATTACCTGGTAGTTCTTCAGAGATGCAAATTGAGCCTGTTCTAGGAAAACTAGAATGGGATTTGAAAGATTCAGGAATATGGTTTTCTTCAACNTGGAAAGATAATTCTGAACTAAGATTAAGAAATGCTGGAAATTTCAATGATCAATTTGATATCAGATATCCATCAGGTAAACTAAGTTCTTATTGTATGGATGATTTACATTTACAATTTGAATCAAAATGGAGGTATGAGATTCCCGTAATAGAAAATCAAGCTAGTCTCATCATCACTACAAAATCACAAATAACATCTGGTATTACATCANCTTCAATAAATTTGATTCAAGGTGCTAATGANATAACCTATTNTTTAGAACATAATAAAATTTTAGAAATAAATCTACCTATTGAAAATTCAAATAATAAAACATTAATTATTAGCGATGTTGAATTAACCATTATTCTAAAATTAAATGAAGGGGGAGTCACATTTATCAAACCTAACAATCCAAATCACAAAGGATTGGGAACAACTTGGAAAATTCCTTTACCAGCAGGAAATAACAAAATAAATATCATTTCTGATGATGAAAATTTGATTAATCTAATCGTAGGTGATGAAAAAATCACTGAGAAGTCAACTAAAGAAGGAGATGGATCGATTTGGATGAAAAATTTCAATTTTTCTGAATCAAAAATAATTACTCTAGAATCATCAAGAAATTCAAAATTACTTTTACAGACAAATGATGAAGAAAATAAAGGGACAGTNAATTGGCAATCCGAAGAGGGAATAATGTTAGGATCTGAATATATAATTCCTCCACTTCCAGGAAGTTTGATTATTTCTAACCACAAATTAGATTCAACACAAATTGATATTCAAGGNGCTAGTTTTTCAATTCCAGCTAATGGTATGTATAAATTAGATTGGCCGATTCCTGGAACAAACGGAGTTACTAAAATTTTGAGTCAATCTGACATTAGTATAAAGTGGACTGAAGATGAAATTCAAAATAATGGATTCCTGACCTCAGGAATTTCTTATATTGTTCCAAAAGACACAGGANAATTATCTGGTCAAGAATTTTCTACAATTTGGACTAGCGATTATATTGATGAGAATCAAGCGNATGTTTATGTTACTTTATCTGGAAAAAGGGCTTCATTTAATTTTTCAGGTGTGTTTAATGCATCGGGCGATTTAGAAAGTACATCTGGAAATTCATATTACCTTAATCCTGNAAATAGTGGTGAGTTAAATTCCACTGTAACCTCTGGTCAATCTATTAAAATAATGCAGATTATTGGTGACTCAGGAATTACCGAATTAATGGATAAAGGTTTTCAAAGGTGTTTACCTCTAAAAATGATTGCTTCAGGGTGGATAAACATTGATTTACCATGGTATGATGTGAGTGAATTAACTTTAGCAGGAATTAGAGATGCATGGGAAATAGGAGACCACCACTCGGGGATAAAGATTCAATTAATCGGAGAAGGTGGTTCTTCTGAATATTCTGCTCTTGCAGATGCATGGGNAATTCAAATTCCAGCTTTAAAATATATTTTTTCAAGTAGTATTAGTAATCTTGAAGTGGTNGACAAAGGTGGTTTTGTTACTACAAATCATCCTGAAGGAAATCCTTCACTTTCACATGCATCTTTAGCCGCTAAAGGAAATGAAAATTTACTTGGAATTCATATTCCTGTTATGATGCCTACAAAATCAAGTATTGTTAGTGGTTCATCAAATGTAAATGTACAATTAAAAGTCATTGAAACTATATTTTGTACAAACGAAAATACAAAAGATGTTAGAATGGGATGGAANGGAAAATATGGAAGTAGTATTACAAACTGGCTATCAGAAGATATTGAATATTCTGATGATTGGATTTCTTATCCGAATCAATTCGATATGCTATCAGATTATACTGGATGGGTGGATAGAGGCAATGGTGAAGCCGTATACCATAGTCCAAACAACAATATCGATTTCACACTAACATTTACTGCNATTTCATTTGATGCAAGGGAGGAAGGCTAATGAAACATNATAATAANTTAAAACAAGATGAATCAGCAGCAGCTACAGAATTAGGTTATGTATTCACATTCCTACTTGGTTTATTATTACTGTCTTTATATTCAATATGGGCTTGGGATATTGAAAATTCAACGCGAGAAAGATGGTCTGAAGTGGCACTAACGGAAAATATTGAACGTGTAGGATCTGCTATTGAAAGAGCTGATGCNGTAGCAAGGATTAATCCAAATGCAACATACTCAGAAAGTGTAGAATTATTAAATGTCGAACAAACATCAGTTAATGTAATCATGTTACTGGATGATGAAACTCTAATTATTACACATCCCAATTTTATACAACCGTTCGAATATGAATTAACATCGGCTGCCCCCACCACACACCTCGGAGAGATTAATCTAAAAGGAGAATCATCAATTTGGGTACATTTTTCTAATGGAATTGTAGAAATTTCGAATAAACCATTGAATTAATTTCCAGTNATTGCTTTATGAAACATCATTTGAACTTCTTGCATTTTTCTAGTNGCACCTACTTCTCTGAAAACNTTCAACGCTCTTTGTAAATATTCCATTCTTCTTTGCTTATCTAAACCTGTGGAACCTAACCTAGACAATAATTCTCCNACTAACAGTGGTTGATTACTTGATTCTGCAAGTGCTAATCCTTCTAGATATCTTTCTACTGCTTCNTCTCTTTTTCCAGAATCTTCAAGAACTTCTCCAAGTAATAAAATCAACTCAACTTTGATTTCAAAATCTTCTGCATTACCAAGTGTCTGTAAAGTTTCTAAATAATGATTTAATGCTAAATCGGTATCACCATTTAACGCATAATACCTACCCAATACTGCTCTAGCACGAGAATGTGTAATTTCATCACCTTTTGACAGTGTAGCATCAAATGCCTTAAGTGCATGTTCCCGACCTAAATCTAATTCACCCATTTCTAAATAAGAACGGGCTAAATTTATCCTTGCATGTACTAAGTTAGGATCATTTTCATTAGAAAGAATNTGTTCAACCTCTGAATGTGCATCCATTGCTAATTGNTTCTTACCTTGAGATCTAAAAATATAACTCATATTTGTATAAGATTTTGATGCACCAATAGAATCTTTTATTGCTATAAATCTCTTTANAGCTTGCCTATGTAAATCTAAAGCCAATGTACTATCACCCCTTTTCCAAGCGAGTTCTGCTAAGCATGAAAGTAAGATACTTTCTAATTTAATGTCTTTAGCTTTATTCGCATTATCCATAGCAACAGTAAATGAGGCTTCGGCACCTCCGAAGTCTCCAGCCAAAGAGAGTATTTCTCCCCTTAAATGCCAAAGTTTACCCCAAATTTTAGCTGGACCTTTCGAATCGATTAANCGATTAATTAATCCAAGTAATTCCAAATGACCAGTATTAATTAATTCTCCACCTCTTAATGCTACTTCTTCAGCAGCATCTTCAGAATCAGCATAACTTATNACATGATGTAAATATTCAATAATATCTTGAGGAGTATGTAATTTCTTTTTGTACCAGTCTGCGGCTGAAGTATGTAANGGTATAGCAATTTGCTCGTCTATTCCATTAAAGATAAATTCTCTGATTAAATCATGCACATCATAATTTTCAGAATCTACTCTCCTAGCCAAACCTTGTTCTACTAAATTATCTAGCGTATTTAAGTCTAAATCTAAATTAGTTAATGCTTCGAGAGGGATAGGTTCACGGAAAATAGCTAATGACTGTAATAATCTCTTTTCTTCNGCTGATAACTTATTAAAAATTTCTAGAGAAACATAATTCTCTAAAGTTACATGATGTTCAATAGTTGATGCACCTCTATTTATTAATTCTAAAACTAATGGATGACCTTTAGAAATTCCATATATTCTTTCAAAGTCTTCGTCTTTAATACTTTCAAATGAATTTAATAAATTCTTTGAAGATTCAGGATCTAAACCATCAAGTGGTAANATTTTACTAACTGTTTTCCCATCATTATCTCTTAAAGGCAATACTGGACGATAAGACCTTGAGAAAATTACCAGCCCTAAACNATCATCCATTTCGTTAATCCTTAATGTAAAATTATAGATTATTTTATAAAAAATATCTTCATCATTTTTATGATAATCATCAATCACGATTAATGCAGAAATATTTTTCAAGCAATTTATCAATAATTCTACAGTTTCGTCAATTCTAGGNACCGAACTTGCCTCTAAATAATCATTAAGTTCTTCAACCCCAATTGAACTAAGCCACGCACCAAGATCTTCTAAGAATGGTCGACCACCTACACCAAGTTGACATCTATGATAAATTAAATTTCTTCTAAATGTGTAATTTTCCAATAATTTAGCGGCTAAACTTGTTTTTCCAATTCCTGCAATCCCTGGAATTAAAATTGCAGATGCACCATCATCTAAAGTTTCTGATATTGCTTGTAGTTCTGTAACTCTTCCATAAAAATGTCTTAATCGTGGTAAATCTCCAAGAGATGATGTAAGTTGTTTTTCCACACGTTTTGTCAAATCTCTCTCTATTAATTCTGGAGATAATTTCGTAATATCTAATACACCATCNTCCCTAAGATATCTTAGAATATCTACGGGTCTAATTTGAAAAGGTAAAACATCACTACATCCTCCTAAAGTTGTTTNAAATAATTCATCATCANTTGAAAGTACTGAAAATGNATATTGACTCAGTCTATTCCATGTTTCTTCAGCAATTTCNGCACCATTTGAGGTTAAAAAATAAGATTTTCTTTTGCGCATAACTCCAGAAACATGAGCTTGTCTTTCGATTAATAGACCCTGTTCCTTCAATCCTGAAATTGCACGTGGAACATTACTTCTTGCAATAGCTACAGCATTGGCAATACCCATCTGTGATAATGCGAAAGGTACCTCAACAGATTCAATGAATGCAACATAATCTCTAAGATGTAATAGAATACGTTCTTGTACTCCTGGTTTCGGATTATTCATTAGTCTCACGTTCCTTGTTTGAAGTAATAGGTTATGAATGCCATGGTTATATGCTCAGATGTTAAAAACGATCTCTATATTGTTCAGCATATGCTCTTGCGGTGTTTTCATCGTAACCCTGCACAATTAATTGTTGTACATATGCTTCTAATTTTGGATTAGAATCAGTTGTTGCTGCTGGGGCTGTTGGCGTAAATACTGTTTGCTGTTGCTGTTGCTGTTGCTGTTGCTGTTGCTGTTGCTGTTGTGTATTTCCCCAGGAATATGTATTATTCTGTTCACTTTCGGGTGCCGTTAAGTTATCATAATCATCATCTTCATCCTCAAATTCAATGAAGAAAAATGCTAATAAACCCAATATTGCAATAATTATTATTGCGATAATTGCAATCATAATTGATGAAATTCCTTCATCAGGACTTTCAACAGAAATTCCACCTGATACAGGATACGAATCGCTGGCGTATTCAAATTCTACTTCAATAATTCCTCCCCCTTCTGGGAAGAAAGTTCTTGGAACTTCTAATCTCCAAGTTCCTTCATCATCAACAATAGCTTCTCNTAGCGGTATCTTTCCAGCAGTCATGTAAGCTTTAACAGATTGACCAGGCCTTCCAGTTCCGATATAAACTGCTGGATTTTCGGTATTTACATCTTGACCGTTAAATTGTTCAAATGTGAATTCTACGGCTATTATTACAATATTAAATTCTGGAGTCTCTATTGATTGACTGTAGGAATCTGTAGCCTTCAATTTAACTCCAATAAAGCTCCATTGAGTTTCTTCTGAATAGTAAGTACTCATAGTAGATGTAGCTGGATTATAGGTTAAAATTCCTGTTTGTGGGTTAATTTCTAATACTTTGAACATAAACTGATCATGCTCATTAAAATCTTCTTCATCNCCTGCTATTGTATAACTTAGTTGTTCNTCACCTGAATGTTCAAAAAATAAATTTAAATCCATTTCTAACCCTGAACCACATTTCTCTAATGATTTGGAACCTTTNTCACAAAANATCTTAACAGTGGAACCACCACCTAAATATTCGTCCCATGAAGTTTGGTTAAACTGTGGTGGATCAATTTCTTCATCTGGATTAAGTATGACAACATTGGTTGATTTTACAATACTGTAATCTTCAGCATCATATGCTCTAACATTTATCGTATATTCACTCAAATGTTCAAGTTCCGATGTATCCCAAAAGGTCTCCCAATCGGTTCCATCAAACTGATAAATATTCGGCAGATTTGTCCAACTACCTGAAGAATCNGTAATATTAACCTCAACTCTACTAATATCACCATCTAAATCATTAGCATATCCAAAGATCCTNGTCAATTCATTTCCTTGNATATCTCCAGAAGGCCCATAAATTTCAACAATAGGCAATGCATTTTCATTATTAATTATTAGTGTCAACTCCACAGGTTCACATTCACCAACATCATATCTACAAAATTTAGAATCACTTGCCCAAACTTGAACATTATAAATCCCAGATGAATGAGGGCTAAAGTCCCATACATACTCCCAATTATTCCAATCTGTTGGTGTAAATTCTTCATTTGGGAGAGTNGAACCATCCTCTTTTGTGAATTTAATATGGATCTTATTCAAGTCTGGTGAATTCACGCCAGAATATGTATCCATGGCTGATCCTCTAAATGTAATTGTATTTTGGCTATGTTCTGAATTATCTTGAGGCGAGGTCAATAATACAGTTGGTGCAACAGTATTTAATTGGAAAGACCTAGAAACAACAGGGCTATATTCAACACCATCGAATGCTCTAAATTCAAATTGATAATCAGCCTCGGGTTGAGTTGACATATCTAAACTATAGGACCAAGTCCTCCAAGGCCAATTTTGTTGAGTTACAGAATCATATTCAAAACCAGTGGTATCGGTAGCTAAGATTCCATCATCCCAAGAACCTCCTGGTAAACGTATTTCCACCTTATCTACAGTACCCATATGCCCTAGTAATGCTTCCCAATCGGAATTATAGGTNCCAGGATCTCTATCATTTGAGCCATCAAAAGAAGTCCCAGTAATATTTATCCATCTCTTGAATGCAGAATTATCAGGATATTGAATATCAATCCCAACTGTGGGTGCAAGATTAACTAAATCTATAACTCCTTCAATTTGTGANGTTAGAGTAATTGATTCGGTTGCTGAACCTTTATCAAATTTCCATGCATCAATATAATATTTGGATAATTCTCTTCCGCCATTAGTACAATCTGGATCCTCATTATCATACAATAAATCTCCATCATTATCTAAATCATCATTACAGGAATTCTCTGATGGATCTGTAACCAATCCATCAGGATAAGTTCCAAAACCAGTGAAATCAAGGTGGAAATCGCTTGCTAAAACAATTTGAGGGGTCATACCATATTGATCTGTGGTTAAATTATACAATTCATTTCCATGACTGTCTTTTACGGTAATGTCAGTTCCTGAAACAGTATCACCATTTGCTAACACCCTATATCTTACTAGTTCTCCTTGTTGAACAATATTTTGATGTTTTCCTGCACCACTATTTAATCTTCCAATATGAATATTCTCCAATCCGATATCTAAATCTGCAAAGGCGAATACTGTTGCATTTGGGTTTAGTTCGATAGACATTGGAATTTCTTCGGGATAGACATTTTCAGAAAATAAGTTGCTNTACATTGGCGGAACTTTCAAACAATCAGTATACATTGTTGTATCACAATTTATTGCAGAACCTTTCCATCTCATACCAATAGAGTACACTCCTGATGCTGAAGGGACTGGAATACTTTCTGACTGGACTGCAACCCTACTCTCTGTAATATTGTATGTTTGAGCATCAACATTCCATGTATTATTAGAAAAATAAGCAATTGAACCGTATTTACCAGTGAATTCTCTATTACTTCCTGCTGAGTATTTTGTATTATAACTTGCCACCCTAGCTGCATATTCTCCTGCAGAAACGGTATTATTTCTAATATCTACAATTCCACCTGTCACTCTTATTCCATCGCCNACAGTTTCATCTATCGTATTGTTCCATAGGGTTGCTGAACCCATATAAATGTGAACAGCGGGACATTCAAAAGTTCCTTCTGTATTTCCAGTCTCACCATAAACCGTTTTTGAATTACAAGCGCCACCAGCGTTAATTATTTCGCTATTAGTTAATTTTAATCTAGCAGCATATGGGGCAGAGACTCCAGTATTCCAATTATCATCATCCCAATGATATTCACCAAGTAAAATAGGTTCTTTGGCAACTGCATCAATTTTTGTATTGTGTATAACGATATCAGATTCTCCTTGAATATAAACTCCATTATATCCAGTGATATTATGAATTTCGGAATCTACTACAGATAATTCTGATGAACTTACAAATATACCTGAACCTTCTTGTGATCCACTTATCTCAACATCATCAAGGAATACGAAACCNTTTTGTTTAATTGTAAGAGATGCAGCACCAACAGAAGTAAATGTCGAGGAATTAATATATATTGGATAATGGATTTCATTTCCTCCTGATTCAATTACTCTTCTTGAATCAACAAAAACCCCGTTGCATTCTACNGTGAATTCAGAATTCAAAATCTCTCCAGCGGTATTTCTTAAGTTCATACCATAATCTGTATTTGTACCCTCAGCATTTGGAATCATTTTTACTCCATCAAAATAGATGTGGCTATTTTCAACCCAAAGNGAGGATAAACCTCCAGAGTTCTGTCCACATCCATTTGTCGTTCCAGCAATATCCGAATTTAAGATTGTAAAACGTTCTTGTTGATTCTTTCCAGAAGTATAGGCTGAAATTGCAGGGCCTCTGAATCCTTGTTCATCATTTCCTGCAACAAACTCACTATTTGATAACACAGGTGCTGCTTGATTAGTTACTAATACACTTGATGTATTTATATTTGAAAAAGACAAATCATCAGCATTAACACTAGTTCCATCAAAAATTAATGCCGCATACTCTTTACTTTGCCCTATTAACATAGGATATCCATATGCACCATTAATTGAAACTTTTTTAATACTTGAAATTGCTTCATCAATACCAGAATTCAATACAATTCCTTCACCACACGATGCATCCCAACTAAATTCAATATCTTCACACCAAGTGCTTTGAGTCTCGTCTGCTGGAGATTGCCAAGTCATACTTATTGTCCCGCCTGCTGTAGAACCACAACTTGTATCTCCTGCACAAATTGCACCATCTACAATTAATGCTGAACCTGCTGCTAAAGTAATAGATGCTCCTGCATTAATAATTAGTTTTGCACCAGGAGGAACTGTCACATTACCAACCAAGTTATGTGTATTTCTCCAAACCTCTATTCCATTAATTTCATCATTCCCAGCACTACCATCAGTTTGGTTAATTGTGTTAGCAGAAACTAGTGGAGAAAATGAAATCGCAACAGACATTGAACTGAAAATCATAAGAAGACATAACAGAAAACTACGAGAAGTTGATGATGATACCACGTCTACCACTGTAAGCGACTACATAATCTATCTAAAATACATCCGCAAAAAGGTTCATATTTTCAATAAAAATCAACAGCTAGAAGTTCCATTAAGAGCATCAATCCAACCTATTGCATTTAATGCCCCATAACCATATCTATCATCATGAGGAATTGATTGCGCTTGGTAAGGTACAGCACTATTCATCAATGCCTCTTTAACAACTGAAATACATCCACTTCGATCAGTATTATCCCATGTTGGTTTTAGTGTAGGGTTTGCCTCAAGTAACAAGGCTAATGCCCCAGTAACAAAAACAGTAGAATCACTTGTCCCTGTACTTGATGTATACCCCCCATCCACCCATGTAGAGAACACATTCACACCAGGAGCAGTGATCTCTGGTTTCTCATTAGGGGAAATTCGAGGATTATCTCCATAACCTGCAAGATTATCCCCCCTACTACTTTTTTCCCATAAAGTTCCATCTGAATTTAATGCGCCAACTGCAATTACTCCAGGAACGTTAGCTGGAACCGATACCCTTCCATCATCATTCAAACCACCATCATTACCTGCTGCAGCAATTACAAAAATCCCTACATTTAATGCCTGTTCAACTGCATCTACAGCTAAATTATCCAATGGATCTTCGATATCTTGAGCACCCCCTAAAGACATACTGATAATATCTGCGTTTCTTGATTTACACCATAATATTGAATCTGAAACTGCTTTATCGCTACCCATTTCATCTGTACCTAGTGCACTAACTACCATTAATTCAACACCTGGTGCTGAACCCTTCAATACCCCATTAGCCGCTAATAAACCAACAATCAAAGTTCCATGCCCATCCTCTGCATAATCTAAAGGTTCAATACTATCTGAAACAAAATCTTTGTAACTAATATTTCCCCTAAGATGCTCTAAATCTGGATGGTTTAAATCAACACCAGTATCAATAATACAAACTTTCACACCATCTCCTGTTAATCCGAGATCTTGTGCCTGCCTAATTCCTGTAAACTGATAAGCCCACTCGGAATCTGGTTTCTGTGCCTCATCAAGGATTGTGTAAATCGGTTGTAATAATATCCATACTACAACAGCCATGGTTAAAAATAAGAGAAGGCCAGAAGGCCTCACCCTTCGATTACTAACATGTAACAATGCAATTCTTTGTGTTGGCCATCCTGTAGTTATTGTCCGAAATTCATCGTCATCGTCGTATAAAGTGTCTGGATCTACCGCGGTCAAAATTCTTGGTTCATTAGGCTCAGGAATTAATTCTAAATGTTTTAATTCACTAGACAATCAAATACCCCAATGAAAACATTGAAAATGTCATTACATTAAAATCCTGGTCCGCTTCCAGTCCTTCTGCTTCTAATGAAAGAATAGATTCCAAAAGCAAATATAAGAACAATTATGATTGGTACGACATTTGGTCTTTCAGCTTGGTTATCTGCTGTAAACTTGACCTGATTTAAATCAACAGGTTCTGGATTATTAACTAGTGGTGTTGTTCCAGCGTCAATTGTAAAGGTGAATTTGTATTCACCTGCCCCAATTTCATCTGTATCAAATAATACCGTTATTGTTTCATTACTCTCTTGTAAAATTGTTATTGGTAATGAAGTAGCGGTTAAATTTAATTCTTCAACATAACCAGTAACTGTCACGCCCTCTGCCGGTATTAATCCATCATTATGGACTAAAATTGAGAAGTCTACTGGTTGATGAATAATTCCGCCACCAGGCCCCATACTTGGTGTATCCATTCTAAGATCTGCTTCTGCAACCAGAATAAGTACATCAACAGGATATTTTTCTCCAGATTCTCCAGTTACATTTACAACAATTGTGTATGATCCTTCAAATGTAAATTCGGGCATTGTTACAGTAAATCCTACTGATGAGGTTCCATTAGCTGGAATCGTCCTAGACATTGGCGCTGAAACACTCCAAGTGTCTGGTAATTCAGAACTATCTACTTCAAAGAATACAATATCATCTCCATTTCCTAAATTATTAACATCAATGTTAAACGCTGATGTTCCTCCTCCTGATGTCATTCCTACTTTTTCAGGCCCTGATACTTCAAGTAAATATTCTTGAGGAATATGTACTTTAATATCAAAACTACTAGATTCTCCTGTAGTTGATGTGGCTAAAATCCTAACATTATGTCCTGTTGCATAAGAAATACTATTTTCTCCAGTAGGTAATTTAATTTTAATTAACAACTCACCAGTGCTATCAGAAGTATCACTAATTCCAAATGTCATGTTTTTAGTTTCCTCATAATTTTCTCCAACTACAAATGTAACTAACCAATCATCTTTATCCGCACCTGAAACTGAAGCTGTGAAAGTATAATTTTCCATAGCTAAATTTCCAAGATAGTCAATATCCATTGTAATTTCAATATCATGATAATCATCAGTAATTCCATCTCCATTAAGATCTCTAATAGTAGCATTTATCATTTCATCCTCCACATAATTCATTATTTCATCATTTGAAATAACTTGTGAAATTGAAAATCCTACTTCATGCGTTAACACTCTATTAAATTCAACTACTGCTTCAGCAGAAGTTACTATTGCAAGTGAACCATCATCTGCGAATCCTGGAGGGAAGGCACCAGTTAGTGTATCACCAACATATTCCATTTCCATATCCATCTCCAATACAGTAAACTCTCCTGAAATTTGTAATGAACCCGCAGGCAATAACCAAATTTCAGCGGTCTCGGACACCGTAATATTCCATTTTGCTTCATTCAAAGTTAATGTTAATGGTACTAAATCAGTAATTGTAGAATTTGCAGATTCCAAAGTCAGAACGTCCCTCTCATCTCCAGAGAAATCTGTCCATCTTGTACTGATAGGTAAATAACCACCAGCTTTAATTGTGGTATTATGTTCGCCACCCTCAATTATTTCCGCTTCAAATGCATCATATACTACCATATGGTAATTTGCAGATTCTGCATGGAATACCCATTTCCCAGGTGCTACTGTAGCATTCCAAACAATTTCTCCATCTTCATTAATTTCGATAGAAATTTCCACATTTTCTCTTTCATAACCTTCATCTGCTGCTGGAATTAATTCAACAATTAAATCAGTAACAATATCATCACTAATGCTTTCAAATCCATATTGTATGTCAATCTTACCAGATACTAAGACATTATCTGCTTCTAAGGAAATATCTAAATCTTTTTGATTTACACTATTATTTTCAACTTCAACAATTAATGAATTATTGTATGTGAATCCAGAACGACTTACATTTACAGAATAATTACTATTTGCTGGCACATAGAATGACCAACTTCCATCAGATTCTGTAGTCATATTCAATGATTCAAATCCATCGGAACTGATTTTAACTTCAGATTCATCTAGTTCTTCACCATTTTGGAATTCTCCATCTTCATTGAAATCCCAATAAACAGTTCCACTAATTTCAACATATCGAGTTAATTCGACATCCCCAGTAAAGGTTTCATTTTCTGATAATTCTCCGAGTGGATAATCTTCTAAAATCCATCTCACCCCATTAAAGTCATCTGTATAATTTAACTCCAAACTCCAATCACCGGGGAATAATGTTGCTGAAACAAAAGCTGTTTGATTTGAAAGTGGCAAAGTTACCTCTCCAAGACCATCATTAGAAACTGCTGTCAGACTAATTCCTTTCATTAAACTATAATTAGAAATCCCGCCCACTTCGAATAGAGATAAATTTAATTTTGCTACTTCTAAAGTTCTCCAATCAAAAGTTCTATTGTCAATATTTTCATCAATATTCACTAATGCCCTAAATGATTGCGTTGTACCTTCTACATCTATAGGGCCTATTGTTACAGTGTAATTTCCTGCTGGCACATAATGTAGAACTGTTCCATTTTCATCTGCATCTACTCGTAAATCTAATAAGAAATTTTCATTATCTGTATAATCAAATACCACAGTTACATTATCTGCTGGTGCAAAGCTTTGATCTTTTATATCAATTTCTACTTTCCACAAGGATTGTAATACTAAATCCACGGGTTCCTCGATTCCAGATACCCCAATAGATATTGGTTCAGGAGTAACAGCAAAAATTGTATCAAATTCGCTACCATTCTTTACATCCTGAGCATCCATTTCCAAGAAATATCGACCGAAATTTAAATCCATATCTAAAATTCCATCCTCTGTAAACATATCAGAAGTTACATTAATTATTTCTGGATCTAAACCTGCAGAAATTAATCTAAATTCTACGCTTACAGGAGTACCATTTTCAAATAATTTATCTCCTCCATCAATGAAAGTTCTAATCTGCACTGAAACAGGATCTGGGAATGCATTAACAGACCAATTTAATGCTTCGACCGTGGTTCCAATTGATTGATTTGCACTTAAAATTGTTTCAGAAACGCCTAACATTTCTTCACTTACAGTAATTGAGTAATTTCCAGTTGGAAGTATGAAATCATACCTTCCATCAGAACCTACACTAGAAACCCAAGTAACTCCCATGAACATTTCTAAAGATTGATCTCCTTGAGTACCAACATATTCTGCAAATACTTCAAATGTTTCGAAATCCGGTATTTGATTATCATAAGTAACATTATTTGGATTTAAAATTACTCTTCCTGCATAATTATACGAAATACTGGTTTTTTCATTGATAAGTAAATTAATATCTTCCATATTTGTTGAAATATTTACATGTTTAGCGGCTACTCTATTATCGGGAGTTAAAGTAGTTACATCAAATTCCATACCTGATGGAAGCTCTAGTTCAAATTCCCCATCTTCATCTGAGTCAACGATTATCTCAATACTTCCACTTCTGAAATTCACTGGTAAGGAATTCAGTGATTGAGGTACTTGAGTTCCGTTCTCATCTGCAACAATCGTTGCAACATATCCATTAACTAACACTGCTTTTGAAAATTCAAACAAGTCTAAATTTAATTCATCTCCATCAAGATTAAATTCACTCCACAAGAGTAGGTCTTCACCAGTCTTACTTTTCATAATCCAATCCCCTAATGGTAACTCAACAAATACAACACCAGTTTCATTAGATGTTGCATTTACAACATTTCCATTTTCAACTGATGTAAAACTGACTGTAATTCCACTTGCATCAATAATATCTGGTTGATTAGGTAACGTTTCATTTCTTACTGCGGGACTAATTGTAAATTCTACATCTCCATGATCTAAAATCATCCCATCAAATGAAAATACTTCATCATCTTCAACTAAAGTTCTATTTAATTCATATAGACTATCTCCATCCAAATCCACTCTAACGCTGTAATTTCCTGGAGACAAAGGACCAATACTTACATTCCCTTCTTCACCTGAACTAAATCTTAAGCAAGTTACACCAGGACTAAACAAAGAGCCACTATCATCAACCCAGATTCCATTATCAAGATTAATCTCTGTGCAATCATTAGATTCCAAATCTAAATCAATAATCTCAACTGTAGTATTTAGTGCATTTCCTTCTTCATCAGAGATTATACCAGATACTTCTAATCCAGAAATACTCAAATCTAAATCTTTAGAACCATCTAAACCTACTGTAATTCTTTCTATTACATCAGAGGTTCTTCCATTATTAAACACAGCATACATTTTATACTCGCCTGGTGCGATATCATTTGCGTAAAAAGAACCAGCTACAACCATATCACCGCTGTAATCTCCGATTCCTGTATATGATGCATCTCCTTCAAATGTTCCTTTACCAACAAATTTTCCACCTGCCTCAAATGTTGCATTTGTCAAATAAGTTGTAAATTCAGTAGCTGCACCTGAAGTATATCGTCCACTTGCAACTACAGTTCCATTGATTAAATATAAGTCCGAGCCTTCAGAACAAATATCTTCTCCAACAGGAACTGTTGAATTTTCACAAGCACTGATATTATCTCCTTCAACCCAAGTTGCATCTAAACTTCCTTCACCGTCCCAAGTACCATTGCCGGTATAGGATTGACCAACTTGAAGTCTACGAGAATAATTTCCAGTAAAATCCGTAACTTGAATTTCTGAACTAGATTCGATAATTCCTTCATATTCTGAGAATACTGCAGTTCCATCGCCGACAATAACTAAATCTTCACCTGATACAGTATTGTTTATAGTACTAATATCATAAGAAATTTCATCATTCCAAAGATTTTGTAGTACGAAGTCAGTTTCAACAAGAGGTAAGCCCGAAAATTCACCGTCTCCAACCCATTTAACAACTCCTGATGCTGATGATGTTTCTAATTCTATATTCACAGCTTCTAAAGGTGTAGTTGAAACTCTTTCTGCTTGATTAGCAGTAACATTGATTTCATTCTCGCCAAGCCACATCATTCCTGAAACTTCTGAAAGTAATCCTGTTATCGGATTAACTATACGTTCTCCTGGGTTTTGCCCAATAATATCTATATTCATTGAATAAATATCTAGTTCACCAGATTGTATTGTCAAAAGATCTGCAGAACTATCAAATTCTCCAGTTAAAGCTGTAACACGAATTCTTCCAGCGGGTGCAGTGAAACAATAATCTCCATCAGAATCTGTAGTTGTAGTACCTATTGGAATCCAATAAGTTCTTGCATCTAAATCCTCAGAGCCTTCACCGCTAAATGCATCTCTTTCAACTAATAATGTTGCGCCAGCAATTGGAGTATCTAATTCAGGAACTGAGACTGTTCCACAAACTTCTGCCCCTGCATAATATTTCAGAACTTTAACTCCAAAATTGGCTTCACCAAGACCGAATGTATCATAATTCCCTCTTTCATCATACCAATTTGAAATTACAAAATGATTCATCATAGCACCTGGAAGAGGCCAAGCAGATTCTAGAACTGAATCTGGAGTACCAGAATATGAAGATGAAAGTAATGGTTTAGGTGAGGCTGAAATTACGCCTGAATAATCTGTTAAACCTAGATCTGCAGCTCCATATCCAATATATGCCCTAGCTAACATAGTATCATAAAATGCTTCAGTATGGTCGTACCTAACATCAACTAATTCTATAACCTCTACATCTCCACCACTTTGACTTCTCAAAACATCCATCTTATATTGTTCATTAAAATCTTCAGCAGTTCTTTCAATGATACTTTCCGAACCTCTTTGTGTTTCATAAACAGTATCCATGAAATGATCTGGATCTTGACCTGAAAGAATTGTAGGTGCATAGAAAATACCTGTTGGGTTTCCTCTATTGTAGGAGGAATCGGAATAAGCTCCACCACCCATTGGGTATAATCTTGTATCAATAGCAAAATATGAAATTTCATGGTTTCTTGTTATCATCTCACCTGGAGCGCCTTCACTATCCTGTACTTCGTAAATATCTAAACCAATTATATCACTATACAAGTCATTGATTTCATCGCTATTTAATGAACCAGTTAACACTTGAGTTCCTAGAGATATTTGTGAGTTTTGTCTATGAATTGAAGTACCTGCATCATTGAATTTGTTAATTATATCAGAAGTATACCAATAATCTCCGACGACATAATGACTTTGATCAAATGTTTCGCCTGTACTGTCATCTACATATTGAGTCAGAACTTCTCGATTTGCAGTTCTGTCTTCAAAAACAGATCTAGCTTCTGCTTCGGATGTATAATCTTCACCAAGTTGGACTTCACCTTCATAAATTCTCCAAACGTAATTATCAGTTTTCAATCCGTCAGTGTTTACATAACCTTGAGCAAGTGCTAAAATTCCTTGATTCGTAGTTTCTTCAGTCCATTCATAAACTTCAAACATTCTTTCTTTAGCCAAATCTTGATTTAATCCACGTGTAACTAGATGGAACTCCTCATACTCTTCATCAGAGAGGTGTTTTAGAAGTGTATTCTTGAAGTCATTAGAATAATCCCCATCACCAGCATGAACAACATCTCCAATTCCAATTCTGATGATGAACATTGCAACAGTATCATCTTGACTTCTTGAAAGTAACATATTACCTGCAGTAGGAATACCAGTCTGGAAGTTATCAGCAACAGTTGGGTGCTGTCCTTGAGTTAATGCTTGGAAACCATAATCCCACCATGAAACAAACGCAGGTTTATCAGAAAATTTCATCAAACATTTTTCTAAATCTGAATCCCAATTACCATCCATTTCAGTTTCACATGTTGAACTATCAGTAATACCGTCATGAAATTGGTCTTGTTGTGCTAACCAATCATATGCTGAATTCCAATAATAATCATTAAATCCTGGACCAAATGAATTCATAAACCAATAACCCTGAACATCTTCATATGCTGTTCCATCAACTAAATTTGTCCATCTTAAAAAGTCTGGAATTATATTGTATAATTCTTCATCAACGTCTGATGCTTTTTCACTTCCTCGAGGAATTGCTGCATCCATACCGTATGTTGCATGCTGGGAAAAAACCATAATAAAGATCATAAATATCGCAATAAATCCAGGATTTTTAATCAGCGTTTTTCTTCCAGATGTAAATCTTGCACTAGGAGTATTAATACCCATTCTCCTCCATTGTTTGATCATTTCATCCCAACCAGATACATTCCATAGCCAAGCTAATGCACCCGCGCCTACTATCGCCATTACAGGAGTTGCATTGTAAACAAATCTTCCAGCATTCCAAGCCATGTATGAAGCTAGTAAAACCCATACTGCCAATACTAATTCTGGTAGTTTTCTATGTCTTAAACCATCCCAAGTTAATCCAAGCCCTCTACATAATGCGGCAACAAAAATAAAGGCACCAAAGCTACCAAACAATAATCCTCTAGATGGAGCTTGAGCTTCAGCAATTGTACCAAATATCTTGTTTTGTGAAAAATACCCTCCGCCCGTGAATAAAGTAGCTCCTAAATCAGAATAATTAAGCAACCATTGTAACCATAATAGGAATAATGGAAATACTACTAAAACACTAACTGTACCAATAACCATTAGCCAAGGTTTATCTCTTGCAGAACAAACAATATATCCAGAAATTAAAATTAATCCTGTAATATAGAACATTGCTTGGAATTCTCCATTAAGTAATAATCCTAATGCGGGATGCATATAGAAAGGAAGTGCAGTAAGCCAAAGAGCCAATAACATTGTAACAGTAAGTACTGTAACAGTCATACTATCTCTTCTTCTGAATAAATTAAATAAAATTTGAATCATATAAAATACAAATAAAATAGATGGCGCATAAACAAAACCTTTCCATGCTAACGCGACTATTGCAAAAGAAACTCCTGAAAGTATTGCATAAGATGTTGCTAACCTTTGGTTATCCCATACGTTTGTAAAACCTTCAATCATGTAAGATGGATTCCAACTTGATTTAGATAAGATCCTATCTTCATTAGCATTTTTCATTGCCTGTATATAATAATAGAAACCAACAGTAGCAAATAATAATACAAAAGCATCATGATCTGCTAGAGCAAATGTGGTATGGCTTACATGCCCAGGCATGAATGCGATTAACCAAGCGGCTAAGACACCCGCTCCTTTACCAAATACCACTCTTGCCATTCCAGCAACAGGGAAAACTATCAATGCTCCGTAAATTGCAGGTAATGCCCCTACACTCCACCATACTGCATTTTCAGCACTTATTCCTAATATTGGAGAGAGGATTAAACCACCAAGCGCAAGGCTCCATGTATACAAAGGTGGCCTTGGATTAATATCTCCGATAGGGTAAGCCCTATCTGCATCAAAAATAAAGTGTGCTTGTTCTGCAATTACATAATCGATTGCACGCTTCATATACCAAGGGTCTGAACCACCAGTAAGGTCCCAACCACCAGTTCCTAAAGCATTCATAGCAGGAAGAACATTCCAAACTACTCTAATTGCTAATGCTGTGATAAATGCTAGTCCAATTAATATAGAACTCCAATTAGCATTCCAAAACTTTCTTGCTTGACCGAGATCACCAATAGTTCTATTCATTTTATTTCCATATTTTTGATGAGTAGACACATAGAACACTAAAACAAAACTGAAAAATGTAATACCTAACCAAATCCACATTCCAATTCCATCGTTCAATAAATCAGTCCATCGCTCACCATTATCGTCAGGAACTACAAATTGATTTAGGAATCCTTGTTCTTGAAAGCGTCCAAATGAAAATAGTAACCAAGTTACGCTAATTAACATTGATCTTGTAAACCATTTTTCTGAATAGAAGAATGCAGCAATTATTGCAAAAATCCCTGTAAATAATGCCCACCATACTGAAACATACATTCCAGATAGTCTCATTTGTTCACCTGTTAAACCTAAATCTTCTACAACTCCATCTGAAACATTACCTAGAGCTAAGAAATGTAACAAGGTTAGAATGTGTGCAAATGACCACACACCTAAGGCAACTAAAAGAGGAGCAACTGGTTTAATTCCAGATTCTGGACTCGGTAAAAATTTGAACCAAGATCCTTTTCCGGGAGAAAGAAGTATACCTCTTTGTAAAATTGCTGTAATAAAACCTATGGAAGTCATTAGAAACCAAAATGTGAAGAACATTTCAGCGCTTACTCCTCTTAATCCATTCATGTCTGCGCTATATGAATTTATAAGTTCAATTTCAGGAAGTAAAGACTCTGCATGACCTGAAACACCTATAGCCGCATAGAAACCTACCATTGAGAACGTAAATATCACAAATTCTTCATTTCTATCAAATTTGACAAAAATAAATCCTAAGATTGCTATAAAAATAAACAAAAATCCTACTACACCTCCGAGAAAATTTGCAACAATAGAACCTGCAACTACAGCAATTACAAGATAAATGAATGAAATTAATGAAGAAGATGCTTTTTCACCAACGATTTTTTCTCCAAAAATAGGAGCTGTGGCCATCAAAGAAGCACAACCAAGTACAACAAGTGGAACCACAAAATCATTCATATCGGCATTTACACCAAACACCATTCCACCAACAAGAGCAATCAATATTGCAATAGGGGCAATTAGTAGTCTCCCTATGTCTCCAAATCGACCAAATGATGCGGCATCAGTCTCTACAATTTCGTTTTCCATTTTCTTTCCCTCACGCATAGCCTAAAGGCTATGGCGCCCAAGCGACCTAACATCCATTTTTAACCGTGACCCTTATTCGGAAATTTATTAAAGAGATTTATAACCTATGTCTTTCCTGTAATGTGAGCCTTCTAGGCCAATTTTTTGTATAAATTTGTAAGAAATTACAGATGCACCATAAAGTGAATTAGAAACTCCAGTAATTGCTAAAACTCTACCTCCATTTGATAGTAAATTTCCTAATCCATCAGATTTAGTTCCTGCATGGTGAATAATACAATTTTCCACCTTATTTTCTAATCCTGAGATTATTCTACCTGTCATTGATTTAGCGGGATAGCCTTCAGATGCTAAAACTACTGTTAGGACATGTCGATTATGAAATTCAACTTCAATCTCTGCTAGTCTTCCTTCAGATGTCGCTAAAAATAATTCATACAAATCAGATGAAATCAAAGGTATAGTAACTTGTGTTTCAGGATCTCCAAATCTTACATTAAATTCAACAACATATGGATCACCATGTTGATTAATCATCAATCCAACATATAAACAACCTCGATAAAGTGTATTTTGTGATGATAACCAATCATGCATCGGGACAATTATCCTATCAATAACTTTATTTTTTACAGAATCTGTGACTATAGGTGCTGGCGCATAAGCACCCATTCCTCCAGTATTTGGACCTAAATCTCCTTCTCCTACTCTTTTATGATCTTGGCTAGCTGGAAGGCAAACAAATCCTGATTCATCCATCACAACCAACATACTTGCTTCTTCACCTTCTAAAAATTCCTCAAGTAATACAAAGCCGTCAAGTTTAATTCCTTCTGATATCGCCTTGATAGCTTCATCTTTGTTTCCGGTAACTGTTACACCTTTACCTCCTGCTAATACATCTCTTTTTATTACCCAAATTGGACCAAAATCATCAATTAATTCTTCTATCTGTTCAATATCCTCAATCTTAACGGATGCTGCAGTTGGGATGTCCAAATTCATCATTACTTCATTTGCATATTCTTTGGAACCTTCCAACATAGCCCCTTTTGAATGTGGCCCAAAACACAAAATTCCTACTTTATTTAATTCGTCTGATAATCCATTTACTAAAGGTCCTTCGGGGCCAACAATTACTAAATTTACTTCTAAATCTCGAGCTAATTTGATTACTTCATCAATATTTGAAATATCTATTTCATGATTTTCCCCAACCATTGAAGTACCAGCATTTCCAGGAGCAATATGTAGTTCAGAGACGCCCTTACTTTCTTTCAATCCTAGAGCTATTGCATGTTCTCTACCACCACTACCGATTACAAGTACTCTATCGCCCATAATGTAGTTGAAATCAAACAACTCCATAATTGAATCGCATGAAATATTAACAATCGGTGTAGTGAATAACACTACATTGTTTAAGTGCTTATTTGAATTCGATAGTAAAATGTTGGACACTTTAGTGCCCACTAGAGAAGATATTTCTCATGCGCTTACTCTTGATGGTTTTATTGGATTTCTAATCATGATTGTTGTAGTTCTATGGATATATATGCCTGGATATTTAGCGAATACATTTGCAATGATTTGGGGCAGAATACCTCCAAAATATGGTTATGGACCTTGGCCGATTGATTTTGGAAAAAATGCATGGGATGGAAAAAGAATTCTAGGAGATGGAAAAACATGGAATGGACTCATAGGGGCTTGTTTTTCTAGTGGTTTTCTCGCAGTATTAATGCATGCAGTAGCTAAAGGAAATACAAAAGATATTCCATTTATTGATATAATTGCAGGAGTAAGTGAAAAAGCATGGTTTTGGGTAGGAAATGAATGGATTACCTCATTTATTGTTGGTTTCATACTTGGATTTATTTGCCTTTTAGGTGATGCCACAGGTTCATTTTTCAAAAGAAGAAAGGGACTAATAAGAGAAGGAAAACAAACTAGTCGAGCACCATTACTAGATACATTACCATTCGCTATCGCACTGTTTATGTTTGGAGGACTATTTATGGGGAATTCTATAATAAAATGGAGCGATGTTGATCTTGTTTATTCACCACATGGAGTTCCAAGAGTTATATTAGCGGGCTTCTTACTATTACTTACAACTCCATTTTTACACAGAGCGTTCAATATTTTTGGATACAAAATGGGTTGGAAAGACGTTGATTACTAAACATCTTGAAAACGTAAAGATGCTTCGGCAAATTGATGGCAACTAAATTTCGAACAATTTTGACAAGTTTATTTCTAGTTTTAGTCCTATTTTCGCCTATCGCTTCAAGTGAAGAAAATACAGAAGGAAACCAGATCACAGGAGGGACTATTGAATCAGACATAACGATTAACCCTGACGAAATATTACATATTTCAAACAGTGTAACTGTAGCAGATGGTGTTTCAATAAATATCTTAAATGGAGGTAAATTAAAACTAACGGGCACTTTAACAGGTACTACTTATGGTTCAACTTCTTTACCTTACGGAATTAACGCGAGTATCTATATCCCAAATGTAATTAATTCAGGAACTAAATTAGTAGAAATTACATTCAATTTAGAATCCGAAGATGAATTTGGACCAGAGTTTTTTTGGAATGGGAATTATGGCAATATTACAAATGAAAGTAGTTACACGATTTCGACTACATTTACATCTGGAGATGACCCATTACTTGTAAATATTCTTGGAAAAAATATTTTTGGTTCCAAAATAATCAGTATTTCTATAAAAGTTGATGATTCTGTGGTATTGAATAAGTCGCCATGGTATTTTGAACAAGAAGGATTGAAACCGTACTCTTCTAGAAACTGGAACCTAAATAATGAAGGAGAATTAAATTTAGTCGATTCGGAAATCATCGGTGCTAAGATTTCTGGAAATGGAACATTCTTTGCTGTAAATAGTTTTTACAACCTGAGTTCACCAATTAAACTTTATTCTACCTCTGAATTCTCAATTGAAGGTGGCGGTATGGATGGGAGTGAAACTGACGAGTATATTGAAGCACCATGGGGTGCTCAAATTCTTTGGGATAATGCATCCACTACAGGAGATGGTGATCGGTGGATAAAAACCTTAGATTGCCAAAAGATATTACTTCCAACACCTGAGTCTTTCATAATTGTAAAAGATTTACAATACATGAATAGTGGTGTTTATGTTGATCGTCAAGGTTTTGCAAATCAAGATTCTGAATTTGAATTTACAGGAATGTGTGATACTGGTTGGAGAATGGTAGAAATCGTAGATAGTGAGGGTATTTCGTGGCAAGAAAATGCATACATAGAGTCTGTTTGGTGGAATTCACCATGGGGTAATTTTAGTAGATCCAACATCCCATTAGGTTTTGAACCAATAATTGAAATTGAGATTGATATTCCAAATGTCAATGTAAATTCAATCGAATTAAACAAGTTTGAATCAGCAGTAAATGAACCAATAGAAGTTACGATTACTTTAGAAAATTCGGGAAATTCATCAGCCATTGTTCCGATTGAATGTAAATTATCAGATGGTAGTGATGCTGATGTAACTCCATTTGGACAAACAGTAATTATCGGAGCAGGTGAAACTGGAGTTGTCTTAGTAGATTGGAGAAATAACAAAGATGGTGAAGAGTCATTAACATGCCAACCACTAAAACCATCTGGGTTTGAAAATTCAAATTTATTGGGGGGTAGTTCAGCAACAAGTGAAATAGTCACATGGAATGAATTATTAGATTCATCAGACACTACAACAAGTACTTTGATTGTATTATTTGTCTTAATTGTTGGAATTGTTGTATTACTTACATACCTAAACAGAACGGGAAAAACACATGAAGGAAATTATCAAAAAGAAGAAAAATTGGATCCTTTAGAAAAATAAGTCGTCCTGATTCAATATTTAAAAAAATAAATTGAAATATATTAGTAGGTACAAATAATTAATTTGTAATTTGATCACTAACCTCTTAATGGGGAAATCACATACAACCTTAGCAATTGTGATTCATTGGTTATTCATTCTACTTTACGTATATGGAATTTTCAAACAAATTGACGAATTAGAACAACTAAGTAATCCGTCATTACTTATCTTTGAAGTAATATTTGCAAGTTTATTCCTACTAATTGTAGTAATGCGTTATTTCTATATGAGGCAATTTGATACTTTTCAGGGTGCGACAGTTTCAATTCCGAAAATACACAAATTTTTTGCAAAAACTGTTCATTCTTTGATGTATTTGTGTTTAATTCTATTACCAATCACGGGTTTGATGATTGCAGGATTGTTCACTCAAGGATATACAAATGAAGAGGGATTAATTTTGAGTTCAGTACTTTTACTACATGGATTATCTGCAGACCTTAGTTATCTACTCATAGCAATTCATGTTGGGGCAGCAATCTGGTCTCGAATAAAAGGTGAGGGCGTGTGGTCATCAATGGTTCCAGTTTGGAAAGGTGAAATTGCAACAAAAAATAAAGCGATTATCAGGATTTCAAGATATGAGAATAAACTCTACAATAAAATGGAGTCAATGATTACTTCAAGTAAAAAATATTAATTCTAACATTCTCCAGTAGGTTGGTAATTATCACCGTCACTTGCACCTTCATTGGCATTCCAATGAAGTTCGTATCCAGGAGATTCAAAAGTTAATGTTCCCACATTATCTACATCATAAGTTGAATCCATATCCAAAGTGAATCTTAACATATAACAACCATCATCTTGATAAAAATCATCTCTAGCAATATATTCAATTCCAAAGTTCCCTGAATCAGAACCACTTAATTGCAACCAACTATCTTCTACAGAACCCGCTCCAGACAATAAACCTGATGAAGACCACTGAGCTAAAAACCCATTAACTTGAATTTGTGGGTAAGAATATACAACTTGTGAACCCTCATAAATTATCTGGGCATTGATTCTGTAATCTGAATCAATATGTGAGATTAAATCGGTATTTACAGCATCTTGTACGCCCATAGATACTCTCATTGAAACTCCATCGTGACAAACTCCATTACATTCTGTATTACTATTAGTACTCATCACAATTAATTCACCATCTCCTTTGGTAATAGTTCTATCCATAATGTTGGCTGGTTCAATACTATACTCTGTGGCTTTTAAATCTCCTTGATTAGCATTAATTTTGTACAAAACATCTGCACCAGAAGGACCCACAGCTCTAGAATTCCCTTGATAAAAATCAGAGAATGGGATTTCTACATTTAATAAATTACTCGAAGGAGTTGCAGTTGTAGTAAATACTTCTTCATCTCCGTAACTCACACTAATTTGGACCGTATCTTTAGAGGCACTTGAAAGAAATGGATTACCAAATCTTATTTGTATTTTCAAAGCATCATTATCTTCTTCAATTGAGTGATCAGTTATAGTCATAGAACCTGAACCAAAACTGAAACCCATTGCAACTTGGTACCCAACGAAAAGAACTAGTAAAGTAACGACTACGGCGCCAATTTTTATTCCCATTCCATTTGACATAATATTATTAAATTTAGAAGATTTTATTTCTGTACTTGAATTAGTGACTGGCTCTGAAACTTCTGGTTCTATCTTAATTGATTCAGTAACCACTTTCTTCGATGCTTCTGCTTCTTTTGCTTTGTCTAATAATCCACTCATGTGTATTACCCTCTCTATTCACTCTCTAGCGCTAAAGGTTTATGAAATGAATTGTTAATAGTGTGATATTAATTCAAATATCAGACTTCTTCTATTAACTCGATTTCTTCTTCATCCATTCTTCTGTAAGCAATAGCTGCTGCAAACGCTAGCATTGATAATGTAGGAATTATTTCGAATCCAGGAAGATAAACTCCTCTGACGTAAACAGTTACCATTTGTACTTGGTAATTAGGAATTCCTTCCGTTCTGACAGAGAAATCACTTGTTGCTTTAAATTGTAACTGATAATAATTATCAGTCCAACCTTGAATCTTAGGTGTTCTAGTTAACACGTTAACTTTCTGTGCTGGGGCCTGTGCATCTATCTCAGTAGAAATCAATGGCAAAGAGATTTGGAAACCTGCTTCTTCAAGCTCATCTCTATTATCTACTTCGATGTTAAATTTGTCCAATGCATTTCCTTGATTGTAAACTTTGAATTCAAAGTAATAGTCGACCTTTGGCCTTAATTGTTTGAATGGTTCAGATGCTTCAACTTGTAATCTACTAAATTGCTTAACAACAACCATTACATTAGCCGTTTTTTGTACAGGGTTAGGATTAGGGGCGCCGTTGAATGTCTCAACAGTTCCTGCAATTGAAACAACACGTGTTGTTTCAGGCATTCTTAGATCTCCTCTAACAGTTACTTCGAATGTGATTGAAGATGTTGCACCCACAGTAACTGAACCTGGTCCAGCAAATGCTAATCCACCACTTGTAATTGTGATTCTAACTGTTTCAGAATATCCAGTAGGATTTGTTGCGGTACAATAAGTGATACCTACACGAGTAGAACCAGGATATACATCGATTGGGATGTTCGAAGGAGAACATTGTATATCAATATCNGGATTTGGAGATTGTGCAGCTGCTGGGGCTGCCATNGANAGTACNCTTATTGCATAAATGCTAAGTAAAAATATAGGTAATCTAACGACTCGCATTGTATTCACTAGATATCCCNAGNACTAACACACTCTTAACCCTTACTTGATTCTGCCACTAAATTTAGAAGATTTTTGTAATTTCGTATAACTTGATTAAGATCTCTTTTCAACATTATAATCGAGTATAATTAACTCTACTACATATTCTACCTCTTCACCATCATCTGAATGTTGACAACCTGCACTCCCTCCACTTTCAGACTCTACTGTAATATCTAACACATATTCTCCAAGACCAGTTTCCATTGCATTTAATTCGTTATTTATTTGCGTTTCGGAGACTCCTGTTACTTCTCCGATTAATGATGCGTTGTACCATTCAACAACTATTTCATGCGACGAACTACCTTGTCCATTATTTGAATCAGCGCCGGACCCATTATAACCTTCATGTAAAATAACACCAATAATGTCGTCTGGTTGTGGATCTGAAGCACCAGGTGCTAAACATCCAATACCGTTACTAGTTTCATCTTCAGAATAAGTTAACAATACTCGAACGCCCACTATATTTGTCCCATTGGACCATGAATCTATCGAATCTGTATGGAATTCGATTGTAAATGTTTCATCATCCATTATGTATTCTGATCCTTGGCCTAATCTTTCTTCATAGAATGTACCATTAACAAAATAATTTCCAACACCGCCCATTTTACTATTTTCAGAATCTGGAGCAGCCACTAAATAACTTAATTCGGAAATTAAAAAGATGACTACGAGAGCCACAAGTCCTTGATTTAACATAGGTTTTGGAATTTCAAAATTTGCTAAAAATTTAGAATCGGAATCTTCACGGAAAGTACACAACAAGAAATGGGCAAGGAATGCAGCACCCATTCCAGGGACTGAAGGAAATAGACCATCTGCCCCATTAAGTGGTTCAAAGCCCAACAAAGGAGGCACCATTGTCCAACCAATAACCCCAGCGAATGCCGCAACCATCATTGTAATTGAATGAGTTGAATCGGGCTTATACCCCATCCAACGAATTGTAAGTAATGGGATGAAAATACCGCCTAGACCATAAACAGCGAGTACAACTAGTGCAAAAACAGAATCTCCTCCTGGAACATATAACCCTACAATTGAAATTAATGTAGCGAAAAATGCTACAAATATTGTAACAATTTTTGTTGTCTTGTGGTCTTCCCTCCATTCTGGTTTAATGTCATCAGTTATTGCTGCTGTACAAGCGAGTACTTGACTATCTGCAGTAGACATGGTGGCTGCAAAAATAGACGCAAGAATCATTCCCACACCTATGGCTGGCATAGTTTCCATAGCCATAGTCGGAAGACCTAATTCAGCATCAAAACCGTCTTCATTGAACAAAACTCTACATGCTAAACCGATTATTAGCATTAGTATAATGAATGGCGTTTGCCAAACGAAGAACCAAATCATTGCTTGTTTACGGTCACTATCGGNACCCAATGTCATTACTCTTGAAACTACTTGTGGTTGTCCTGCTACNCCTAGACCCCCTAAAAAGAATGCAAATGCCCATAATGAAATTCCAAATTTTAAATCGGGTGGCCAAAAACTTGTGAGTGTNGGGCTTTGGGCCTCGAGACTGGAATTTANACCACTAAAACCACCAACAGTATCTATAGCAATCCAACATAGAATTGTAGAGCCAACAATCATCACACAGGATTGAATTGCGTCTGTCCATATAGATGCCCTAATTCCTCCTGCATAGCAATAAGCCACAACCAAAACAAATCCTATTAAAATTCCAGTAACCTCTGACCAACCCATCATTACGAATAGCGCTTTACCTCCTGATGTTAATTGCGCTGCGGCATAAATACAGAGAAAGAAAACTGAAAGAAGAGCAGCTAATTTTGCTTCTGGGGCACCAGCCTTTTCTGCAACTAAAGAGGAAAGAGAACGCACTCCTCTCTCTTGGCCTTCTTTTTGAATAAATTTATACAACCAAACCCAAGCAAAGACTTGTCCGACTGTTGAAACCAATCCTAACCAAATTACATTGTAACCAGTCAGATAGGTAAATCCAATGAATCCAATGAACATATATCCAGAATTCCAAGTACTAACAGCAGAAAGTGCTGCAAGTGCAGGATGCATCCCCCTCCCTGCCACCAAATAATCATCAGTAGTATCTTTTTTGACGAAAATTGAAGCCATTCCAACTCCTGCAAAAAGGCACATAAAAAATAAAAATGAAAGTACAATCATTACTTGTTCATCCATATATTATTACCCCCGATACAACATCCCTAATCAAAACCTCTTCAAGGATTTAACCTTTAATTTTCTCTAAAGGAGTGGGCCCGGCCGGATTTGAACCAGCGGCCACTTGGTTATGAGCCAAGCGCTCTAACCGGACTAAGCTACGGGCCCTACAACCTTTCGGAGACCACTTACAATATCTTATTTACCCATAAAAATATGAAAAAACTCTACGATTACAATTTTTTAAAAAAATTTTGTTTCAGTAATACATAACATACTGTTACTGTTGGGAGGTGCATGACCAAACTGTGGTCCATGTTTTTCTTTTGCGTGTTACTAGTGGCAACAATGAATTGGTATGCAGTAGTTAGAGAACCAGAAGTTGTCCCTGTTGAAGATTTATACGAACATGTAAACTCAGTCGTGAAAGTAAGAGGAACTTTAGTTTCATGGGTAGAAGATCCATGGGGAGATGGTTCAGATAAAACAAATATTGTTATCCAAGACGACACTGGAGTTGTAAGAATTGAATGGAGTAATACCCAAACATTGCCCCCCGTAGGTTCAATAATTGAAGCGAGAGGAGATTATACAATCACCACCGCAGGAAAAAAGGTAGTATATGCAGTTGGTACTGGTTCTGTTACTTGGAGTGCAGGAGATATATCTAATCCTGAATTCTTAGGTTCTCATTTTACTGAATTATCCCAAAATCCAGAAAATTACACTGGAAAAATGATAACCCTAAGTGGACATATTTCAAAAACATTGAATCCAGATGATAGATATTCAAGATTTGATTTAAGAGATCATCCAGAATATTCTGGAAGTAACTATTTCCTTGGAATCTCGGGATATGGGTCTACAAACAAATGGATTGAAGCAGGTTCAAAAGTAAATGTTACAGGTATGATGGTATTTAGTGAAAGGGATTTGAAGTGGATTATGTATGTACAAGGAACCGCAATAGAGGTAGATAATTCCTATAAAAGTGTGATAGGAACCATAGACTGGAATAATCCTTCTAGTTGGCAATACGAAGTTAATAATATAGTTTCAATATACGGGAAAATGACCCAAGATGAGAATGGAGAATGGTGGATAGAAGGTCCAAATGATGGATCAAAAATTTGTGCAACTCCAAGTAATTTTCATCTTCAAAATAATGCTGAATCAATAATTAATATCACAGATTCATGGATTGGTAGATATGTTTGGCCCGAAGATAAATCTTACACTTGTCTCATGATGGGAGTTGATGCAGGTTCAGTTACATTAGTTACATCGAAAACATTGACGGAGATAGTTAATAATCCCCATGAATGGTTAGGAAGTGATGAGACTGTTACAGTTGAAGGATGGCTTACAACCACAATAAGTCCAACTTATGATGAGGGCTCAATCGGAGACGGACCAACATGGAATACAAGAAATACTGAACTAAATATCCATCTAAGCGGGTCTAGAGAAAAATACCTTGAAGAGGGATTAAGAGTCAGAGCAAGTGGAAAAATAGTATGGGATGTAGAATCCACCTCGATGGTTCTTGAAGTCGATACATTAGAACCCATGGATTTTTGGACTGTTAATGGAACTCCCGTCTATGCAACACCGCTTCCTTCAGAATTAAGTTGGTTTGATGGCCCAACGGCATGGTTTTGGGATGCATTAGGTGGATCAAGAGTATATATTTCAGGCCATTTGAATATCACAGAAAATGGTGTTTTTATTGAACAAGCAGGCACTGACAAAAGACTTTGTGTTAATTTAGATCCCAGTTATGATATTTCTGAAATTATTGATGAGGGAAGTAATCGCTCAATTGAAACTCATACATTCATAGGTAGATTATATCAACAAAATGCTGCTGAAGACGGGGCAATACAAATGTGCTTAGATAGTACAAGTCCAGATTTAGACCAAGATTTACTAAGTTATGAAGATGAATTAGCATATGGAACAAATTCCAGTAATCCTGATTCTGATGGAGATGGCGTCACTGATGGGCAGGAAGTTTCTGATGGTACAAATCCATTATCTATAATTTCAGAATCAACAATTTCAAATCAAGTAAATGAAAATCAAACAATCACAAATAATGAAAACAATACTGAAAATACCCCTGAAAAGTTATCTAGTAGTGAACCAGAAGGTATAGATTTAGCAAATATTTTAATTTGGACCATAATATTCTTAATTATTAGTGTCATATTAATTTCTAGTATAAGCTATATTAATTTAAATAAAAAAGCAAGTATGTCAATAGAAGAAGAATAAGGTGAAAAAATGGATTATTGGTTATCATTGGCTTGGTTACTGGGGTCAATGTTTTTTGGAATAGGTTTAGGTTCAATGACAGGATTAATTCCAGGGTTTCACGTAAATAATGTAGCATTAATTTTACTATCATTGACACCGTCATTTTTAGCATTAGGAATTCCATTATTTGCTGTTGCATCAATCATAGTTGCTTGCGGTGTTGTTCATACGTTTTTGAATTATATTCCGTCTGCATTAATCGGAGCACCAGATGCTGATCAGGCACTTTCATTGTTACCAGGACATAGGATGTTATTAGCTGGAGAAGCTACAAAAGGTGTTGCTTATTCTGCAAGAGGTAGTCAATTAGGGCTTTTACTTACATTACCACTTTTGATTGGAGTTAGGTTTGCTTTTGGCCCTGAATTAAATTTATATGATGAAATGAGGGATGCACTACCATGGATTTTATTGACAATTTCATTTTTCTTATTAATCACTGAAACTACAAGATTGCCATGGCCACTATGGGTTCAAAACATCACAGGGGGGGTTCTTGGAGAAGGTTCTAGAGTAACAGGTTTTATTGTTGCAACAGCATATTTTATATTATGTGGTTTCTATGGTTTTGCAGTATTCTCATTACCTGCAACAAGTCCTGTTGGAATGCCAAATGCGAGTCTTTTACTTCCATCGTTAGCAGGTCTTTTTGGAATTGCAAATTTAATAGACATATATTCAACTACACAAGAATTACCACCACAAAAAGATGACTGGGAATTACCACCACCAGGACCTCTCATGGTACCTTGTTTTCTATCGAGTGTAGCTGGAACCGTGATGGCAGTATTACCTGGCATGACTGCCGCACAAGCCACAGTTATGGTAATGAGCGGTAGAAATGTAGCAGCATGGGTCAAAGGAGAAGAAGGATGGGGCATGGATTTTGAAAATATGACAATGCCTGAAATTAGTGATGACGACTTGATGGCAAAAGCTATGGCTGCTGCAGATAGCGAAGAAATACCGATCGATGATGTGTACAAAGATCGAGATATGGAAATTATTGCCATTCTATCTGCTGTAAATACAGCAGTTACGGTTAGTGTTTTAGGATTCTTATACGTCATCGGACGTTCAAGAAGTGGAGCTACACTAGCATTAAAACAAATGTATCCAATTGACAAATGGTCAGAGTTAGAACCTTCTTCTGATTTCGTAAGATTACTTGCAGTAACTGTAGCAGCAGGATTAATTGCAATTCCGATAATGACCAAAGTTGGAAAAGGAGTTCTAAAATTACATGAAATGATTCCTCTACAAACAATGTTGATGGCCGTAATAATTTTTGTCACACTATTAGTATGGTTTTCGACAGGATGGATAGGCATTGGAGTTTTGATAGTTGGCACTGTAATGGGGTTAATGCCACCAAGGATAGGAATAAGAAGAAGTCATGGTATGGGGATAATAATCGTACCTATCATGATTTATACATTCATGCAAAAATATGGAGATCCCTTTGGATTTATTTAAAAAAAAAATGGTGAAAAAATGAAAATTAATACAAGAATAATTATCCCTTTAATGATTTGTATGTTGATGTTTAGTAATTCAATTTCAACTCAAGTCTTAGACGAACTTAAAGAAAAAGAACCCCAACTAGTTGAAGCACGATCAACGGCATGTTCTTCGGATGTATGCTTAAGTGAATTGATGGTAAATGCTCAAGGAAGTAGTGAAACAGGCACAGTAGATACATCAAATTGGGCTAGTGCTGAGTGGGTAGAAATTTACAACAGCGGCCCGAATACAATAGATTTAACCGGTTGGAAATTAAGAGACAATATGAACAGAGATATGGATTTAGACACTTCAAGAATTGTGTATCCTCAAGGTGCTTCGGATATGAATTTACAATCGGGAGCGTATATAATCGTTGCAAGAAACGGAGATGGCTCAAGTTGTGGTTTTTGCCTATCAAATAATGGAGCCACATATACTCGTTCAGCATCACTAAT
>NZRR01000028.1 GCA_002696315.1 Methanobacteriota archaeon | reverse complement strand
GAAACTGGAAAATACAGATAAAAAATCTATAGAAGAGAAACTAAGAAAATCACTAAAGACAAAAATAAGAAAAGAACTTTTGAAGGAATTAAAGGTAGAGAAAGATAATATTTTGAGTAAAGATGAAGATATGGATGATGATGAAAATGATGATATTGAAGAAAAACCCAAGTCTTCCTCTAAACCTAAAAAATCCGTGTTCGGTCCTGGGAAAAAATCCAAAAAATTTGATGGTAAAAAATCAGAAAAAGCAGAATGGTTCCTTAACGAGGCATTAGATATTGTTTATGATCCTCATGGAACAGGTAAGGCGTTAAAGAGAAGAACAATTCTAGCCAGATCATCTAATGGAAATGTTAGAGTCGAAGATGTTGTATTCGGGTATTCTAAATCAGGAGAAGAAGGTATCTCAGAATTAGCTTGGACTTCTCCGACAACAAAATATATCATCGAAGCTTACGATTCTTGCTAGGCTTGCCCTAAGTCTTTGGAACTTTCAAATCCAATTTTTTGTTTTAATTTTTTATTTATCGTATTATAGTTTACTTGTAATTTTATAGGTTTAAGAGTTCCTTTCTTAGCTTCTTTCATGGCAGAAACTTCCATTTTAGCACCAGAAATTGTTGTAACGAATGGTATGTTCATCTCTACTGCTAATCTACGCATTATGTTTCCATCTCTAACGGCTCCACCGCTAATTGTGGGTACATTAATTATGAATTTAATTTTACCTTGATGCATCAAATCTAATGCGTCAGGATGACCTTTTTCATGAATTCTAAATGCAGTATTTACATTAATTGTATTTTTTCTTAAAATATCAGCAGTTCCTGGAGTTGCGTATAATTCGAACCCCATATTTTCAAGATTTCTAGCAATTGGTAGTAATGCTTGTTTGTCTTCATCTCTCACGGTAAGGTACACTCCTCCTGATGTTGCCACAGGTATTTCAGTAGCTAATCTGGCCTTTAAATAAGCCATTTCTGCAGTAGTGTCACTGCCCATGACCTCTCCTGTAGATTTCATTTCAGGTCCAGGTGCTGGATCTAAACCTACTAATTTTATGAATGGGAATACTGGTGCTTTAACGCAAACATGTCCTTTGGTTGGTTCTGGGATTAGTTGTTTTGATATCTCAACACCTAATGTTGTCTTAGCAGAAATTTTTGCGAGGGGTATTCCTGTTGCTTTAGCGACAAAAGGTACGGTTCTGCTAGATCTTGGATTTACTTCTAAAACATATAACTCCTTATCTTGAATTGCAAATTGAATGTTGAAACATCCAACTATATTTAATCCGATGCCAATGATTTTTGTCTGTTCTTCTACCCTTTTTAATATCTCTTTAGAAATATTTTGAGTGGGTATAAAACACGTAGAATCTCCTGAATGTATTCCTGCTTCTTCTAGATGCTCCATTATTGCTCCAACTAAAACATCTTTTCCATCAGACACAGCGTCTACATCAAGCTCAGTGGCATGTGACAAATATTGGTCAATTAATATTGGTTTTTCAGGAGTGATATAAGCTTCGCTAAGGTAAGCATCAAGTTGCTTATCATTAGTAAGTACTTCCATACCCCTTCCTCCCAATACATATGATGGACGAATTAAAACTGGGAATCCAATTTTATCTACTGCATTCCTAACTTCTTTAGATGTTTTTCCTGTTAATCCTCGAGGCATTTTCAAACCATTTTTTCTAGAGAATTCCTCAAATCGTTCTCTATCACTCGCTTCATCTATAGCATCAATACTTGTTCCTAGTAAATTTAAACTCAAACCTGCATTTTCTAGAATTTCCATTCTTTTTTCTAATGGTAATGCTAGATTAATTGCAGTTTGGCCACCAAATTGTAATAGTATTCCATAAGCACGTTCTCTAAGTAATATTTCTATCACAAATTCAATACTTAATGGTTCGAAATACAGTCTGTTGGATGTATCAAAATCTGTAGAAACAGTTTCGGGATTATTGTTGATAATTATGGCTTCATCTCCATGCTCCCGAATTGATTTTACTGCGTGTACACACCCGTAATCAAATTCAATGCCTTGCCCGATTCTTATTGGTCCACTTCCTATAACAACTTGTCTTTTAGGAGAATCNGACATTAATTCATATTTGTCTATNCCATATTCATNATTTATTTGACCTTCTTCGTATGTAGAATAATAATAAGGTGTCGAAGCAGCAAATTCTGCTGCACATGAATCTACCATTCGGTATTTGGGATGGATACCTAATTTGTGACGTTGTTTCATAACAGCGATTTCATTTTGACTTTCTGGTAAATTCTTCCATCCACTTGAAGAGAAATTAGATAGTGCGTCTGAAATATATGCGTCACTAAATCCAAAACCCTTCCATTTTCTCAATTGTTTTTCATTAAGTTCATCGGGAGAGTCACCTGAATTACTAATCTCATTTTCAATATCAATTATCTTTTCAATTCTGTAAAGGAACCATTTCGTGATTTGAGTGTGTTCATGAATCTTTTCAACACTCCAACCTCTTCTAAATGCTTCTAAAATGGCTGAAAGTCTTCGATCTGTTGCAACTTCCAGCCAGTTTATCAGGGTCTCCTCACCTAATTTCTCTCTCGCCCTTAAATCCATATCCTCTCCTTCTGACTCATCAGCTTTAGTAAGTGGCCTTGGATGTGGGTTTCCAGTTTCTAGGCTACCCCATGCTTTCAGAAATGCCTCTTGAAAATTCCTTCCAATTGCCATGACTTCTCCTGTAGATTTCATTGATGTTCCAAGCGTTCTATTTGCAGTTCTAAATTTGTCAAAGGGCCAACGAGGTATTTTAACTACACAATAATCTAGAGTTGGTTCAAATGCTGCAGTGGTTCCATGGCCTGTAATTGGATTTGGTAATTCGTCTAGAGAATAGCCAATTGCTATTTTTGCTGCCATTCTTGCAATTGGATAACCCGTTGCTTTACTTGCTAATGCAGAAGATCTACTTACTCTTGGATTAACCTCAATTACTCTAATTTCACCATTTTTTTGATTCACAGCGAATTGAACATTACAACCTCCACAAATATTTAACTCTCTGATTAATTTTAGAGCACAATCTCTTAGATATTGGTGATCTCTATCTGATAAAGATTGGACTGGTGCCACAACTATACTTTCTCCAGTGTGAACTCCCATTGGATCTAAGTTTTCCATAGTACATACAATAATGCAATTGTCTTTAGAATCTCTAATTACTTCATATTCGTGTTCTTGCCAACCTAATATTGATTCCTCGATTAATACTTGGTTGATTCTGCTATTTCGTAAACCTAATGATGAAACTTCAACTAACTCACCAATGTTATTTACAGTTCCTCCACCAAGTCCNCCTAAAGTAAAAGCAGGTCTAATTAATAATGGCCAAGTTCCTAATTCTTCTGATGCTTGAATTACTTCNTCTATTGAATTACAAGCAATTGCTTTAGGTACTGGTAAATCTATAGATTCACATATCTCTTTGAATAAAGCTCTATCTTCTGCTTTTTCAATTGCATTTAAATCAGAACCAATTAATTCTACATTATACTTTTCTAAAACACCGTCGTTTGCTAATTCCGTGGCGATATTTAGTGCGGTTTGTCCACCCATTCCTGCTAGTAATGCGTCGGGTTTTTCAATCTCAATGATCTTTTTAACAACCTCTGGAAGGAGTGGTTCAATGTAGACTACATCTGCCATTTCTGGATCATTTTGGATTGTTGCGGGGTTGGAATTGACTAAAATAACTTCAAAACCATCTTCCCTTAATGCCCTACATGCCTGAGAACCACTAAAATCAAATTCCGCAGCTTGCCCAATTCGAATTGGTCCGCTACCAAGTAATAGTATTCTCTGGATATCATTTCTTCTTGGCATTAATTTCACCCCTGACTATTGTTTCAAATTGATCAAATAATTTTGATGCATCATTTGGCCCAGGACATGCTTCTGGGTGGTATTGGACACTAAATGCTGGTTTTCCGATTACTTCTAATCCTTCTACTGTATTATCATTGGCATTAATNTGAGATACTTTTACTTTCGAACCAATAAGATTTTCNTTCCTCCCAGAATTTACTTTAGATGGATGTTCTGCTAATCTTCCTTTTTCGGGGTCAGCAACAGCAAATCCATGGTTTTGTGAAGTAATACTTACTTTCCCTGTATTGATTTCAATTACAGGTTGATTTGCACCTCTATGGCCATAAAGCATCTTGTATGTCTCCAATCCCGCAGCCAAACCAAGTAATTGATGTCCCAAGCAAATTCCCATGGTTGGAATGCCTGCTTTAACGCCTTTAGCTAATGTCTTCCTTGCTAATGTAGCTCTTCCTTCTTGAGCGGGGTCTCCTGGGCCATTTGAACAGAAAAGAGCGGAAATATTCCATTTTTGAATTAAATCTTCAAATTCAATATCTGGTGGGCACCATAATACTTCAAATCTTTTTGACAATTCATTAATTATGTTGTACTTAATACCACAATCTAGAACACCTAGTCTTGGTAATTTTTCACCATTATTATCTAAAGCACCTTCATTAACTATGACTGGCTTAGAAATACATACAGTTTCAATTAAATCATTTGTCGAGGGGTCTTCAATTTCTTCTAATAATTGTATTAATTCTTCTTCTTTTTCCATAGGTCCCATTACGCAAAGTAATGTACCATATTCTCTTACTTTCTTAGTTATCGCTCTAGTATCTACTTTTTTTAATCCAGGAACTCCATGAGTTCTTAAGAATTCATCAACATTGCCTATTGAATCCCTATGGTCTGGATGAATTATTAATTCTCTACAAATTAATGCTCTTGGCCAAATAGAGGAGCTTTCAGATGATGATGCATGAATTCCATAGTTTCCAATTAATGGATATGTAAAAGTTAGAACCTGACCTGCGAATGAAGGATCTGTTAAACTTTCTTGATAACCAGCCATGCCAGTAGTAAATACTAATTCTCCTTGTGCAATGCCTTCTGAACCAAATAATTCTCCCTCAAATCTACTTCCATCAGCCAAAAGTAAAATTCCCGGTCCACTAGCAGCAATTGGCAAAGAATCGTTATTATTGGCTATATTTGCTAACTTATCAGAGGCGTCTTGGAAACTAATTGGATTTTTTACACCCTTTTGTCCAAGGCCCGGACTAAATCCTACTGGCCTATGCTTAGACGCCGACATCAGCCCATGTCGTTGAATAGACTCAATAAGGATTGAGGATGGAAATATATAATTTTTAGATTATTCTTCTTCTTTTTTTTCGTGATCTATTACATTTTTCCTTTCTAAATCAGGGATAATCTCGAGCTTAGGGTTTGAGAACTTTCTATCAATCGACTTTCCGTCTTGTAATTTATCTAAGAATAACGCAAGTGCTGCAACTTCACTATGTGGTTGATTGCCAACAGAAACATTATAGTCGGCCATTCTATAGATTGAAGCAGGAACTTTAGCCCCTCCTACTACTATAGCTAGAGGTTTATCTCTAGGTATTTCCTTGATTACTTTTCTATAGTCTTCTCCATACATTGTTAAGTGAACTACTGTGGCATTTTTACCACCATCCTTTTGTTCGGATTTATATTTTCTAATCCATTTAAGAGGGGCATCTAAATGATTTGTTGAAAATTCCCCGCCAAAGGTCTTCGTTACTTGTTTAATTGTTTCAAACATTTTGTGATTTTTATCTCCTGAAACTAGAAATTTATTTGCGCCTAATGCTCTTGAAACAAGTCCTAGGTGTGTATTAATTCTTGGATCTCTTCCTACTCTATATCCTAGCCTTATAACGGTAATTGGTGCGGGATGATTTGGCATTAAATCACCTTTTTTAGCTATGTGGGGACTGTATCAGCTTCTACTTCTTCAGGAGTTATAGAATCTTCTTTAGAAATACTAGCTTCATGCATTTCTAAAAATCTTTTGACCCAAGAAAGAAGAAAAGCTTCCATTAGCATTTTTGAGCCAATATAAACTCCTGTTCCAATAATTGCTAATCTAGAGCATAGCCAGATTACCGTGCCCATTTCAGCATCAGTTTGATTAAACAAATACATTCCAAGGGGTTCGATTACAAAATATACTGAAATTAGTAACAAAAATCCAGCAATAGTGCCAGGCCCTGGTCGTCCTAATTCTCTACTCATCATATTTAGAACTGAACCAGCAAAAACTAAGAATGGGAGTAAAGCCGAAATCACCTCATAATTCAGTTGTAGTATCAATTCAGGCTCATTAAATGTCGCTGAATCAAATTTTACAAAAACAAGCCACCAAAATAATAGAAGCCCTCCAATAATTGTCCCAGATAAAACAGCTCTTTTATGTATCATTTGATCAATTGTTTGGCTATCGGTAACATCCATCCTTTCTAATATTGCATCTGCTAATTGCCAAGGATCGATACCACCACCATCGTGTGAATTAGAATTTTCAGATGAATTTTCAATTCCAGAAATGCTATTCAATTGCTCATCCATTAAACACGCGCTATTTTGCTAACTGATAAAGACTCGCAAGCGTAGCGCCGTTACATGGCGAGTTCTGAACCTTCTAAGGCTGTCCGNCCTTCTGTCGAAGAACTTGCTAGTTTTATNCGTAAGGATGCACTAGGTCGACCAAAAGTTATGGGGATTGTAAATGTGACAAATGATTCTTTTTACGAAGATTCTAGGTATAATCCGAAACAAGCGATTAAAGCAGCACTTGANATGTGGGATTTAGGCGTTGATTGGATTGATATTGGGGGTGAATCAACTAGGCCAGGTTCTAAAGAGATTTCTTCGGAAAAAGAATTAAAACGCGTAATTCCAATAATTAAAAAAATTAAATCCTTAATCCCAAATATACTAATTTCAGTCGATACTAAAAAACCGGAAGTCGCCAAGGAAGCTATAAATGCAGGTGCTTTGATGATAAATGATGTATCTGGCTTAAGGGANCCTGAGATGTTCAAATTAATTTTATCAGAAAGAATACCAGTTTGTATTATGCATATGCAAAATAATCCTGAAGATATGCAAGTATCACCTGACTATGATGATTGTCTAGGAGAAGTATCTAATTATTTGTTTTCAAAGGCAGATGAATTGATTAAAAGAGGATTTCCACAGGAGTTNATTATTTTAGATCCTGGAATAGGTTTTGGCAAATTATTAGAACATAATTTAGAACTTCTNAGNGGAACNGNAAAATTNAGAAGAGNTACATTTAGTGTTCTAAATGGAGTTAGTAGAAAATCAATGATTGGTGAAATNACNAATNGTAGANGTGCATCAGATAGATTGGCAGGTACTTTGGGTGCTTCCGCTTATGCACAAATAAATGGAATAGACATCTTAAGAGTTCATGACGTCAAAGAACATATTGATCTTTCAAATGTATTAAGTTCACTAATTAATGGTTAGGTGTAAATATGGACTCGAATGGCAATCTAGTAATTTCTATAGAAGAGAACATAAGATTGGTGGGAACGGCTCATGTTAGTAAAGATTCTGTGGAATTAGTTAAATCAGAAATCGAGCNATGGAATCCCGATATNGTTGCTGTTGAGTTNTGTGAAAGTAGATTTAAGGCACTTTCAGAAAATAGACGTCTGGATAAAGAAAGCTTACTTAAAGTCATCAAAGAAGGAAAAGCCCCTTTAATTATTGCTCAAAGTATGTTGGCATCTGAACAGAGAAAATTAGGTATTACTGAGGATTTACAACCCGGGGCTGAATTAATTGAAGCTATTTCTTTGGCTAAGGAAAAAGACAAACAAGTTGCATTAATTGATCGAGATATTCAAATAACTTTGAGNCGTGCTTGGAAAAAAATGAAATTTAGAGAAAAACTTGGTTTACTTTGGTCTTTGGTTGGAGAAGAAGACAATACGGAAGATTTTGATATTAAAGAAATCTTAGAAAATAAAGATTTAATGACTATGATGATTGACGAATTAAGGGAAGTNGCGCCAGGNGCTGGATCCGTATTAGTAGATGAAAGAGATGAATTCCTTGCACATAAAATATTGCAAAATAGTGATTCAGGTAAAGTTTTAGCNGTAATTGGTGCAGGTCATTTAACAGGAGTAAAATCTCANCTAAATGAGTTNAAAAAACCAAATAATAANCGTATAAAAACTCTTTCAGAAATNCCTAAAAAAACAGTATTTCAAAAAGTTTTACCTTGGTTAATTCCATTGATTTTATTNGGTTTCGTAGTTAAATCTGGTTTNGATAATGACATTGGTGAATTTACAGAAATTTTGACAACTTGGGCTCTTGCAAATTCAATTTGTGCAGCAATTGCTGTAATACTGGCTAGGGGGCATATTTTTTCNGTAATTACTGCNGCTATAGCCTCTCCNATNACTTCTTTGAATCCATTCTTGGCTGCCGGATGGTTTGCAGGTTATGTTCAAATGAAAGTTGACGAACCTACTACAGAGGATTTGACTAATTTTTTGAAATTAGAAGATTGGAAATCCTATTGGACAAATCCAGCTGGAAAAGTATTGTTAGTGACNGCATTGGGTAATTTAGGAAGTATGTCNGGAGCTTGGGTTGCGGCTTCANTAATTGGTNTTCTAGGNGCCCTNTGAANTAAGAAAATTAACTAAACTCTTATGCTTAATCTCTGTGGGTAACTCATGGAGGATAATGAAGTTGTCATTGTTGGAGGAGCTAGAACTCCTTTTTGTGAATGGTTAGGTGGAAAAAGAGGAGACGGAGAGTCTGGTGGACGACTTTCTTCAATTTCTGCAGAAGAACTTGGAACTATCGCAATAAAAGGTGCATTAGAAAAAACAGGAACGGACCCTTCTAAAGTAGATCACGTAGTAATGGGGCATGCTCTACAAACCTCGGGTCAAGCTATTTTTGGAGCAAGACATGCAGGATTAAATGCGGGTATTCCTCAGGAGGTTCCTATGTTGACCTTAAACAGATTATGCGGTAGTGGTGCACAATCTATAGTTTCAGGATCACAAATGATAATGCTCGGAGAAGCAGAGGTAGTTGTGGCTGGAGGTATGGAAAATTTAAGTCAAGCTCCACATGTATTGAGAGGTAAAAGAGATACGTATAAATTAGGAAGACCGCCTAAATCAGGTACAGAAATCGACGTTGATATGGAAGATTATTTGTTCACAAATTTAATCGACGGGACCTGTAACATGTTTATGGCTCAAACAAGTGATGAATTATGCAAAAGAGTAGGAGTGACCCGGGAAGAAGCAGATGTTTTTGCTTCACTTAGTCATAAAAGAACAGAGGAAAGTATTGATGGGGGTGTATTTTCTGAGGAGATTGTTCCTGTAGAAACATCAAACGGAATTATAGATTTAACTCATGAAGANCATTTCGTNAGAGGNACTAGTAAGGAATCTTTATCAGNATTAAAGACNCATTTTGGTCCAGANTCTTTAGTAACNGCNGGTAATGCATCAGGAGTTGTTGATGGTGCTGCNGCAGTNATTCTAAAATCNAAGAAAAGAGCGTTGAAAGATGGNGATACACCNCTTGCAAGAATCNTATCATGGGGTATAGTTGGTTTAGATCCAGCAATAATGGCNTTCGGNCCTGTTCCAAGTAGTTTGAAGGCTTTGGAAAAAGCGAACTTAACTGTTGANGATNTTGATAGNTGGGAAATTAATGAGGCATTCGCAGGTCAGGCTGTAGCTTGTATAAAAGAANTGAATCTAGATGTCGAAAAAGTGAATGTTAATGGTGGAGCTGTAGGATTAGGTCATCCATTAGCAGCGACAGGTACAAGATTAATTTTNACATTAAGTCATGAACTTAAGCGTTCCAATGGAAAATATGGAATCGCAACCGCTTGCATAGGTGGNGGTCAAGGTATCGCAGTTCTTATAGAACGAATCTGAGGTATATTTATGTCAAAAGTAGAGGATATTGTTAGTCAGTATTTGCATACTTCTAGTCCTTTAAAAAGAAAAGTATATGTTTTTTTAGGATTAATTCTGACTTTTTTCGCAATAATTGGTATTTTTATTCCCGGTTGGCCAACAGTATCTTGGGCGGTTCCTGCAGCATTTCTATTTTCTCTTTCAAGTGAGAGATTATTTAGATGGTCTTTAACAAACAGATTCTTTGGCTCCGCAATATTAGAATATTATTCCACAGGAAAAACAATTCCAAAACATTCTAAATATATTATAGCATCATTAATTTCTTTAATGTCTATCGTTTCTGCTATTGTTGTATTTCGACTAGGTGATCCTGGATATGGATCAGCCACAATTTTATTTGTAGGTATTTTAGGTATAATTTATGTGACTTTTATTGTTAAATCGAGGAAAAGTGAAAAATAATTGAAATTTAGATTGGGTAACAATATGAGTAAAAAACCTTTATTCCCTTTTATATTACCATTTTTCGATTATAATAGAAAATTTCTTCGTCCATATGAAATAATTAAATCGAGACTATTCTCATGTTCTTATTTGTTAATTGTGTTTTCTATTGCATATTTTCTTGGGTTTGGTCATTGGGGTGGTCATCGATGTGATTCATTCATTGAACAATTAGCATGTTCTAGCTCAATTTGGCCAAATAAATTATTTTCTAGACCACATGAGTATTTTATTTCATTTTTCACATCTCCTTATTTTCATAATGATTTACCACATTTAAAATTAGTTTTATATGGTTTTATTGTCTTTGGACAATCTTTTGAAGCATGGACTAATTCAAAAAGTACATTTATTCTATTTTTTTCTTGTATTTCAGTCACTTGTATAATTATGGGGCTATTCATGAATATTGGTTATTATTTTAATTCTGATTCGGAGTTTTTCGCTAGTGCTCTTAACAGAGGATTTATTGGGGGTTCTGTTGGAATGTTCGGTCTTCTTGGTGGTTTGTCTAATTATTCAAGAAAGAAATGGTTAATTCCATTTATTGTAATTATATTCGAAATTTGGAATGTTTTTGTTAACGGAATTACTAATTATATTTCGATGGCACATTTAATTAGCTTCTTTTTTGGATTATTTTTTTGGAATTATTGCATTAAAAAACAGTTATTTATCCAAACTTCTGTTTAGTAAATTAATATTATTGATCAAATTCTTTTCTAAATCTTGTCTATTTATTAGGTGACCCATTTGATTAAGACTTGAGGTAATGCCAGCTTCTAATCCGCATCCTTCTAATATTTCCACCCTCCCTCTTGGAGTGTTATAATTTATTGACAGCCCATGTCTTGAAACCCATTTCAGAAATGAAAGTCCAATGCTTACAATTTTTTTATTATTTATCCAAACTCCTCTCATTCTTTGATCTCTTTTTCCATCAATTCCTAAATCTGAAAACGTATTTATTACCCATCCTTCTAATTTATTAATGATTTTTTTTATATTTTTTTCATCCTTTAAATCCCATTTAAAGATTGGATAAATGACTAATTGCCCAGGGCCATGCCATGTCAGCCCTCCACCTCGATCTACAAATTTTCTTGGGTAATCTTCTGGAGGTAGTATATTTTCTTTTTTTGCTTTTGGCCCTATGGTGACAATTTCTGGGTGTTCAACAAAGATTAAAGTATCTTTAATATTATCATTTATTCTTAACTTTTGCATTTCTTTCATTATAATGTCAATTTTTTCATGATCCTCACACGAAAATTGTATGAGTTCTATGCTTCGCATGATTTTTCCTCATGAAATATGAATTGCATGACCTAATGTGGCAAGAACTGCTTCATGGAATGCTTCAGACATAGTTGGATGAGCGTGTATGGTTCCTGCTATATCTTCCAACAGTGCTCCCATTTCAAGGGCCAGTGAAAATTCTCCAGATAATTCACTCACGGAACTTCCTACAGCTTGAATTCCAAGAATTTGATGATTGTCTTCTCTAGCAATCACTCTAACAAATCCTCCGGTTTTTTCCGCTTCCATTGTCAAAGATCTCCCATTGGCAGCAAGAGGGAATTTCCCAGTAAGTAATGTTGTATTTAATTTTTCACAGTATTCTTTCCCTTCTTCAGGTGACATACCCACAGAAATGATTTCGGGCTCCGTAAATACGATTGCAGGAACAGATACAGGGTCATATTCTCTAATGTGTCCCGCAATAATTTCAGCAACCATCTCTCCTTGATTGGATGCAACATGCGCTAGCATTTCTCCACTATCGGAAATGTCTCCAATTGCCCATACATTGCGCATATTTGTTGCACATTTATTATCTACAATAATAAAACCTTGATCGTTCATTTTCACTCCCATTTTTTCTATTCCTGAATCTTTTGATCTAGGTTTCCTACCGACAGTAACTAAAACTTTATCTGCATCTAGTGATTTCAAGTCACCATTTGAATCAGTATAATTTATTTTGATTCCTGTTTTTGTATTCTCTACTCCTTTGGCAAATGAGTTTGTATGTACTGTTACTTTATTTTTCTTCAAGTATAATTCTACAGGTCTTCTGAGTTCTTTATCAAATATTGGTAGAACACTATCCGTTGCTTCAATGATTGTTACTTCTGAACCTAACATTTTGTAAGCGATTCCTAACTCTAATCCAATGTATCCTCCGCCAACCACAACTAGGTGTTTTGGCAAATCTTGTAATTCTAAAGCCTCTCTACTTGAAATCACATTTTCATTAAATGGCATAAATGGTAATTCAATTGGTACTGAGCCATTAGCTAATATGACATGCTCGGCCTCTATTCTGATTTCGCCGTTAGAATTTGAAACTATGCACGTTTTAGCGTCGATAAATTTTGCCCATCCTGAAACAAGTTTTACTTTGGCGGCTTTCAATAAACCTTCTACTCCTTTGTTTAATTTATCAACTATTTCTTCTTTCCATGAAATGAGATTAACTAAATTTAATTCTGCAGGACTTGGTAGAGTAATGCCCATGTGTCCTTTTTCAGTCAAATGTTTTTCTAACGAATGGAATTTATGTGCTGCATGTATGATTGCTTTTGAGGGTATGCAACCCCTAATTAAGCAAGTACCGCCTGCTCTTTCACCTTCTACAATTATTGTATCCATTCCTAGTTGTCCTGATCTAATTGCTGCAACATAACCTCCAGGTCCAGCTCCAATTACCAATACTTTACATCTTTTTGTTTCCATGTTGAAACCTCACATGAAAATTGTAGCTGGGTGTTCCAGTAAATTCTTCAGAGTTTGAACTAACATGGCACCATCCCAACCATCAACAACTCTATGATCCCAACTAGAACTTAATCTCATAATTCTTCTAATTTCAATTCTTCCGTCAATAACTACTGGTGTTTCTTTTGCATTATGCACTCCAAGAATTCCTACTTCTGGATGATTGATTATTGGTGTTGCACCCAATCCTCCCATCTTCCCTAGGCTAGTAATTGTAAATGTTGATCCTTGTAAATCATTCATGGTGGCTTTTCCATCTCTTGCGGCACTTGAAACTCTAATCATCTCATTTGCAGATTCCCATATGTCTTGTGCTTCTACATTTTTCACAACAGGAACAAATAAGCCTTTGTCAGTTTGTGTTGCAATTCCTAGATTAATTGCTTCAAATTGTATTACTTTTTCTTCTTCATCCATGTAGTGTGCATTACATTGTGGATGCTCGGAAAGAGCTTTTACCAGTGCTTGCATAATGAATGGTAAATATGTTAATTTTGGTTGACTTTCAGAACGATTTTTATTTAAATATACTCTTAATTCTTCTAAATTTGTGACATCTACTTCTTCAAAATAAGAGAAATGAGCTATGTTTGAATATGATTTACTCATTTGTTCAGCAATTTTTCTTCTTAGGCCAATTACTGGAATTTCTTTTGTTCCTGATAATGCAGTTCTAGTTATTCCTGCTGCAGCTACTGGTGATCCAGCATCTTTCCATGAATCAAGATCCAAGTGAGTAATTCTTCCTCCAGGGCCACTACCATTTATGGATGCTAAATCAATTCCTTTTTCTCTAGCTTTTTTACGAACTGCTGGGCTTGCCATAACTCGTTCTCCTTTCTTACGTATTTGTTGAGCGGGCTTATTGGTAGAAATAGGTTCTTTTTTGATTTCTTTCGGTTGTTCTTTTTGTTCAATTACTTCTTCAATTTTTTCTTCAGAATTATCTATAGAATGGCCACCTTCTACTTCAAATACTATACAAACTTGGCCTACTTTAAGCATTTCTCCAGCCTTGCCTTGAATTGTTTTTATTTTTCCGTCGGTAGGGCTTGGAATTGTTACAGTTGCTTTATCTGTCATAACATCTAAAATGGGATCATCTTCTTTTACTACGTCACCTTCTTTCACGTGCCAAATGACGATTTCACCTTCAACTACTCCTTCACCAATATCTGGTAATCTAAATTCAATTTCTCCCATGTATCATTCCTCCTGTGTTTTCTTTATTGCTGTTGCTATTCTTTCTGGATTGGGCAGATAATCCCATTCTGTGGAATGGGGGAATGGTGTATCCCATCCAGTAACTCTAATAATTGGTGATTCTAGTGAATAGAAACAATTTTCTTGGATGGATGCAGATAGTTCGGCTCCAAAACCACTTGTTTTTGGAGCCTCATGCACTATTACACATCTTCCAGTTTTTTTCACAGAATTTACAAGAGTTTCTTTGTCGAATGGTATTAATGTTTGTAAATCTATTAATTCACAAGAAACCCCACTTTCTTTGATTCCTGCTTCTGCTACATGTAACATTGCTCCCCATGCAATTACTGTACAATCTGTACCTTCTTGTACAATTTCTGCTTTTTCTAATTCTATTTTGTAATAGTCCTCTGGGACTTCTGCTTTTTCATGACCTTTCCATGTAGGTACATTGTGAGGGTCTCCATAAAATGGTCCTCTGTAGCACCTCTTTGGTTCAAAGAAAATTACAGGATCATTTGACTCTATTGCTGCTGTAAGTAACCCTTTTGCATTATTTGGAGTCGAGCAATAAACCACCTTAATTCCAGGTGTATGTGTAAATTGTGCTTCCGGGGATTGTGAGTGGTGATTTCCACCTTTTATGCCTCCTCCTGCTGGTGTCCTAAATGTAATTGGAGTTGTAAATTCGCCTCCACTTCGGTATCTAATTTTAGCAATTTCATTTACGATTTGATCGTATGCTGGGAAGATATAATCTGCAAATTGAATTTCAACTACTGGCCTAAGTCCATTTATTCCCATGCCAAACGCTGTTGCAGCAATTCCTCCCTCTGCTAGAGGAGAATCAAATACACGGTGTTTACCATATTTTTGTTGTAGTGTGTCAGTAACACGAAAAACTCCACCAAAGAAACCGACATCTTCTCCAAAAATAATTACACTATCATCATTTTTTAATTGGATGTCTAGTGCTGAATTTAATGCTTGAATCATATTCATTTCTACCATAATATCACTTCCCTAATTCCTCTCTTTGTTCTTGTATGTGCCATGGTATTTCTTCATAAACATCGCTAAAAATTGTTGAAGCTGGTGGGAATGGACCGTTAGCAAGATCTCCATACTTTACAGCTTCTTTGTAGGCAGACATGACTTCTGAATCAATTTTTTCTTTGAGTTCATTATCTCTTTTTTCATCCCATTCACCGATTTTAATTAAGTGCATTTTCAAACGATTTACAGGGTCACCTCCAGGCCAAAAATCAGCTTCATTTTCAGGACGATATCTTGAAGGATCGTCAGAAGAACTATGTGCACCAGCACGATATGTATAGATTTCAATATGGGTGGGTCCTAAACCTGCTCTAGCTCTTTTGGCTGCCCATTTCGTTATTGAGTATAGGGCTAAGAAATCATTGCCATCGACTCTAAAACAAGGGATGTCGTAGGAAAGACCTCTGGATGCGAAATTGACCCCTCCTGTTGCTAGATTTTTATGAGTAGAAATTGCCCATTGATTATTAACTACGTTAAGGATAATTGGAGGTTTGAATGCGCTAGCAAAATTCAGCCCATAGTGATAATCTCCCTGTGCACTAGTTCCGTCTCCTAGCCAAGTAATTGTAACTTCATCAACACCCTTGTATGAACTTGCCATCGCAACACCCACAGCTTGACTAAATTGTGTGCCAACAGGACTTGAGATTGATATGAAGCGACCTTCTTTGTATGTGTAATGAACTGGCATTTGTCTTCCTTTAACATTATCTAACTCATTTCCTATACAGTGACAAATCATTGAAACCATATCTCTTCCTCTAACAAATTGAGCTCCAGGTTGCCTGTATGAGGGGAAAATCCAATCTTGATCTTCAAGAGCCATAGTTTGTGCAATCGCAATTGCTTCTTCTCCGAGTGATCTCATGTAAAAGGAAAGTTTTCCTGTTCTTTGCATTTTCATCATTCTATCGTCAAAAATCCTTAATCTCATCATATGCTCTAATCCCAATCTTAAGGTGTCAGCATCAAGTTCTGGGTCCCACTCTCCTTTAGCCTCATAATTATCATTTAATACGCGAAGTAGTCCAAATGCATGAGGTTCAGAGTCTTTTGTAGTGCAATTTAATGGGTCTAATTTCTTTAAATCTTCGGGTTGAAAACTCCATTTATTGAAGATTGGATTTTCTCCTGGTCTCGCTGGAGGAGTTCCCACTCTGAATGGATTTTCGGAATTTTTCTTTTCGCTCATTTTTATTCCTCCATTCTCATTGGTTGGCCTCACCCGCTACAGGACTTAAGTGATGTCGGTTCTCAAAAATTTTATCTGAAACCTTAACATAAGCTCCAGGTAGAACTTCATTATTATTTGGATCTAGGGTTTTTCTCAACAATAATCCAGCTTTGAAAGAAGATCTTACGAATGGACCAGATGCAACACCTGAAAATCCTTTTTCAATAGCTACTTCAGCCCATTCATCATAAAGGTAAGGTTCTGGAAATCTATCTACTTTCAAATGTTTTTTAGATGGTGCTAAGTATTGCCCTATCGTAATTAAATCTACCTTTGCTTCTCGGATTAAATCCATTGCCATTATGATTTCATCATTACTTTCACCAACACCAACCATTAGTGATGTTTTTGTAATTATGTCTGGTCTTATCTTCTTTGCTTGTTTTAAAATTAGAAGAGATTGTTCGAAAGACGCTCTTGGATCTCTGACTTTTTTATCTAGTCTGGGCACACATTCTACATTATGTGCAAAAACAGAAAGAGGGCTATTTTCTAGAAGTAATTTAAGAGCATCTAAATCTCCAGCTAAATCAGAACAGAGTAGTTCAAGGGTCAGATTCGGTTGTCTTTTGTGAACTTCGTCTATACATTTGCTGTAATGAGCAGCTCCACTATCCGATAGATCATCACGATTAACTACTGTTATTACTGCATGTCTTAAATTCATTGATTCTACTGCGTCTGCTAAATTTTTTGGTTCTTCTTCATCCAATGGTGGTGGTTTAGATATAGTTCCGACAGCACAAAATTTGCAACCTCTTGTACATTCTTTCCCTGCAATCATGAAAGTGGCATCTCCGCTGGACCAACAATCATGGATATTGGGGCATTTTGCTTCTTCACAAACGGTGTGTAATTTGTTATCTTTGACCGAGGCTTTGGTTTCATTGAATTTTGCTTGTTGTGTTGCATTAGGTAATTTGATATTAAACCATGCGGGTAACCTTTTTTTAGACTTGTTTTTAACAGTTTCATCGGAATCTTGCAAAACTGGTAGACGTTGTTTGGTCATCCTATTCAGTAGACCCTATACCGGGTGTTTCAAAAAGTGTTTGTTTGTTGTATAAAAATTGGATAACGAACCTTCAAACGTATAGTGTGTTAGGCATTAGTATGTCAGAGGAAAGTTATGCTAACAATTCAAAATCTAAAAAACTTGTATTAATTACTGGTTCTGCTAAACGTCTAGGTGCGGCAACAGCGTTAAAATTTGCTGAATCTGGCTATGATGTGATAATACATTATAACAATTCAAAAGGTGAGGCAGAAAATATTGTTAAAAAAATTAAACAACTAGGTGCTAAAGCAGTAATGATCAAAGCAGATTTGACAACAGAATTAGATATTTTTGTATCAGATGTTATTAATTCTGAGTTAGTAAAAAAACGTGGTGGACTTGATGTTTTAATTAATTCAGCATCAAAATATGAAAAAGTAGAATTTTCAAAAGTTACTACAGAGATGTGGGATTCGATGCATGGCATAAATTCAAAGGCGCCTTATTTCTTAACTCAAGGACTATTGGAGTCATTAAAGTCCGTGGATGGTTGTGTAATTAATATGGTTGATACTTCTTATCAATATCCTTGGGAAAATTATACAAATTATTGTGCTAGTAAAGCTTCTTTGTATAATTTGACACTGAGCCTGTCATATGAATTAGCCCCAAAAATACGAGTTAATGGCATTGCTCCGGGTGCAATAATGTTTCCTGAATGGATAGAAGATGAAGATAAGGAAATAATTCTAAATCAAATTCCTATGGAGCGGGAGGGTACAGTAAATGAAATCGCAGAAACCGCATTATTTCTAGCGAATGGTCCTAAATATATCACGGGACAAATCATTGCAGTAGATGGTGGTTTAAAATAATCAAAAATAATCAAAAATATCTTGATTAAAAAGTACATAGTCATATATCTCCTATGACTCGGCTTTTCATGGGATGGCTACAATCCACATCAATTGACCTATCTGATTTATCAGATGATGGAACTTTTTCGGCAAAATCATGTATTTCTAGTGACATACATATGTTTGCAGATGATGAGGGATTACAATTCAAGGTAGGAATTGCTGAAAAAACTTTCAAAAAAGGAGAGATTCAAGCATTAAGGACAATTAGAGAAGAAAAAACACTTCCTGCGATTTGGATTCTTCAGGCAAAATTAGAAGCTGGTGAATGGATTGATATTTTGGAGAGTTATGATGAAAATTCATTATTAAACATGATGAATGGAATTGCTTCTAAGTTGTTATTGCCGATTAAGGAGCATACTGGACGTTTAGTTCGTAGGGATGAACATGGTATGGGCGTAATCGAACAATTAGCTAGATATCCAGACCGTTGGCCAAGGCCTGATAAATTACCTTCAATACAATTCGGATTTAGAAGAGGGCAAGATGCCGTATACACTACAATTCCAACTCGTTCAACCCAATCGGCGCTTTTATTTTTTTGGGGGACTTTTTTGTTTTCAATTGCAGTAGGGATTTCGATGTTATTTCTAAGGTCAATAGGAGATACAGACTATACTCAACTAATCTGGGTATTTATTTTTCCATTTCTTACTTGTGCTTATTGGTTGATGTTTAATTCTAATACAGGTCAATTAGAATCTCGTCACAAGTTGATGATCTCGGCTACAAATATTTCATTACAAGCTAAATTTTTAGGATTAATTCCCCTTAAAACTAAAATCTGGGATTTAGAAAAATTCGTAGATATTGATGCTAATGAAGATGGTCGTCTAACTTTGTTTGTTGGAGATAGAAGATATTCAATGAGTATGCATAGAAGGGAGGCAGAATGGTTTGTTGGAGAAGTTGCTACTCAGATGGAACAATTAATGGTAGATCGTATAAATGATGTACGGAAATCGATGAATTTAGAGTTAAAAGAGGCATTCAAGAAATTTGATACTAATGGTGATGGTAGTCTCTCACCAGACGAATTAGAGGTTGCTATTGATGATTTCGGAATTGGACTTTCAAAATTACAAATGAAGGTTTTAATGCGAGATATTGATAGAGACTCCGATGGAAAAATAGACTATAATGAATTTGTAGAAAGATTTTCTTCAATGGCTAAGAATCATGGTACAGAAGAAGAATAGGTGCTGGGGGTGGGATTTGAACCCACGAAGGCTTCGCCACCGGATCTTAAGTCCGGCCCCTTTGACCACTCGGGTACCCCAGCGACCCTCCGAAAACGAACTAGTTTTTCAACGAGTAGGATAATATCGAGAAATTTACGTAGTTATGTACATAACACGGCAAACCGTTTAATGCTCTACTCTTACGGTTACTTGTAGACGGGGGTAGTTATGTCGCGTAGATTTTATCAATCAAAGGCATTAGTTCTTTGTTTAATGTTTATTTGTTCAATATTTTCAACACTGATCCAATTTGAAACTCATGATGAGGATTTAATTGAAATCATTCCTGTAAAATTTTCTACTTCAGCGGATCAAGATTATCGATTTTATTTTGAAGAGTTAACCCAACAAGAACGAAGTTCCAATCCGTGGTCGGGAAATGATGCGGATGGTAAAATAACTACTCGTGAACCAACTAGTGGTTCTCAATCACAAATAAGTATTATTGACAGTACGGGAGTATTTATAACGCCTCTTTTACTATCGGATATTAATATAAGCGGTGTTTCTAATGAAATTGATTTCAATGTATTTTATGAATTTTCAGGTCCCGATGGAGCAACTGCAGAAATGGATGCAAGATTAATGAGTGGTAATACTATTATTTCTACGCAGACTGAAGAATTAGATAATCCTTGTAATGGATTTTTTGGCACTGATTCATGCGATGAATCTAACCCCGATGATGAAAAACTCGTCTTTGAAAATGTTAATACCTTTTTAGTGGAGTCTGATAGTTACTTGAAGGTAGAATTAGAAATCGTATCTACAAATAATTGTGATTCAGGTGGATTTGGTGATTCTGGATGCGATGTAAAAATCTTCTTTGGAGACATTTCTAATGATAATCAGGAAACATATCTTAGCGTTAGAACCAACACTCTTGCAGGAAGTTCGCTTAAAGTTCACAAAGAGGGTGCAGGTTGGAATGATGTTGAAACATTAGATTGGTATCCTCATGATTCAGAAGAAGATAGGAGAATTCAAATTTCTGTAGATGTTAGAAGTGCTTTTGGAAGAGCAGATATTTCTGAGATTGAATTATTTATTGACGATGCAGACGGAATAGAAGGTATTGAAGAATTTTCTTACACTTTCTCTGATAATGATTTGATTTTAGATAATGGTGGATTAGTTGGAAAAATAATTTACGAATACGATAAGGGCGGACTAAAAGCAGGCACGTATCCTCTCGAATTAAGAGTAAAAGATCTTCAACATGATCAACCAGTAACATTTTCACATGAACCTATAATTTCTAATACTTATGGGATTGATTTTGAATTAGGAGAGGAACAGGGGGAGACATTACTTGTTGCACCTGGGCAAACAAGCAGGTTAGAATTTTCTTTGTCTCATATTGGTTATTCTAGTAATGAAATGTCCGTTGAATTATCTATTCAACCGCCGTTATCCTCAGATTGGCAAGTAGAGTTTGATCAACCTGTGGGTGGATATAAACTTGATTATGGGGGTACAGTGATTAAGCCTACATTACTTATTAAAGCACCAGATGAAGATATGTCTTCAACGCCTTCGAATATCAATATAATTGCAGTCCCTAAGGCTAATAATTCACAAGTTGCCGATGTGTCTCAACTATTATTGGATGTAGAAGAAATAGACGTTTATTCTGACCCTCGTTTATCTCTTTTTGAAGATCCTGAGCATCAAATTCAGATAGCCGATTCGATGGATCTTTCTGGTGATTTTGATGAAACATCTTCTAATTTCGTATATTTTGAAGGCATTGGTGAATTTTATCTCGATATAAGAAATACTGGTTTTGATGTTGATAGCTTTAGAATGAAATTCCTTGAAATTCCAGATCAGTGGGATGCAGCATTTGTCAATAATGAAACGGGAGTTTCAATTGTTAAAGAACAAGGTTCATACCCCTCGGGTGATGTAAATTCCAATGAGATTGAAACAATATTGGTAGAGGTATATCCGCCACTCGATAGGGATGCTCCTGATCTTGGAAAAATATCCTTGGAAGTAACTAGTGCTAATGATTTGACTTTAAGGGCTACAATTTCATTTACTGTGCAAAGGACCTTTGGAGTACATTCTACAGTCATTTATGATTGTGATGCTGCACCGTTAGGTTATGTAAATGCTGAAATTTCTACTTGCAAAAATCCCGAATATAATGATGAAACATTTAGATTGAAAGTGACTAGTTCAGTTTCAGAATCCGACACTCAATTAACTACTTATCAAATCAAAAATCCAGCTTTGCTAGATAAAGATATTTTAACTCCAGATGGAAAACTAGTCTCACAGAAGGATTATTATGGTTCTTGGGATTTTGAAATTTATGATTCTAATAGTTCCTTAACTTCTAATGTTAAGTTATCTTCTGGAGGCTCAGCTGAAATAAAATTACTAGTAAATCCAAGTATGGGTATGCTTTCTGGAAATCATACGGTTTATCTAAGAATTATTGAAGAAGTTGAAGCTAATTCTGGTATTGATCCAAAGTATTTTGATATGCCATTAACTATATTTATTGGTGAAGACGATCCACAGATTGAAATTACTCAAATTTCGGCTAATGAGCTCATTGGGATAAATTCTTTTGAAGAAATAGAAATGAGGGTTTACAATGTTGCTAATGTAGAAACATTAGTATTACTAAAATTGGAATCAACAATTGGTGAAAATTGGAAAGTAACATTAGAATCAGAAGATGGAGGGGAACTTTTGACAGTAGAGCCATTTAGTGAAAAGAATTTCACGATTAGAATAGATTCACCTACTTGCATGAGGCATAATGAAGTTTATGATTTTGAGATTACTGCTAAACCTTTGGATATGAATGAAGCTTATGGTGAAGAATATACAACTAAACATGATGTAAGAATTCAAACTAATGTCGAAAGTATAAGTTGTAGAGTACAATCTGAATTATTCAGTGAACCAGATCCAGTGACAATTGGGGTGTTGGGGTCAGTAGTATTGATGTTTGTAGTTTGGTTTTCTCGAAGGGGCACAAATTCCGGAGAATCAGATATGTGGGATTCTGAGGAATTCGATGAAGAGGAAATGGTAAATATCTCCTCAATAGAAGAATCAGATTCTATTGAAATTGAGGAAGAAAATCCAGAGCCAGAAGTAATATACGAAGAAGTAGAATTAGTTGAAGAGGACTAATTTCTCACCCCCTAAAGGGGGTGATTTGTATGAACAACGTACCATTCCCCTTAAGTCCCTCTTTGCCCGGGTAGTGTTGAGGTGAGATGATTTCACACACAGAAATTCAGTCAGAACGCGCAATTAAAAACGAATTAAATTTGCTAATAAATAAGCAAAGAACTTCAATTTTAATGATTTTAATGCTATTAGTAGTTACATTTACATCTATTCAATTTGCATCTTGGCAAGCAATGGCATCAAGTGACCAAGATGGAGATGGATTAATTACCTCAATTGAATATTTATTAAATACTCAGATTCAAAATTGGGACTCAGATGGTGATTCACTTCCAGATGGTTGGGAGTGGAAATACGGATTAAATCCCTTGAGCGCTTCTGTGGGGGATGATGGTCAGACGGGTGATCCAGATGGAGATCAATTGACAAATCTTCAGGAATATTCTTACGGTCTCCCTCCAAATTGGGATGATTCTAACACTCCAGATATCTTAGATAATGGCGTCTGGTGGAATGGGACAGTTCCAGTGAATAATTGGAATGAAGAAGATGCCCTACAATACAATCAACCAGGTTGTGGTGATTCTGGAGCAGATGGCGTTGGTGGAATAATTCTATGCGATGAAGACCCCGTGGGAGATATTTGTACTGATGGTTTTGATAATGACCACGATGGTCTGATAGATTCTCAAGATCCAGATAATGATGGTGATGTAAATTGCGGAAGTGATGATGACGATGGAGACGGATTAATTGACGAAGATCCTTATGGTTGGGATTCTGATGGTGATGGGTTAAGTGATGGTTGGGAGGTAGCGAATAGTTTAGATCCTACAGACCCAACTGGAAATAATGGTGCATTAGGAGATCCTGATGGCGACGGGATGGCTAATATTTACGAATTCATTAATCCTAGTTGGAATACTCAATGTAATGGAGCAGACTGTTTTAGACCAGCACCTTCTCATTATGCACCTTCTGATGAAATGACAGGAACCGAAACACCTTGTAACCCAGTTACTGGAGATGGGCCTTCTGGATGTGCAAATTTAGTTGCTGAAGTAGATGGAAATACTCAAACAAACCCAAATAATCCGGATTCAGATGGAGACTCAATTACTGACGGTGATGAAGTTAATATTTGGTTTACTGATCCAACTGAAGCTGATACTGATGGTGATGGAATTAATGATGGTATAGAGATTAATAGTGGATATGGAAATCCAGCACAAGCTACAGATCCTAGGAATAACAATACCGACGGTGATGCTTGGGATGATGGTGAAGAAGATGTAAATTTCAATGGTCAAATAGATGGAAATGAGAGTGATCCAACAAGAAGAGAAGATACAGGAGATTTCGATGAAGACGGTATTGACAATTGGGAAGAAAACTTGACCTGTACTGAGTGGAATAATGCAGATACAGACTATGGAGGTGTTTTGGATGGAGATGAAGTAAACCCCTTACATGGAACAGATCCTTGTGATTCATTAGTAGATGCACAAGTAAGTATTCTTTCTTGGGGTGCTGCTACATTAACTCTTAGTGATTCAAGCCCCTTTAATCCTGAAGGTGGAAAAGGATGGTATGAAAGTACTTCGGGATTATTAACAGAGTTTTCATATGCTTCAAGAGTTGGAGATCAATTGACCAATGTAGATGTTGCACCGGTGGCTGGAGATGTTGTACTGGCCAAAGATGGTTCTTGGTGTAGAATGGAAGCTGAAGCAGATGGAACACTATTGACTACTCGTCAATATTGTGATGATGATTATTATGATACTGATGGTGATGGACTGGCTGATTGGCAAGAAAGAACAGCATTTTTTGGATATTTTTCAAATTTTACTAATGTAGATTCAGATGGCGACGGACAAAATGACTATGATGAAGTCATGGGTGCTACAGACCCTACCATTGCTTGTGAAAATTCATTGGATGCCGATGGAGATGGAGTAAACGACTATTTTGAAACAACAACAGGATGTAATTTGGTTTACATCGGTGTATTAAGCGGCGGTAATGATAATTATGTTACTGACCCATTACTTTTTGATACAGATAATGGTGGTGTGAGTGATTATCAAGAATATTTTGACGGTACAAATCCAGAAAATGTCCCCTCTGATGATATCAACCCTCAAGATACTGATGGCGATGGAATTCCAGATTCAATTGAAAATCTAACTGGAACTGATTGGAGAAATCCGGATACAGATGGTGGCGGAATGTCGGATTATGATGAATGTCCTCCTCAATTTTGGGGAACTCTATGTGTTGGCTCTAATTATGATCCTTTTGACCCTACTGATGATGTTACAAATGAAGATGTAATTTTTTGGGCTAATACAACCAGTAATCCATTTGATAGGGACGATCTTCTTTATTGGAGAGTTAATACCTATGATAATTATACTGGTGGGGGATATGGTGTTGATGCTGCATCACACCCAATTCAACTTATGAGTCCAAATTATCTTAACACTACATGGGTTGCAGATAGTACTTACTCTAATGGAACTGTAACTTGGAATATGGCTTATAACACACCATATTCAGGTGGATTGTCCGTTCCAATGCCACATAATTGGGAGGCATTAGATATTTGGAATGACCCCACAGCAAAACTTGAGCGTTCAGATTGGACTTCAAAAGTTTCTTCTGACGGTTCACCTTTATTCGAATTAACAGCGCAAGCAAAACATTTGTGGTTTGAAGACGCAGAACTTGATGATTCAGAACCTTATCTGCCAAGTTCATTAGAATTGGGCTTACCTTCATATTTTACGGATGGAATCTCTAATGAGTCAATTGTAAATTCGATAACCCAGGATGTAATTGCAGAGTCTGGTGAAACAAGTGGATATGGGATGGCAAATGCACTTGCTCAACATTTGAGGCAAGGTAATAATTCACTATTTTACCAAATAAATTTCAATGGTTCTGGAGTAGATCCAAATGATGATATTGTATGGCATATACTTGAAAACTCTCTTGAAGGGACTTGTTCAGATTTTGTTACTGTGTTTGTAACTATGGCAAGACTTGCAGGTATTCCTGCACGTAAGGTTTCAGGATATCTAAATGGTGTTCAAACATTAGATGGTTACGAGGTATCTAGTTCTAATGGCGCTGTTTGGGCTGAAGTACATCTCAGAAGTAGTTCGACCAATGCAGATATGGGTTGGATACCAATAGATCCCTGCCCCCAACCATTGGAAATAGAATTGGTGAATATGACATTTATTCCAAATGAATGGGATAGAAATGGTTCATCTGATTTAACGGTTGAAGGTGATTTGATTTATTCAAGTAATGGGACTGGAATTGAAGGTAATACTGTACGAGCTTATCTCGCTCCGTCTCCTGCTGATTCTGAATCCTCCCCTGTTACAGATTCATCAATGTTAATTGGAACTGCAGCAACTACAAATGCGACTGGACATTTCATTATCACAGGAGTGCCCTCTGAAGCAATTATGCCTGGTTTTCAAAAGATCGTTGTGGTAAATTCTGCTGATACATATATCCCGCCTAGAATTCATGAATATCCAGGTCATATTAATGTCACAGATGATAGTATTCTAGTTCATACCTCCTCAAATACAATAGGACAAGGGGCAACTACTGATTTTAGTGGGACTTTATCCTATGAAAACGGACCATTTTTGGATGTTTCGGAAATGGCGAACTTAACTGTACAATTGGATTATGTTTCACAAGTTTCGGGGGTAGAATCATTAACAACTGATGTTGGTAAAGACGGTGTTTGGTCATTCCAGCTTTCATTAGATCCATCTGAGCCTCTAGGTCCGTTACAGTTTACAGTTTCATTCTTGGGTTGGGATGATCCAGATGAAACATACCCAGGATCTCCCGAACACTTCCGTTCTTCATCTCTTTTAGTAAATGCTACCGTTTCATTAGCTCCAGATGTTGAAGCTACTGTTGAAGGTAATGACCCCACAAATAATTCTAGATTATTGGTTGGAAATGTCGTATATGTAAATGGTACTGCAAATAGTGCTGGAGCGAATCCATCTCCTATGGACGGATTACTAGAATTAGGAATTAGAACAAATAGTTCAGGTTTAGATTATCTAGTTGTATTTAATCAATCTGTAAATGGTAGTTTTTCTATCGTTCATCAACTTAATGCTTCTGATATAAATATTCCAGCAGGTAACATAGATGTTAGAGTGAGATTTTATCCAACCTCTTTGGATACTACTGATGATGCTGATTTACCTGAAGACTATCTTCTAAGAAGTTACTTGATTTTTGAAATATTTGCTAATCCACAAAGGAGAGGCGCAGATGCTAATGTTGCAGTAACTGCTAAAGATCATAGAGGGATTAGTACAGATTTAGATTTAACAGGTACATTTGAACACTTCTTTGATGGAGCACCTGTAAACACTAGTATTGATCCTTCAAATCCAATCCCTGTTAGTTGGGCTACATTATCTTCATTACTCCCTGGTGATTACTTGTTTGAAACCTCATTTACAGGTTCTGAATTATACGAACCATCCAGTGGTCAAGAATTTATTACAATTCAAGGTAATGCAGAATTAGATGTAACTTTGAGTTCGAATTGGGTGCATATTGGTACCACTGCATATCTCACTGGCCAATTAATAGATCAAGAGAAGAATCCACCAGGTCCTATTACGGGAAATGCTACGGAATTTACTCTTCAGATTTTGGGACAAGAACAAATTAAAGAAAATCTCATTGGAAATGGTTCTTTAGATACAAATACTGGTGAGTTCAATATTTCATTTGTAATGCCTTCTGGGCTAGCAGCAGGAATTTATCAGTTATCATTAACAGCACAAGGGATGATGGATCCCACATATTATCTGATGCCAAGACCTGTAAATCTGTCGATAGGTCTAGAATCTGAATTTTCTCTAGAAGTAGTAGATTCTGAGGGAGACCTTGTTTCGGGTGCTAATGTCTTAAATGCGCCATTAAGTGGTGATTTAGAATTTGGTGTGTTTGCTATAGATATTGGAAATAATTCTAGAGTGACGGATCGAACAATACATGCAATTTTTGATTGGAACGGTAGTCAACAAGTAATACCTGATGAAGTTACTCAAGAATGGACAATTTCAGATGGTAGAGGTGGAACTAGTGTTGAGGGAGGTTCTGCTAACTTCACTTGGACAATACCCGGTGGAACTGCTCCTGGAACTTATGTTCTAAGAATATATATTGATGATGACGTTACTGATTTAATTTCAGACGTTAACGGTGCAAGATGGTTAGGTAACGAAACTTTTGTAGATGTGACAATTCAAGTACCATCGGCAGTTGTTATTGATTGGATACAACCTGAAGTTACAGCAGGAGCATCATTTAATGTGGCTGGTTACGTAGAAGATGGAGATGACAATACAAGAGTTTTCAACGGACCTATCTCATTAAAAGTTTACTTTTCGAGTGATGAAGATGAAGTATTAGTTGCAACATATACGACTAATGCGACAGGTTGGTTTAACATTACATCTCAAACAGATTCATCTCTTGATGGAGTGGCAAGTGGCGATAGAACTGTAGTAGTTGAAGTTATCAATGGTTCAAACATCTACTATCTTCCAAGTTCATCTTCAGCATCAATTCATGTTACAGGTGTTAGTGCTTTTGTAGAATTAAATCATTCAGCCCCGATAATTATTAACAGAGGAGATACATTGGAAGTATTTGCAAAATTAGTGGAGACTTCAGCAACATGTTCTGCTTGTGCATTTGATACTCCTATTGATGTTCGTCAGAAAAATAAACCAGTGTTATTATTGGTTGACGAAACATGGTTGCCTGGTCAAGTTACAAACGACTCTGGTAGTGTTGGGTTTACATACACAATTCCCTATGATCAACCACTTGGAACTATAGTGATATCATTATATTACAATGGTTCTAATGATCTTCACCCTACCGTCAAGAACTTACCTTCTACGATTGTACGTTCATTGACACTTTTGGTCATGAATCCAATTACAGAAAATCCGATTGCTGGTGGCAACTTTAATCTTTCAGGAACTATAGAATCTGATAATGGTACAACCTTAATGAATAGAAATGGAATACCTTTAATTGCACAGATACAGATTACAATGGATGGTCAATCGATTCAGTATTTAGATGGGCAAATTAATCCTAATGGTACTTGGTATGCAACTGTTTATGTTGAACCAACTACGTCGGCTGGAACTCATCAAATTAGGGCTGCTTATAACCCACAAGTACCATTTTACATCAATAGTTCGGTATTTGACACAGTGGATATTCAAGGCTATTCGGTAATCGATTTCCTTGAGCCTGGGAATTTGAAAAATAGTGATACTCAGGACAGGGGTGGTAGTATTGATGTAGTTGTTAGGGTATTTGACAATGCAGGACAACCAATACCAAATGCAATGGTCGATGTAGAATTATTAACTACATCAGAAATAGGTACTTTGATTACTAATGCTTCTGGATTAGGGGCAGTTACAATTAATATACCTCAGGATGTTAATCCTGGGATATTTACTTTACATGCTACATGGGATGGAAATGTCGATGTTTTCGGAACTGTAGGAATTATTGGTGGAAATACTTCTGTTGATTTCGTGGTATTGGCTTATACAGATCTGACATTAGATTCTGTAGATGGTAGTATGGTAGTCGGGGAAAACATTTGGGTAAATGGAACTTTACTCGATGATGTTGGAAATCCACTTTTAGGGGATGATGGACTTCCAGCTGGAGGTTTAGTAAGGCTCTATGTTGATGATATGCCAATGGCTACTGCAATAACTGATGGAAATACTGGATTTTATTCTATCGAATATGAATTACCAGAATGGATGAGTGCTGGAAAACATAATATGAGGGTCGAATTTAGTGGAGGTTTCCTTTGGGTTGCTCCATACGCTAGTGGTGATTCAGAGAATCCTGAATTTTACTGGAATACTACTTACCCTGTTCCTGATCAAGAATTTGAGGTATATGTTCCTACGGATGTAGTTATAATTACGGCACAAGGAAGTCAAGTTAATCGCGATTCAGATTTAATTATTAATGGTACATTAGTTGACATTCAAAATAGAGTTTTACCTGGAAGAACAATGCAAGTATTTGTGGGTGAAAATGATGGTTCAGCAGATTACTTTGTTACAACCAATGAATACGGGTTATTCACAATTTCATTACGTGTTCCTGAAAATCAACAACTAGGGGAATTGGATATCACGTTAAGATTTGATGGGGATGATTATAATTTAAGTTCAGAATCTATTTCAAAGTGGTATGTTTACAGTACGACCACAGTAACTATTGAAGAATTATCTCCACAAACTTTAGGCGATGAGATTACAATATCTGGAACAATCTTAGATAATCTTGATGATCCTTTGGATGAACATCAATTGAGAATAATTGTTGATGGAGTGGAAGTTGGAATTGTTAATAGTAGTGATGGAACTTGGTCTTTCATTTGGACAATTCCAAGTGGTACAAATTGGGGTGAACATACTGTTGGTGTGAGGGCGCCTAATCAAGGATATTATCGAGAGAGTTATGCAGAAACTCCGTTATTTGTTGCACATAGAAGCGCTTTAGAGTTTAGTTTAGAGGAAGAATCTGTAGTTAGGGGAGAATCATGGAACATTTCAGGTCTACTGTATGATGAAGATGATTTGTCAAATATTGGACTAGGGAATGAGACACTTCATGTTTATTTGGACGGTATTTTACAAGATAGTTTGATTATTACGGAATCTGATGGGACATGGACTTATTCTTTACCTGTGGATATGTCTTTAGAACGTGGTAAGCACACAATATTAATTGAATTTGATGGAACAATTACTCATGTTGGTAGTTCTCAGGAAGTTGAGGTAGATGCATGGTCTGAAGTGGAAATTACATTTGCTGATTTATCTTCAGAATATAGTGTGAGGGATTCTGATGAATTCCCTATTGAAATATATGGTGAAATATCAGAAATAGGTGGTAATAATTTGAAATTTTCTAATCTTTCTATTTCTCTTTTGACAGCAGATGGAACCTTAATTTCAAGTCAATTAAATTGGACTGTAATTGGAACACAATTATTCTATATTAATGCGATAGCACCTACTACTTTAAGTCCTGGAAATGTGATACTTGTGATTGAATTTTCTGGTTCGGATGATGAATATTTGCTATCAAAATCAACAAATTACTCAATGATGTTGAAGGTTGATGCAACATTTACAACTACTTTGGATCCAATAGTTGTAGGTGAAAGAGACGACATTTATGGAAATATTTCTGTAAATGCAGATGATACAGGTCAACCTTTAGAGGGTATAAGTGTAATTCTAACCTTGTCGAATGAATCGGGACAATTACTTACTAGGACGCTAATTACAGACGAATTTGGTGTTGCGGTAATTGATAATTTGGAGAACAACCCTCCTTATTCTGATCCAAGTTCATTTGGTGCTGTAAGTATAGAAATTTCTTCTGATGATGCTAGAATTTCTAATAAGTCATTAGTCACGTTACAAGCTAAAATACCTGAAGCTTTAGTTTACCAATCTGTTGATGTTGAAGGTGAATCTTCAGCCTTTGTTTGGGTCTCCTTATTTGGTTTAATTGTTTTAGCAGGTGTGGGTGCTTTGTGGTATAGAAAGAGAAAGCAAGATGTATTGGACGAAATAGCAAGTATCTTTAGTTATACGGCAGAATTGCTAGCTCATGGAGATGAAGTTAGAGAATCTATTTTCCATTGCTATGAAGATCTGTGCAGAGTTTTAACAAAACATGGATATTTAAGAAGGGATTTCGAAACTGTAAGGGAGTTTGAAATGGCTTTAAGGGGGGCGCTCCCCATACGTGAAGATTCGTTGGTGGAATTAGATAATGTCTTTGAGGAAGCAAGGTATTCAAGACACGAATTGAATACTCAAGATTCTTTAAGGGCACAATCTGCTCTAGAAGGTGTACAAAGTGAATTAGTGAGAATGAATGTTGGGAAGGGTGGCAGAGAAGAACCTGCACCTGAATTAGAAGTCTAGAATTTAATACTCAAGTTATTTTCAGACCAATTTGCAATAGGTTCACTAGCCATTTTGGGTAATAAAAAAGTGCGTATGATTTCATTTTGATTTAATTCTGAAGGGGCTATTGAAAGTTTTATAGCCCAATTGGAATCAATGTTTGAATATTCAATATTGACTTTATCTTCTGAAATTCCTTTGAATGGGATTTGTAATGTGTTTTCATTTAGAGCTCCATTTAATTCGATTGCGATAGATTCTATTGAAATTAATTTTTGATTTTTATTCGTTAATTCTGGTATTTTTCCAGAAATATCGGATACTAAATTTTGATTTAAAATCGCTTCAGTCAAATGTTGTGCCTGGTCAAAAAAAGAATGATGTAACTCTTCAGGGGATACAGATAAGCTATCGATATTAGAATTCACAATTACTTCTTCATCATGATTTTCAGATTCCAACGTGAGTGGCATCCATTCAATCCCCATATCTACTCCTCTCATTGGTCTCATTTCAACTTCTCTGTATTTTAGAAAAAAACCTTGCAATATATCTTCTGGTAGTTTCGCTATCATTGCATATTAATGGACTAAAATTTTCTGGATGACATTTCCTATAACTTTGATCTAAATGTCTACTATCTAATAATACAATAAATGCTTTATCTTTGCTGGATCTAATCGGTCTTCCCATAGCCTGAATTACTGAATTTACCGCTGGTTGCATTGATCCATATAACCATCCTTTATTTCTTCCAAATTTAGTTTCTAAAAATTCTTTAAGTGCATCTGAAAATATACTCGGTGGAGGCACAGGTATCCCGATACATATTACAGCATCTAAGATGTTGTTGTTGTAATCTATTCCTTCAGAAAGTTTACCGCCAAAAACACCCGCTAACAAAATTTTTTGTTTATTTTTACGATATTTTTCCAAGTCAGGAATTATTTGATCTATTTCTGATTTTTTCCACTCACTTTTTTCTTTAATTACTAGCCTATTTGGCCAACCTTCATTGTCTATAAATTCATTAAGAAGTTTGTAACTGGGGGCAAAAACTGCAATATGTCCTGGAGCTTCTTTGGCTACTGAATAAATATGCTCGCAAATTTTACGTGTATTTTCTGGTCCTCTTTGCTTATATCTTGTAGTTACATTTGTTGCGATTGAGATTGGTTTGTTGTGACTTTCGAAAGGAGAAATATACTCTTTTAACGTCACATTCTTTAAGGGCGTAAGTCCAAGAATATCTGAATACATAGTGGGTGGATAAAGTGTTCCAGACATTAGGATCGAGCCCGAAGATTTTGAAAAAATAGGTTTTGAAATTATACTTGGATCAAGTAGATGACAGGATATTTTCCCGGCTTTTTCATTGTTGAATACTAAAACTAATTCTTTTTTATTTTCAAATTTTATCACAGTCTCTAATAATGCAGCAATTCTCCAACAAGATAATTCTTTATCTCCATTATCAACAACAACATCTTTCAACATCTTTGAAAAGTTTGAAAGTGCAGTTTCTTTAGAATCATGGATTTCATTAGGGATCATGCTTTCTAAAAACATTTTTAATAATTCCTTGGAGTAAATCCTCTTTTCTTTTTTATTAATTTCTACTCCTCGATTCCATTTTTCAAAATAAGTTGCCATATTTTTTTCTAATTTCTTGAATGATTTTAAAAGCCATTCCCAGATCTTCTCCTCACTTTTTGATTGGACATATCCCATAAATTCTTCAACTTCAAAACGACCGTGTATTACAATTTGTTTTGTTAAGGTTCTTTCAAGTCCTTTTCTAATTCTATCAGGTAAATTATGCGCTTCATCGACTACGATGATTATGTCTTCTAAACTTACACCTAATCCTGGAAGTGAACTTTCTCTTATTGCATCTATGAATAAATGATTATAATCGCAGACAATGATGTCTGCATCTTTGGCTGAATTTCTCAATGCTTTCCATGGGCAGAGTAATCTGCCTCTGGCTTTACTAATAACTTGATCAACATGTATTGGATTTTCAAGAATTTCTTCAGAGAATCTGATATATTGCATTTCTTTACCTTTGGACACACCTCCTTCACAATTACATTTTCCTGAAAATAAATCTAATTCTATGCACATCGATTGTCTTCCAATTATATCTACGCATTTTATATTCTGAAAATCTAAAGATTTGTTAATCTCTCTGATTGTTTCTATTACAATTTTGTGTTGAGATTGCCTTCCCGTAAGGAAAAAAATTTTCTTATTTGGTGATTGTGATGATGCCTCTAATGCTGCAGCCAATGCAGCTGCTGTTTTCCCAATCCCCGTTGGTGCGGCTGCAAGATGGTGCCCATTCATTTTTAAAGCGTTCATGGAATCCTCTAGCATTTCTTTTTGTCCCTCTCTAAGGGATTCATGTGCGAAAAATATAGTGGTATCTAGTTTGTTTTGCTTTGGCACAAGTAAACGTCAATGTCGATTGACCAAAAGGTTTCTTGGTAATATATCGAATCAATTGTGATTTAGCTAGCAGCAGGAGGGCCGCCTCTTGAACCACCACCCCCGCTGGGGGAAGCGGGAGGTGGCGGGGGGTTTGAATTTGATTTTCTTGCTATTATTGAACGATCAAGGAGCCATGAGAAATTACGTCCGTGGGGGGAAGGAGGGGGATTATTCCCCTCCAACCCTCTTTTGTGCATCCCATCTCCCATTTGGCTTCCTCCTGTTCAACTTTTGTATGAACGGTGTTTACTGACTTCATCGACAGCATTTTTTGCTCTCTCTTCCAGTTTTGCCGTAAGATTATCTATTTGATCTACAGATCTATTTAGGTAATCGTGGAGTGCAATTTTGATAATTGAGTTTGGGTCGTTCCCCGTAATTTGGTAAATTAATTTCAGTTGTTTACGAACACCCGCACCTAAGACTAAACTCACTTTTGATTGGCCAGGTAGTTCCGGTGAATCTGTTAGGTACGTACTTAGAGATTTTCGGAGTAAATCGCTTCTGTTTTTTACACCATCTAGTCCGATTCGTTGGTCGATTGCTGCTAATTCTTCATCAGATAATCTCAGCGTGATAACGTTACTATTGCCGCTCATAACCCTGTCCTCTAATACGTGGAGAGTAGAGGCAGTATATATAATTGTATTACGAATAGTATTACTTTTGAAATACAAAATTAAAAAAAACCTAAATTTTTAATATTTTTATTATTTTTGATGTGGATAATTTTTATTTTGTAATACAAAATTATTTTTTTTGGAAGTAATGAAATCAATCATTAATCGATTGTTTTTTGTAAATGTTATCGACTGAATAATAAGTGTCATTTGCTACGGAGGCATATGGTGTTTAATCCAGAACGTTCAAAATATTTGTATTACATGACTGTTGAAACTGCATTAGATGATGAAATAATTACGGGTGATGAATCTCAAATCTTGTCTATCTTAGCAAAATCTTTAGATGTTGATGAAGCTACCCAAAAAGAAATCATAAATTCTCTGAAGGGTGATGGTAGTAATTACTCTTTTGATTATGATTTAGTTGAAAAACCAGGTTTAGGAGAGGCAAGTGCATATCAATCAGCATTAATTGGGGCATTAGATGATGAAGTTATTACCGAAGATGAGTGGGCATTATTAGATATTTTAAGAGAATTAATGGATATTCAACCAAATGAGCATTCAATGATAGAACAATCAATCCGTTCAAGAATAATGAATTTAGGTGAAAATGAGAATTTAATGAATCGATTAGATCTATTTTTGTCTAGAGGTCTTTAAAATCTTAAATCATGTAAAAAACATTACAAGTACTCTTTCATTGGATGTATTTAACGAGATGAAAATATGATTGAAAAAATCTATGAAGAAATGCTTACAAGAGACCCAAATCAACCTGAATTCCATCAGGCTGTTAGGGAGGTTTTAGATACATTAAAACCAGTTCTGGAAAGACACCCAGAATATGTTGAAGCTAATATATTAAGTAGAATTATTGAGGCAGAAAGAATAATTCAATTTAGGGTCCCGTGGGCTGATGATGATGGAAATATACACGTAAATAGAGGATTTAGAATTCAAATGAATAGTGCAATTGGTCCATATAAGGGTGGTTTAAGGTTTCACCCCAGTGTGAATCTATCTATTTTGAAATTTTTAGCATTTGAACAGGTTTTCAAAAATAGTCTTACTACACTTCCAATGGGTGGGGGAAAAGGCGGTTCTGATTTTGATCCTAAAGGTAAATCGGATGCAGAGATCATGCGTTTCTGCCAATCATTCATGTTGGAATTGAATAGACACATTGGTGCAGATATTGATGTGCCTGCTGGAGATATTGGTGTGGGTGGTAGAGAAATAGGATATCTTTATGGAATGTATAGAAAAATTAGAAATGAGTTTACTGGTGTATTGACTGGTAAAGGTTTGTCTTATGGCGGTTCTTTGATTAGACCCGAAGCAACTGGCTATGGGCAAGTTTATTTTGCCAGAGAGATGTTGAAAACAAGAGGATTAAATTTAGAGGGTAAAGTGTGTTTAGTTTCAGGTTCTGGAAATGTTGCACAATTTGCCGCAGAAAAAGTATTACAATTAGGTGGTAAAGTAATAACAATGTCAGATTCAGGCGGATTTATACATGATTCTAATGGAATTACAGTTGAAAAATTAGAATGGATAAAGGAGTTAAAGAATATCAGGAGGGGTAGGATAAGTGAATATGCAAATAATTTTGAAGGTGCAATTTATACTCCCGTAGATCATAATTTAGATTATAACCCACTATGGGCAGTAGATGCCGATGTAGCCTTACCTGCAGCTACTCAAAATGAGATAAATGGACTAGATGCTAAAAATTTACTTTCAAATAATGTTTATGTTGTATCCGAAGGAAGTAATATGCCATGTACTCCAGAAGCGATTGATCATTTTATTGAAGCAGGAATCTTGTATGCTCCGGGTAAGGCAAGTAATGCTGGTGGAGTAGCAACATCTGGTTTAGAAATGTCTCAAAATTCGATGAGGATGAATTGGACTAGAGATGAAGTTGACGAAAAGTTAGACGCAATTATGGTTAGTATTCATGAAACATGTGCAAGAACTGCAGAGGAATACGGTTTTCCTGGTAATTATATGATGGGTGCAAACATTGCAGGATTCCTTAAAGTTGCGGACGCAATGTTAAATCAGGGTGTAATTTGAGAGTTTCTAAGAGTTAAAATTTATGAAAACCAAGGGTGTTTTCCAAAATGATTTCTTGGTACACTTTCTCCAGTCTCTGAATAATACTTGAATCCAGATAATACTGATTTTAGATAGTTTCCTAAACGAGGTTTGACCCACAAAATATGTGGGATGTAAGCTAGTATTTTTGGAAGTTTTGCCAGTATGAATGGATAAACTGTAATGGTTAATTTTGAACCATTTCCTTGTTCCTCTATTTCCCACCTTACAAATGACTGCGCTCCATTTTCCTTACCGATTAGCAAAGTGTATCCTTTGCCTTCTTCCCAAGTCTGAAAATTTCTGATATAGTTTCTTCCGTTAAGATATACCAGTCTATCACTGTGATTTTCTTCATCCCAAGATATAATTTCATTAGTCTTACAATATGGGTGAGATGAATTTAGATTTCCTGGTTTACTAATTAATTCCCAAATTTTTTCAACACTTACTTCATAATCCATCGAATAAGAAACACTATGTCTTTTTTTGTAATTATTAATTACCAAGTAAAACAACTCCGTTTAACTTAGATTGCTGTTGGTGCAACATGATCTCCAGATTTATCTTCAGCTGAATTAATTCTATTCCATACACTACTCATTAGATAATCATGGCATTTTTTACAATATCTAAATTGTCTATAAGCCTCTCTAAATGAGTATGCTTTCTTTCCAGTTGCAACCAAATATCCTTCTGGCGAAAGTCTGCTGACAATATCTCCATTACTTTCACACCCAGTAACATCGCAACACGGTTCTCCTGACACGTATACAGGAGAGTGTAGTATAATAAGAAGCCTTGTATATATTAGCCATCTTCTTCAGGTTTAATCACAATCAATGGGATATTTGCTTCTACCGAGGATCCTGGAGAGCAATTAATTTCAGAAACTATTCCAGATATTGGGGCATTAATTTCATTTTGCATTTTCATTGCTTCAAGAATCATACAAACCTGGCCTTCTTCAACTTTTGAACCGATTTCAACTTCAATTGTAACGACTTTTCCGGGGATTGATGATGTAATGATTCCGCTTTTTTTCCCCGTTCTTGGTGCTCTTTTTTTAGGGGCGTTGCTTGATTGACCTTCAGGGAGCTTAATTTTGTAAGATTTTTCATTAACAACAACATCGAAAAATTCATTCTCTGAATTAATTTTAACCTTAAATAATTCACCATCAACTTCAATTTCATATTCTTCAGTAATTGTATCACCTCCAAGTTGTACGAGAATTTTTCATTTCTCTTACTCCTCTAAGTCCCATAATTTTTCTTCTATGTTCAAAAGCCCAGATATTTTGATTTTTCCTTCCTTGATTATAATTTTCATTCCCTCTGTTAACATGAATTAGTACTGCTGTAATTGCAGCAATTTTAGATTTTTCAATTTCATTCATATTAACATCTCATAAAGGAATATTTCCATGTTTTCTTTCAGGTCTATTTTCTTGTTTGTCCATTAGCATATTTAATGCTAAACATAGTTTCTTCCGTGTTTCGTTAGGATTTATTACGTCATCAATATATCCTAATGCGGCAGCTCTGTAGGGGTTTGCAAATGTTTCTTTGTATTCATCAATCAATCTTGATCTTTCTTCTTCTGAATTTCTAGCAGAGTTAATTCTTTTTTTGTGAATTATTTGTACTGCACCATCTGCACCCATTACTGCTAATTCAGCACTTGGCCATGCAATATTGTAATCTCCTCTAATATGCTTAGAACACATTACATCATATGCTCCACCGTAAGCTTTTCTCATTATTACTGTAAGTTTTGGAACTGTAGCTTCTGAAAAAGCGAATAATAATTTTGCACCATGTCTTATAATTCCACCCCATTCTTGAGATGCTCCTGGTAAAAAACCTGGAACATCTTCTAAAGTGAGTAAAGGAATATTAAAAGCATCACAAAACCTTACGAATCTAGCTGCTTTATTTGAAGCATCAATATCCAAACAACCTGCTAAATGTAATGGTTGATTAGCAATAACTCCAATTAAATTTCCATTTAGGTGTGAATATCCGATTACTATGTTTTTTGCCCATTCAGATTGAACTTCTAAAAATGCCCCATCATCAACAATTGAAGAAATGACTTTTTTGACATCATAAGGTTGACTTGGATCTTCTGGAACTAAGTCAATTAAGTCTTCACAAAGCCTATTTGGGTTATCATTACTATTTTTGGAAGGGGCTTTCTGTAGATTATTTGCAGGTAATATTGAAATTAATTCTCTTGCGATTTCAATTGCATCCTCATCGTTTTCAGCTATGAAATGTGAAACTCCCGATTTACTATTATGTGTTGTAGCACCTCCCAAATCCTCAAAACTAACTATCTCATTAGTTACTGTTTTTATTACTTCAGGCCCAGTGATAAACATGTGTGCTGATTTATCGACCATTACAACAAAATCTGTAATTGCAGGTGAATATACGGCTCCACCAGCACAAGGACCCATTATCAAACTAATTTGTGGTATTACACCACTCGCTCTAACATTTCTAAAAAATATCTCGGCATAACTTCCAAGACTTGCTACCCCTTCTTGAATTCTAGCACCTCCACTATCATTCAAACCAATTACTGGGACTCCTGTTTTTAATGCCATATCTAGGACTTTACAAATTTTTAATCCATGCATTTCACCTAGGGATCCTCCATATACTGTGAAATCTTGAGCAAAACAGTAAATTGGCTTACCTCCAATCTTTCCATGCCCTGTTACAACTCCATCACCTGGAATGATATTTTTATCCATGTCAAAATCTCTACAACGGTGTTCAACTAAAGAATCAATTTCATGAAATGTCCCTTCATCAACTAATAATTCTAGTCTTTCCCTAGCAGTTAATTTCCCTCTTTTATGTTGAGCTTCAACTCTTGCAGTACCACCTCCAGCCTTGGCCTTGGCTTTTCTAGCACGTAAATCAGAAAGTTTTTCGTCGTTAGGTGGCATTCTATCAAACCGTTCAGACAGCATTAGACTCATATTGATTTTGTATCATAGTTATAAATTAACTTTAATAGTCAATTATCAAATAAACTATTTGAAAGAAACCACCTATGGTATCTCATGGATGAGCGGTTGCGTATAATTATTGCCAAGCCGGGGCTCGATGGGCATGATAGAGGTGCAAAAGTAGTTGCACGAGCATTAAGAGATGCTGGTCACGAAGTGATTTATACAGGACTAAGAAGGACACCAGAAGAAATAGTTAGAACTGTAATTGATGAAGATGCAGACTTTCTAGGGCTTTCTTCATTATCTGGAGCTCATAATTTTTTAATCCCAAAAATTGTAGAATTACTTAAACATTCAGATTGTAATGATGTTATTGTTTTCGCAGGAGGAATTATTCCAGAACATGATAGAAATAATCTATATTCTAAAGGTGTTAGGGCTATTTTTGGTCCAGGTACATCTAGTACTCAGATGTCTGAATTTATAGATTCGGCAGCAAAAAGAAGACTAGAATCATTACCCGTTGGTTGTGGTGAAGATTCAGATTGGCATTGGGATTAGCGATTTGTTATGATAGATTTAACTAAATTAAAAAATGATGACAGAAGGTCATTATCTAAAACAATTAGTCTAGTTGAAAAAGGAGAAATTACAAGTGATATTATTAAAGAAAATTTTCCTGTAATCAAACGATCTGAAATATGGGCTATTACAGGATCTCCTGGAGTTGGTAAGAGTTGTATTTGCGAACAAATTATTTCTAATTGGTTAGAGGATGATCAAAAAATTGCAGTTTTGGCTGTAGACCCTTCATCTCCATTGAGCGGAGGTGCATTATTGGGAGACAGGATTAGAATAAGTAATTCAGATAACTCAGAGAATCTTTTCTTTAGATCTTTAGCCACAAGAGGTCAATCAGGTGCAATTCCGAGTAATATTGGTAATATTGTGGATTTATTATCAGCATTAAATTTTGAAAAAATTCTTATTGAAACTGTTGGGGCTGGACAAGCAGAGGTTAGGGTTGCCTCAATTGCAAAATATTTGATATTAGTAGAAGCACCAGATTCGGGCGATATGCTTCAAGCAGAAAAAGCAGGATTGATGGAATTAGCAGATATNTTATTAGTTAACAAGTCTGATCTTGAAAGAGCAAATGAAAAAGCAGAGCAATTACATTTAGCATTTGAATTATCTAATAATGAAGTACCACCTATATTGTTAGTTTCTGCTAAAAAAAATTCAGGTTTCAAAGATTTATTTGTTGAAATGGAAAAAGTTTCAAAGAGTGGAAAAAATCATGTTTTAAAAAGTAGGATTTCTTTGTCTTTTGCTTGGGAGAATTTACTTTGGAATCATAAGGATATTAGTCAAATACTTAAGAAATTAGAATTAGGGGAATTAACAATTNATGAAGCTATAATTTATTTGAAAAAGGAGATGTAATCATGTTCAATTCCTTAGGGCGTGCACATGTGGAAANTACAATAGGTGGGNCAAGAGGTCATGTATTAAGAAGAATAACTCACTTGTCTATGATAATTTTACCATTTATTTATTATTGGCATGGGAATCAAATAGCAGAACTAGTAACAGAAATAATAGAAATTGAAACCTCTAGAGAAGGTGTCGTACTAATCGCATTATCCTTATTGGTGATTATTGAAGCAATTAGATTATTTTTCGGAATAGCAATACTAGGTCAAAGAACATATGAGAAAAGACAGATATCTGCACTTGCATGGGGCGGAATTTCGGTTTGTATATGCTTTTTATTTGCTCCTCTTGGAGGCTATAAAGATGCATATATTGGGCTACCGATAATATTTACGATTTCAATTGTTGANCCCTTGTTGGGTGAAGCACGTAGGATTTTTGAATCTGATAAATTAGTGATTTTACTTGCATTTATTGTTGGNTTTTTAATTTGGATTTTAAGTTCACTTTTATTACAAACTCCTATGTGGTTATCTTTAATTATGCCACCTTTAGCAATTGCATCAGAATGGCCTTCATTGAAATATATTGATGATAATGCTACCATGATTCTTATCCCTCTTATTTTTTCTTTGTTATTAATCTAGCATTGAAAACCTACTATTGTTGAGTTATATTTACATAATGTCTTCNACACGTTAATAATATGTCAGACAACAACACAGAAGATAACCCTCGTGAGCCTACTCAAGGATTATACTTACTCGCGTTTATATTTTCCTTTGCTGCGATGTGTTATATCATTGTGACAAAAGGTAACTTTCTAGTTTGATTTCACCTCTAAGAGGGATTTTATGTGTAGTATCGGTGTTATGCTTGGTTCCCCCGATGAAAGAATCCTAAANAAAATAAATGAATTACAATCTCATAGAGGTCCCGATGGCTCAAATATTTGGATGGATGAAAACTGNGGAATGGCTCATAATAGATTAGCGATTGTAGATGTTTCAGGTTCTTCCCAACCTATTATTTCGGATGAAGGAGTAGTTTTAGTTCATAATGGAGAAATTTACAATAATAGTAAAATAAAGAATGAAACTAGAATGTACTCTTGGAAAACCAAGGGAGATAGTGAATCCATTTTAGCACTTTATAGCAAGTATTCTAAAAAAAATAACTTTAAGGTAATTAAAAAATCTAAATTAATGTCAGGTATATTAGTGGCTAATGGGTATGATTCTATTGATAACCCTGCCACTAGACATAAAGAATGGATACAAAAATTAGATGGTATATGGGGATTTGCGATTTGGGATTCAAAAGAAAATGAGTTGATTCTTTGTAGAGATCCAATGGGTGTAAAACCATTAATTAGAACAATTGTGGGAGATTCATTATTAGTGGCTAGTGAATTAAAGGCATTTTCAGCACACCCAGAGTATAATCCAAAGTTTGATTATAATGCTTTAAATTTAAGATTAGCCTATGAATATCCTCTTGATAGAACTACTTTAATCTCGGGAGTAAATCAGATTGGTGCAGGANTAATNGANACTTGGAGTATCGATAATTCGGGNAGNCCNGTACTTACNGGAATTNCTAAATTCTCAANAAACNATAATGANCCAAATAATNATTGGAATCAAGAAGAATAAAATTCCAGATTTACTTGATAGTTTTAAATCAAGTTTAGTTGATCGGTTAATGTCTGATGTTCCTTTAGGAATTGTTCTTTCAGGAGGGTTAGATTCTAGTTTAGTCGCAGCTTTAGCTAGAGATGCAGCCAAAGAAGCAGAAAAACCTGTCCCAGAATGTTGGACTGTTGCAGATTCTGAAGANAATTCAGATTGGATGGCGGCAGAACTGGTAGCCAAGACTTTTGATTTAAATCATCATCAACATATTTTGGATCAAAAATCATTTGAAAATGATTTATCAAAATTAGTTTGGCATGGTGAAGATTTAGATGTAACAGTTCTCTTTTTTCAACCTTTATTCAATAAAATGTCAAAACATGTTAAGGTAGGGTTGTGTGGACAAGGTGCAGATGAATTGCATGCAGGCTATCCGAGATATAGGAATCTGAAAACACATTCAGAGTTAATTAAAAATCGCTTAGAATTAATTGATTATAATATAAATAAAACTGAAGTTGGTTTACATTCATCTTGGAATTCACAATTTTTCTCACCTGAGGCTCATTTTTCATCACTAAAATCAACATTAGATTTTGAAATGCAAAGAGGGCAATTAACAAACTTTCAATTAAGACTTGTAGATAGACATTCAATGGCACACGCTTTGGAAGTAAGAGTACCATTTTTGGGGAGTTCGCATTGGAATGAATCAAGACAAATTCCTTTTGACTGGAGATTATCAAATAATGCATCGCACGGTGATGAAAAATTAGCATTAAGGCATGCAGCACGATTGACTGGTTTACCTAGATCAATTACAGATAGACCTAAATTACCAGCAGGAAAAGCAACAACTCCTTTATTATTTGAAAATTTCATATCAGATTTTAAGCCATATATTGAACAATTATTGGAAAGATACGGAGGCCAAAGAAAAATATTGAAAACTCAACCTGAATTAGCATTAGGTTTGGGTTTATTTGAGGTTCTATTTATTGAAAATCATCAATCAAATATGAAAAATAAAAAAGTTGAACAAATATTGAGTTATTTGATATGAGGTATTGATATGTTGGAAAATCTTAATAAAAAAATAAATGAAAACAAGAATGAATTAAATGAGTGGTTTTCCCAAATTTATTCAGATACTGAATTTCCTTTATATGGAAGTTTGGATATTCGCTTTTCGGGATGGAAAGTCTCGGTAGTTGATGCAAATTTTTTCCCTGCAGGATTTAATAATTTATCTCGTGATTTAATTCCGAAATTATCACACAACATTAAAAATTATTTTAATAATAAATATCCTGAAATTAAATCTATACATATATTCCCTGAATCACATACTAGGAATATTGGATATGTTGAAAATATTTTAAGACTCAAAGAAATAACAGAAAAAGCAGGATTTAATGTTACAATTGGGTCTCCAGAATTAAATGGCTATAAAATTTTGGAAGGTCTTACAGAAGATCTAATTTTAGATGAGGTTTCCGTTGGAGAAAATAATATTTTAGAGGTTAATGGTAAAATGCCGGATTTGATTTTACTAAATAACGATTTAACGGCTGGAATAATTCCAGGCCTTGCTGGAGGGGTTGAGCCACCTGTGAAAATGGGTTGGCAAAAAAGAAGAAAATCTAATCATTATATTCATCTAGAAAAATTGGTTAATGAGGTTTCAGAAATATTACAAATAGACCCTTGGTTCTTGATGCCTCTGTGGAAAGTATGTGAAGAAAAATGTTTGGAATTTGAAAATTGTACAGAAAAATTAGCAAAAGATATCGATGAACTTCTCGAAAAAATAAAAATCAAATATGCCTCTTATGGAATCGAATCAGAACCAGTGGTTTTTGTAAAAAATGATAGAGGAACTTACGGTTTAGGTATTATTTCTGTAAAAAATGGTGATGAGATCAAGAATTTATCAAAACGAAAAATAAAACGTTTAACTTATGGTAAAGGGGGTACTTTCGCGGAAAATTTTCTAATTCAGGAAGGAATACCGACTTCTTTAATTAATGGCGAATCTGTTTTAGAGCATGTTGGATATACGATTGGTGGAAAAGAGACAAATTGGTTTTTAAGATCGAATAATAAAAAAAATAAATTTGAAAATCTGAATAGTTCCTCTTCTAAATTTTTATTACCTAAGCAAGTTAATCAAGAACTGTTTGAAAGAGAAAAATTAGATTGGATTGACTTGGTATCTAAATTATCATTTATTGCGATGGGTAGAGAAATGAATGAAGACTAATTCGTTATTCTTCTTCAGTATCTTTTTCTTCTTCAAATTCTTCCATTCCTACAATTTCATAATTTGATGGAAATAGTGCAATTATAATGCCAGTTACTAAACATATAGTTGCCCAAAACCAATTTGCTTGAGTAAAGAACTCTAAAGAAATAGCAACTAATACAAGTCCACCGATATTTGAGGTCCAAACTAGACTTTTGAATGTAGAAAGACTTACTCCTTTTGTTTCTTTATTACGGACTGGGCCGAATTCTCCTCCAAATCTTTGAGCGTCAGTTTTTGCCAATTAATCACCTTTCAATCATACTAATTGCGTCTGTAGGACAGACAAGCACACATAATCTACAACCAGTACACTCATCTCTGAGTATCCTTGCTTTTCTATTAGAAGAAACTTCTATGTTGGGGTTTTTCAATGGTTTTGAAAACATTTCAATAGCATCATCATCACATACTGTCGGACATTGATCACATCCAATACAAGCGTCTTCATCTACAAAAGCAACCATTTGTTCACCACCTTTTATTTTACCTAATTTTTCATCTTTTGCTAAACTCATAACATTTTCAATTCTAATTTTTTCTAGTTGTAAGCGCTTTTCTAGTTCTTCTTTACTAGTCATTTCCATCAACTCTTAATGGTATTTTACTCTAAGCTTCAATAGAGGTTTTATTTTCTGTTTTCAAATTAAGTGCTTCTTTACTTTTCTTTTCATTAACTTGATTTGCTAAAAATGTTACAACGTCTAGGATTTCGAAGTTATGCGTCGGATCACCTTCAAATTTCAAACATTCAAAGTGGCTAACACATTTTGGACAAGATGTTAGCATTACATCGGCACCTGTAGCTTTCACTTCTTCGAATCTTTCTAAACGAATTGTTCTACTATTTTCATTACATGCCATCATACTTGAAACACCACAACATAAACCATCTTCTCCGTGGTGCTCCATTTCTACAAGTTCAACACCTTCTACATCTTTAATTAGATTTCTTGGTTCTTCATATAGACCCACTTGTCTACCTAATCTACATGGGTCGTGATATGTGACTGTTGTTTCTTCTTCAGTTTTCAGATTCATGTTAAATCCATTTTCAATTAAAAACTCTGTAGTATGCATAATTTTTATGTCTTCTAATTCATAATCTTTAGCGAATGTTCTAAAACACTCAGCACAACTACTGACTAATGTGTCGATTCCACTTTGTTTCAATTTCTTTTCATTATATGATTTTAATTTTTCAAATACTTCAGTCATTCCCTGCCATTTCTGGTCATGGCCACAGCATTTTAAGAAATCTCTTCCAAGGTATGTGACTTCTTCACCCATTTCCTCAAATAATGTGAATGCAGATGTTGTACTTGCTCCAAGATTCATTGATCCTTCATTTACATGACTAAATACCATCTCTTGATCTATGAAATCAACACAACCAGGATAATATCCAATGTTTGAATCAATTGGGTATTCTTCAACTGAAATGAAGTTCTCATCAGCACCTTCCTCAATTTCAGCATTTAGTACTGCTCTTAAAATTGTGTGTGGTATCTCAGCTTCGGGAGCGACTCCTACTGTCAAAGATCTTCTAATGTCTACATAAGAATCATAATCTACTAGTTGGGGGCATACGTTTGTACATGCTGAACATGTAAGGCAAGTATACATTGGTACACCATCATCCTCATTATTCCAAGTATTGTATATGATATTTAATTTATCTCCAGCATTAAATAGGCGTACTGGACATGCATCATCACAAAGGTCACATCCATAGCATTTATTCATTTCATATTCATATCCTCTTGCCATTCCTCTAAGGACTACGAATGTTCCTGCACCTGCTGTAATTGATGGAATAAATAATGTGTAAATTAATTTCGCATCAAGACTTTTAGGATTCTTTTTGTATGATGGATTTAATAACATGTTGTATGAATTTTCATCATTTTCACTTGTCAAATCTACAGATTGTCCTTCCATCTCATGCCCTTCGTTATAGATTAATAGAGGTTGAAATACTGTAATGCTTGCTGTATAATTTGTATATATTTGTGAACCCGATTCCATTCCTTCAGGATCTACAGATAGTTCCCAAGTATATTCTCCGGGGCTAACCTGTATTTCTTCATCTAATGAACAATCAGAAGTGATTATTTCTTCAGAATTTTTATACATTACGAATGAAGATGTAACAGTACCTACATTTCTAACGCTTGTTTTTGCACTACAACTCATTTTCAAAGGTACACTATCAAGGCCCATGTTTGTAATTGTTAAAACTCCACTAGTTTCATTCTCAGAATTACTAAAACTTTCTAATATGGAACCTTCGGTCGATATTTTATTTATGTTAAAGTCTTCATTTTGATGATTATTTTTATCAAGAAAATCAATGATGTATTCATTAGTAGGTTGGTATAGCGCATTTTTATATTCACTACTCATTTTTGCTGTAACTATATCTCCTTCCATCCCCCATTCTGAGTCGTATTCAAGAACATAATCTAATGGCTGATCGTACATTTTTTCTAATGTTTCGATATCATCCATTGCTCCAAGTCCGCCAGCTTCCCAAAACCCTCTATCGTAGAAATCATACGTGGAAGCACTTGCTAATAATGCAACTACAAATCCTCCAATTACCAAATTTTTACTAATCCTAGGTGTTGTTCTGGCCCCGATACTGCTAACTAAAAATTTCCTAACGCCAAAATAGATGATAATCCATAATAAAATTCCCGTAAGAACCCATGGTATGGAATTAAACACTTCTGCGAGCCAAGGTTCCCTAACTCCACAAATCAATTCTCCATGATCAACATGGCATGAGTCAGTTCTATTTTTGCCGTATAAGTCTAAGAAAATATTGATTGAAAATACACTGATGAACCAAACATGCGCTAAATATATCATTCCTGCTGTTGCGAACCATGGGTCTTCTACTCCTCTTTTTGCAGTACCTCCAATAATTGGCGGTAATACTAGAATACCAACAGGTAACCCCGTGAGAATAATTCCCCATGCGCCTGCATTCATTGGGTAAACAGGTTGATTGAAAAAATCACCTACAGGACCCAGAGGAATGTCGAATTGCGGAAGGTATTCTCCCCATCTGAGATAACCATAACTGAAAAGAACATACCAATCAGGAAAAACAAAACCTGCTTGAGCAATTGGATCTGCGGCTGAATGTAAAGGTGGTGGGATTAGATATGCATAAAATGTAAGTGTTGCAATTATTGAGAGGAATATTATTGTATCTCTCAAGACTTCATGAGGCCATAATAAGTGACCCATAAATGTTCTTTTTCGTATTTCTGAATCCTCTGAGTCCAGTAACCTCTCTTTTTCATTCATGTAGGTTTCTGCAACTCTTCCCAAATTCCCTAATAATCCCATTTGTATCTCTCCTCAATGTGGTTCCGCAATTCCTTGTACCCAAACTATGAATAAATGTATCATAATTAATGCTGTGACTAAAACTGGTAAAATGAAAACATGGATGAAATACATTCTAGTTACGGTTGCACCCGAAAGTGATGTTCCTCCGAACATTAATGTTGCTACTTGTGGGCCTACCAGTGGTGTTGCAGCAGCCATGTTAATTCCAATTGTAGCAGCACCAAATGCTAGAGCATCCCACGGTAAAAGATATCCTGAATAACCAAAAAAGATTGTGAAAAACATCAATCCTACGCCAATTAGCCAATTTAATTCACGTGGGTTTCTATACGCTCCAGTAAAATATACTCTACACATATGTAAGAAAACAGACGCTACCATGAAATGGGTGGCCCAGTGATGAACGGACCTTATAATATATCCAAATGGCAATTCTAGCATAATGAATTGCATGGAGGCATAAGCTGGAGTTGGATCTAATTCAAGATCTCCGCCTGGAACGTAGTATATTCCTAGAACAGTACCAGTTATTACAAGAATGATGAAGGCTAAGAATGAAATACCCCCTAAACAATAAAGTGGATACCAATACCAGATTATTTTCAATTTATATTTTTCAGCATGAGTTAAAGGTAGTTGTCTGTGCATTGTATAAAAAGAATCTCTGCTCATTGCCCAATAATCTTGTAATCTAAATCTTGTGTCTAACCAAGAAAACACCCACAGAAAAGATCTTTCAGCTACCCCCATTTTTCCTGATGATTCAACCGCTCGTAGAATTTCTCTTCTAGGAGTTTGATCGTTTTCTTTACGAAGTGTGAGGGCAACTAAAACACAAACAAGTGCTATAAAAACCCAAAGTACCCAAAACATTGTATTCATTTATTCACCTCAATCACAAAATGTTAACCAATCTACATAGTCAGTAATGCCTTCTATTACGCCCCCATTGATTACTGCTGGAATCATGGGTATTCCGACTGGTGCAGGTCCTCCTACTTTTTTGATGCCAGCGTAAGTAAAAGTCTGTCCATTGGCTCTATTTCTATTTTCATTTAATTCTAAAGCTGTTGGGTCGAACCTGCTACTATGGCAAATGCAAAATAATTTATTTCCGCCCTCTTCAGTTCCACCCGGAGCCCAACTATCTTCGGTAAAATTATTACTTACAAGCTGCCACCCTGGAATACAACATAGGTGCGGACATCTTCCAAAAGAAATCACAATTCCATGATCTGGTGTTAGAATAGGTTCTTGATCTGCCAAATCTTCAAAATGACCAATATATTTTCCAGTTGCGTCGTATCCTTCACCAAATTGGTATCTTGGAACATTTATTTCAAGTGCTTTGGATTTATTTTCTTCGTGTGGTGTATATACTACATTTACAGGAACTCCATTCCATATTCCAGAAGCTCCTGCCATTTTTCCCGCACTTTTTGCAGCTTCCGCTTTAAATTCATCAATCATCATTGGTTGTAGGTGTTTTGAACCATACCAAGCATCATCTTCTCTTCCTTTAGCCCAATATTTAACTGCTAAGTCACCGCCACCACCGCCGCCACCGGGCATCAAGATTGCTGCGAATCCGATAACTCCAAATGTCGTTGCTAGAACACCTGCTGCGGTATTAAATCCGTATCTGATGAATTGTCTTCTGTCGATTACCGATCCTAAAATTTCTTTACTGGAATTATCTTTTCCTGGAATTTTTAATTCGAAATCTCTACCCATTAAACCACCTACACTTTGTATTCATACCAATCCTTATCAACCTTTCTCTTTGTGTGCTCTGGGATGAATTTCTTTCTTTCGTGTTTTACAACAATCAAATCGGGTAAAACCCATTTTTGATAAACAATTCCTATTATGATTAATGTGGTAATTGTGATGAATATGTGGTAAGATAATTGTTGCTGATCCCATCCGTTCATTAGTCCATACATGAATGTTCCAGACCAGTAAGTAATCCAAAAAATACCCCAAACAAAAATCAATGAAACTAATGCACTACCTCCTGATGGTGATATTGTAGCTTTGATGACTGTGCCAGGTTCCGCCTCAGTGAATACTCCAAAATCAACAGCTTTTTGAAAATCATCTTTCTCAAGGTCAATACCTTCTAGTGCTTTTTTGGCATCTTTAACGTTGATTTTTCCGAGTGCGACCTCATGAAGTAATTTTTCTAACAAGTCATTAGCCATTATTGGTCCCCCCTTCTCATGTGTTTATATCTTAATCGTAGTAAATTGGTTCTTCCAGTGTATGAATGACTAAACCCGTATCTTAGCATAAAACCAGAAAAAATAATTACAAGAATTACGGCACCAAAACCTAGTAATCCGAGCCAATGTGCTCTGAAAGATGCTCCCATGTCATGTAATTCGATATGTCCTTCTTCTGCGGCAGGTGGCTCAACATTACCATCTCCAGAAAATATAGTTCTAATGCTGTTGATGATATTTTCGGGTGTATCTTCGGAACCTTCAGGAATGTGGAATGTTAATCGATTCCACATATCTCCTAAATTTCCATCAGCGCCATTTACGCTATTTAGAGAAATCCAAAATGTTACTTTGCCTGTACTCTGCTCTGGGGCTGTCCATGTAATTAACCAAGCTCGATCATCAACCATTGCACCATCTTCAGTGTGCGTAAGTGTTAGAGAATTATCCTCGTAGTTTTGAACTAGGTTTTCATAACCCTCAGCGGCACCTAATATTCCCGCATCTGTTAACATCGCAAATCCTCCCGTATTGCCTGACCCTTTTTCTGGTCCACCAATGACTTCCAAGCGCATTGTATATGTCTCTCCTGGCATGTATGCAAATGGAACATCATCGATTAGTGCAGTTACCGAATTACTAGGTGCAGTTCCGTGACAAGTACACCCGTCTTTAGCGACGTCTTTGGGTCCTCCAGCGGCCGATTGGTCACCTCCAACACCGCCAGGTAGGGAAGATACAGGAGTTGCCAACAACAATAACGCAAAAACCACCAAAAAAGACATTATTTTTTGGTTTACAGAGAACATCTCCACACCTTATGACATAGCCACATTACTCGACCCAATAAACGTTATTAGTTTAAGTTGATTTTGTGGGATGATATTTGTGTTACTTTTTGTATTCAAAAACGCACAAAGGTCTAATGGCCATCGATACTAGGAGGTGGTAATGAGCAACCGTTCTTTTCAGAATATTTACGGCCTTAGTGACCAGCAATTAGAGGACTTAGACAAGGCTGAAGAGATGCTAGAATTACAGCACCTAAATAGCGCTGAAGAATTATTGCTGGAAATGTTGAAAGATTCTCCAGAATGCATACCCGTTTTAAATAATTTAGGAGTTCTTTATGGCAAGTATTTACTAGAATATAAGAAAGCAATTTCTTACTATAATAAGGTTTTAAAATTAGAGCCGAGTAATGAATGGGCAAGAAATGAAAGACGTAGGTATGAACGTTACATCGAATATTGAAGGGTGGTATTTTTTGGAGAGTAATTCATTATTGATCTGCGGGATTGGAGGTGTAGGTTGTAATTGGGCAAAAAATGCCCATAAAAAATGCAAAAACCTATCAGATTTATTGCTGATTGATGGTGATTCAAGATCACTTGATGAATTTGCCGAAGGCCATTTGTTATCTTTAGGCGACTCAAAATCTATAGATGGTTGTGCAGCCCTAACTCCTCTTGCATCACAACGAATGTTAGCAAATGCTCCTTTAACTGCAAAGGTACTTTCAGAAGCAGAATTAGTTGTTTTATTGGTTGGGCTTGGGGGAGGTAGCGGTTCGGGTGCATCCGTTGAATTTGCACGTCAAGCTAGACTTTCAGGTTGCTTAACTATAGCAATCGCTGGTTTGCCTTTCGAATGCCAACCTCTTCGAAGAAAAATTGCTAAAAGTGCATTAGATGATTTGAGAGAGTCTACAGATGTGTGTGTTCAAATCTCATTGGATAGGTTAGCGATAATGTCGAGGGAAAGAGGTTTAGATTGGCAAAAAGAAAGTGGGTGGATCGAAGATTTGGCAACTGGAGTGATTCAAACATTAGCAAAAGTAGGTTTGATTAATTTAGATTTGATGGATTTGAGATCTATAGTATCAAAAAATGGAGGTTCTACAATGTTTGTAGCACAAGGCGATCCTAATAATCCTCAAGATCTTTTCTCTAAAACAATGAAGTCACCTTTAGAAGGCGTGAGTATGTCTGGTGCTAAAGGTTGTTTAATTCAGATTGAAGGTGGGCCAGACCTAACGCTAGGCCAGGTAGATGTGGTGGCTGAAGTTTTTACAAAAGGTTTAGATGAAGAAGCACAAGTTATTTTTGGCGCAAGAGTTAGTGATGAATTAGAGGGTTTAGTTAGGGTTGTTACTGTGTTAAGCGGTTTACCTTTAGATGTACTATAGCCTAGAAGTAAGAAAATCCTTACATGATTGATTATGCATCATTAATAGTGTGATCCAAGTTACTGCATGACCCATCGCAAAAATACTCGAAATATTACCTTCCAAACCAACTGCTAACATTGTAACACTACCTGCATAACCAAACGCAAAAGCAATACCCCAAAAAAGAACATTTTCAGAAACAAATAAATTATAATTTTTGTTCATTCCTCTAGATGAAATAGCCCATATTGACATAATCACAGTAAATATCATTAGTATAATCTCTTCAAAAATATTGAACGCGTCTATGTCGGTCGACACTAGTCTTCTATAGACGCTAATCAAATGCCATGATGCAAATAAATGTAAGGCTAATCCCCAAATAAATTCAATTTTTTTTCCATCGATTCTTTTCATCAAATTTTCTCTGGAATTAGTACTATACCATAATATAAAACCATGGCTAATTAAAACGATTAATACAATGATTGGTGCGCCTTTTGTACTGTTTAATCCCTCTCCGTCTCCGAAGAAACTTAGCATACTTGAAGAAACAATTGCTACAATAATTGCTACAATTATCAATTGTATTATTGTGTTTTTCTTTGAGTCAAACTCGGCTTCTCCTGCATCTGGCTCTATGTTGTTGTTAATCCAGATATTGACTGAGTTTTTGTATGATATTGCTTGTGATGCACTCCAAAATATAAATAGTGCGGCTAATAAAACTGGTACAAAATCCCCGATACTAGAAAGAGGTTTATTTTCTCCCATTAATGCCACTAAGATCAAAAAAACAAATAATGAAATAGATAATGGAATAATGGCGATCTTAAAATTTGAAAAAATTGTCCTTATTATGCTTTGGAAAAGTGAATTTGAACTATCTTTTTCAGATACAGTGGCGCTTTTTTCAAGGTATTTTCTGGAATTCTCATTCAATCCCATTAATGCAGTTATGGTATACCCTGACATCAAAGAAAGGAATGCTAAAGCACTAATTTTTGGAGACAAGACTCCATTTTGGCTCAATATGTAGATTAGTGGCGCAAAAATAATTATTGAAAACACATGTCCCCTCCTCTCTTTCGCGAATAAATCAGATAAAATACTTCTAAGAGTGACCTTACTAATTGTTAAATTTTTTGACGAGGCAATTTCCTCCATTGGATTGGGGTAGAAGTCGGCAAGTTAAGATACTCGCCCCTTAAGCATAGATATAATGCCGAAAATTAGTAAAGCAGCACGTGGCAAACACCGTTGGGTTGGTTTGGTGTTTTCTACAAAATTTTCGGACATTAATGCGTTGAAAGATGAACTTAATCACATGTTAAAAAATATAAATTACAGATTGTATGACTATATTCTTGATGGGAGTCATAGATCCTGTATAATTAAAATTAAATTAGAGCATTATCCATTTGTGAGGGATATGTTTGTACCGCCTAAAGAAATATTTTCAATTACATCCTCTGGAAAAATTCGACTCGTGAGGTTGAGGATTAGTGAGTATTTTGAGCGGCAGGTTGATGATTGAATAAGAGCTCGAGTTCCATATGGGAGCAGGTAGTGCACCAGAGGTAAAATTGCCAGATGTCGGACTTGTTTTTGGTATAAGTTTACTAATTGGTTATATCTTAATGACAATAAAATCTGGTTCAGATTTTTCTGAAAATATGGTTTCAAATATCATTATGATTTTATTAGGTATTAGTTTGACCGTTTATGGACTTTATTTTGGTGTTATTTTAGATACTCCAGCGGAAGATGAAATTATAGATGCAGAATTAATCAAATAATTTTTGTTCCCACTCTAAATTATAGCTTGTTTCACATATTGTTTCATGATTTGAATCTTGATTAGCGGAAAATAGGCTTAGCTCTCCACCTTCTAACAGTCGTTTAATTTCGTATTTCTCGGAGTCAATTAATATGAAATGATTCTTATTGTAATTTTCCATTGATAACCACCATTTTTTGATAATTTCTCTATCGTCTTCTCCACTTAAGTAATTTTTATTTTCGAATTTTGATGCCATTGAGGCATGTAGTATTTTTGTCCATTGATCTTCACTAATTTTTATTAAATTCTCTAATGAAGATGCATTTGGAAACTTAGATTCTATGGCTCCATTTTCATTCTTTAAATTACAACCAATTCCAACTACGCAGACTGTTTTTTCACCTTTTGTTTTAGATTCACATAAGATTCCTGAGAACTTTTTATTGTCAATTACGAGGTCATTTGGCCATTTAATTGAAATTTTATTTTGTAAAAATTTTGCCATTGCTAGATAATCAAATGTTGGTAATTCATTACAATTTAATGCTGCAATTGATTCTATAACGGCTAGTGCAGCTTTCGCTTGTATGATTTGAGGCGATGAAGCTTCAAGAGGTATAATCCAACTCCCGCACCATCCGCCTTTGAAATGTACCCAGTTGTTTTTTCTTTGACCTCTACCCTTCGTCTGTTTTTTTGCTATGGCATATGACCCTGTTGGAAAAGAACTTTCAAGTAAGTAAGTATTTGTTGAATCGACTTCATCAAGGACTATTTTTTCAGCAGAACTCCATGGTTTCCAGATAATTGTTGAATACAATTTTTCGCCATCCTCAAGAACTTCATTTTTGATACATCTACTAGACCAGCCAAGTTTTCTACATTCTGAAGATAGCATTCTGCCAGGGCCATTATCATTATGAATTAAAATGACAAAGCCATCTTTTGATAAACAATTTTCATTCTCTATTTTTTTAAGTAAAATTTCGTGTAATTTTTTACCGCCAATGTTTGATAATGATGCATCTTCTAACGGTCCAAGTAATTCATTTTTATTTGGTTTTTCAAGATATGGCAAATTCCACAAAATTAGGTCAAATGGCCCGTTTCCAAAAATTCTTGATGATTGATTTGATTTAGGATCAATTCCGCCCTCTAAAAAATTGATATTGTCGATGTTATATTTTTCCGCAAGCCCTCTACTTGTAGCTACTGCAAGTGGATTAATATCACATCCTGTAACTTGCCATCCTAAGGTGTTGGCTAATATTGAAATTACTCCAGTTCCACAACCAATTTCTAATAGTTTTTTCCCATCTCCCGAATTAAAATTCATTAGTGTTTTGGCTAACAAATTTGTATCTTCTCTTGGAGGGTAAACTGTATTTGGTATTTTCAGAAAATATTTATCACCTAAGGGGGAAGTCCAAGTGCATGTTTTGGGTGCAAAATCGACTCTTTCAATCTCTTTTTCCACATATTTCATATTCTACACAGTACCCTTTTTGTGGTTCATTTTATCGCCCACAAAAATTGCTAGCAATAGTTAGGCTTTTAATCCCCTCTTAAGTCGGACCCCTGCCCATGAATCTCAATTGGGCCTGTAGCTTAGTCAGGTAGAGCGACGGGCTTTTAACCCGTCGGCCGCGGGTTCGAATCCCGTCAGGCCCGCTCAACCTGCGCTTCTGGCCTAACTGAGAAAATGGTGCGGGGTGAGGTATATGGTCGTAAAAAGTGCTACAAAGAAGCGCTTGACTGAACTAGGAGTTCGAGAAGAACTTGCACATAAATTAGCCACAGATAGAAACATGGCAGCCATCAAACAAATGTCTAGTGATGACATTGCGAAAGCATGTGGTTTGTCTCGTGATGATGAAGAGCTTCAAACTGTGTTAAATGTCCTTCAAGAAGTTGGTTCAAACAGGCGAAGAAACAAAAGTCGAAAAATAACAATAAGTATGAAAGAAATTGATTTAATTGATATGCCAGAGCATGAAATTAAATTCAATCCTTTGAATCATGTATTGGTTCCTCATCACGAATTAGTTCCTATTGAAATGGAAGAAGAAGAGTTAAGTCCGTGGGACTTAATCAGAGTCGATTTCGATGGAACAAAAAGGTTAGCGAAAGAGTTGCTACCAAAAATCCTAATCACTGATCCTGCGATTCAAGCATTGAAAGAAGCCGAAGAACGGCAAGAGATTATGCGTGCAGCAGAAGAAGATAAAGATCATCCAGGCCTTCCTGCTGGTTGGTTGGCTGATAGAGTTGTAAGGGTTACTAGACCTAGCCCGACAGCAGGTCTTTCAGTTGCATATAGATTGATAGTAGAAGGAAATTAAGGAGTGGAAATAATGAAAGAAATAGTAGAATCTTATTTTAGAGACCGTAGTTTAGTTAATCACCAAATCGCTTCTTTTGATGATTGTATTACAGCAAGAGATGGTAGATTAAGTAGAATGGAAAGAATTGTCAGAAACATTAGAATTGGAACAGATGAAAAACCAGATGATGGTAATGGGGGGATTATCAAACTCGATGTAATTGATCAAGAAATTTACGTTCGGATAAAAAACATAGTACTTGACACCCCCGTAGTTAAGGAAGCTAATGGTGCTCAACATGCTGCAACTCCTGTAGAATGTAGGCTTAGAAAATTAACTTATCAAAGTCCAATCTTAATGGATTGTACAATTTACAAAGATGGTGTTGCTCTACCCGCGGAGAAAAGAATTACAATAGGTAATATGCCAATAATGGTTCGTTCTGAAAGGTGTAATGTTCACCCAAGGCACGTTTTTAAAGCGGCAAATATTGGTACGAAAGAAAATTTAATTCTTGAGCCACATAAATCTCAAGATGATTCAGAGAGATATAACAATTTATTGAAAAAAGCTGGCGAAGACCCATTAGATCCTGGAGGTTATTTCATAATCAATGGTACAGAAAGAGCATTAATTTCTGTAGAAGATCTTGCACCAAACAGGGTAACTGTAGAGTTGAATACTAGATATACAAAAAATACAGAAGTTGCTAAAATATTTTCTCAAAAAGATGGTGTGAGAAAGCCGTTAACTGTAGAAAAACGTAGAGATGGAATGCTATTAGCAAAAATATCAACTGTGGGTACTACTGCTATACCAGTGGTATTATTGATGAGGGCTCTAGGGATTTCACAAGATCAAGAAATTTTCAGAGCGATAGCAGGTCCACATGAAACATTCAAATTCATTGTTGCCAACATCAATGAAGTTAATGATCAAGAAGAGTACGGTCAATCAAAAGATCAAGAATCTGCAATGGAATGGCTGCAAAAGAAATTTGCAGCTGGTCAACAGCGTGAATTTAGAGAAGCTAGGGTTCAGCAATTATTAGACAGAGAATTACTACCTCATTTAGGAGACAGCGAAGAGGCAAGAATGAAGAAAGCTATTTATTTAGGCCGTATTGTTCGTCAAGTTTTAGAAATGGCAATTACTGATCGTAAACCTAACGACAAAGATCATTATGCAAATAAGAGAGTTAGATTAGCTGGGGATTTAATGGAAGATTTATTCAGAGTTTCAATGAATCAATTAGCTAGAGATTTAAAATATCAACTTGAAAGACACCATAACAGAAAAAGAGATTTGAAAATATCAAGTTGTTTAAGACCTGATGTATTAACTTCTAAGATTATGCATGCACTTGCTACAGGAAACTGGGTTGGCGGAAGAAGCGGAGTTAGTCAGTTATTGGATAGAACAACATATCTTTCAGCATTATCACATATGAGAAGGGTTACTAGTCCACTTGTAAGAAGTCAACCACATTTCGAAGCGAGAGATTTACACCCTACGCAGTGGGGTAGATTGTGTCCAAATGAAACACCTGAAGGACAAAACTGTGGTTTAGTTAAAAATGCTGCACAAATGATTGATGTTTCCGAAGATGTTCCTGTTGAAGATGTTAAATTACAATTGAAGGAAATGGATGTTTTTATGCCTGAAGATTGGTCAGATGGTTCTAGAATCCATGTTGATGGAGATATTTTTGGATTACATAAAAGGCCTAAATCCTTGGTTAACCAATTTAAAAATGCTAGAAGGAGAGGAAGAATACGCCCAGAAGTATCAATTAGACATGATGTTGAAAATAAAGATATTTTCATAAATACTGACAAAGGTAGGATTTTGAGGCCTTTACTAGTAATTGATGGAGGAACATTGAAAGTAAATAATGAAATTTTAGAAAAATTATCTTCCAGAGAACTAGAATTCAAGGATTTAGTTAGCAGAGGCTTTGTTGAATGGATTGATGCGGATGAAGAAGAAGATCAATATATTGCATCTAGACCATTTATTTTACCTCAATTATCACCTAAATCTGGTTTACCTATTTCTCAAGCGAAGATGAAATGGTTGAATATTGGTGAAGATAGAGCGACAACAGCNAAGATTTCAGTCGAAATTAAATTACCATCTGGAGATATTGTNGAAGAAATGCACGAATTCCCACTAACTTGGTCGAAAGAAAATGATGATGGCGGATTTGAATTAGACNTGAGTTATACACACCTTGAAATTGATCCACAATTGATTTTAGGAGTTTGTGCAAGTTTAATCCCATATCCTGAGCATAATTCTACTCCAAGAGTCACAGGAGGTACTGCGATGGTAAAACAAAGTCTTGGTTTACCTTCGTCTAATTATATGCTAAGGCCAGATACTCGTTTACATGTTCTTCATTACCCACAAAATTCTCTTGTAGGTACTAGAGCGATGGAAACTACAAATTTCCTTAGAAGGCCTGGTGGTCAAAATTATGTTGTAGCAGTTATGTCTCATCATGGATATAACATGCAAGATGCAGTGATTATGAATAAAGCAAGTGTTGAAAGAGGACTTGGAAGATCGACTTTCTTGAGAACCTATAATTCAGAAAGAAGAAGATATCCGGGCGGACAATTTGAAGAAATTGAAGTACCAGGAACAGGCCTTGTTGAAGTAAAGGGATTAAGGACTCCTGAAGCATATTCACATTTAGAGGCAGATGGTTTGTCTCAGCCCGAAGTTGAACTTTCGGGTGGTGAAGTAATCGTAGGAAAAACTAGCCCTCCTAGATTCCTTGAGGAAACAGGAACTGGTGGATTCTTACAAGCTCATGAGAGAAGAGAATCTTCAATGTTGATTAGACATGGCGAAAAAGGTTATGTTTCAAATGTTTTTGTTACTGAATCTTTAGAAAGTGGTAGATTGATACGTTCTGTAGTAAGAACTAACAAAATTCCAGAAGTTGGAGATAAATTTGCGAGTAGACATGGTCAAAAAGGAGTTATTGGAAGATTAGTGCCCCCTGAGGATATGCCGTTCACTAGAGATGGTGTAGTTCCTGATTTGATAATAAATCCACACGCTATTCCAAGCAGAATGACAGTAGCACACGTAATGGAGATGATTGGTGGTAAAGTAGGTTCAATGGAAGGAAGATTCATAGATGGTACTGCTTTTGTAGGGGAAAAAGAGTCTTCATTAAGGGAAGGCTTAGTCCACAATGGATTTCACCATTCAGGTAGAGAAACAATGTACAATGGAGAAACAGGAGAAATTTATCCTGTAGATATTTTTGTAGGTGTCATTTATTATCAGAAACTACACCATATGGTTAGTGGTAAAATACATGCAAGAAGTAGAGGTAGAGTACAAATTCTTACCAGACAACCAACTGAAGGACGTGCAAGACAAGGAGGTCTTAGATTCGGAGAGATGGAGCGTGATTGTTTAATTGCGCATGGTGCTTCTATGGTAATAAAAGATAGATTATTAGATGAAAGTGATGGTATTGAGATGTTTGTTTGCGGACAGAGTGGGCATATTGCATGGTATGATCCTAAGAAAAGAACCTATGTTAGTCCGATTCATGGAGAAGGCGCAGAAGTTTACAAAGTTCAAACCTCATACGCATTCAAATTATTGTTAGATGAAATGAAGTCACTAGGAGTGGCTATGAGATTAAAATTGGAGGACCGAAAATGAGCAGAAACCCACAATCGATGATCCCGAAAAGGATTGGAAGCATTGGATTCACTTTGATGGATCCTCAAGAGATAAGAAGAATGAGCGCAGTAGAAGTGAAAACTGCAGATACCTATAGAGATGATGGAAGGGCTTTCAAACAGGGTTTGATGGATCCTAGAATGGGTGTTATTGAACCAAACATGATTTGTCCTACTGATAATTGCAAGTATGATACATCACCAGGTCATTTTGGACATATCTTGTTAGAATTACCTGTAATTCATATCGGATTTATCAACAATATTAAGACTGCATTAAAATCTACTTGTAACACTTGTGGAAGAATTTTATTACATGAAAAGAAGGAAACACATCCTTCAAATCCTGAATTATCAGAACAAGATTACTGGAGAAATAGAGTTTCTGATACAATGTTAAAACATGGTGTTGGCTCTTCAGAATTCACAAAAGTAATCAAAATGATTGAGAAAGTATGTTCTGGTAAAAAAGCAAGTATTTGTATGCATTGTCAAGCCGAACAAGGAAAAATAATGATTGATAAACCATCAACATTTAAAGAAAGGTTTGAAACCAAAACAGGTGCTAAATCTGAAAGAAAACTGAATCCTAGGGATATCAGAGAATGGCTTACTACGATTCCTGATGATGATTTAATTTTTATTGGAATGGATAAATCAAATAGGCCAGAATGGACTGTTTTGAGAGTATTACCAGTTCCTCCGATTACAGTAAGGCCTTCTATCACTTTAGATAGTGGAGATAGGAGTGAAGATGATTTGACACATAAATTAGTTGATGTTCTAAGAATCAACCAAAGATTAAGAGAAAATCGTGATTCTGGAGCTCCACAATTGATTGTTGAAGATTTATGGGAATTATTACAATACCATATTACAACATATTTTGATAATCAAACTAGCGGAATTCCTCCAGCGAGACATCGTTCAGGTAGGCCGCTAAAGACATTAACACAACGTTTGAAAGGTAAAGAAGGAAGATTTAGGAGTAATCTTTCTGGGAAGCGTGTAAATTTCTGTGCTAGATCCGTAATTTCGCCGGATCCTTACTTAGGAATCAATGAAGTTGGAGTACCTGAAAAGGTTGCAATGGAGTTATCTGTACCAATCAGAGTTAATAGCAGAAACCGTGAACAAATGAGACAAATGATCCTCAGAGGTCCTACTCGACATCCAGGGGTTAATTATGTTGTTAGACCTGACGGAAGAAGAGTTAGAATTACAGATAGATCGAAATATATTAATGCTGGATTTAGATGTTTGAATCCAGATTGCCTTTCAGAAAACACAATGCGTCCTGATTTAGATGCTGCAATGTCAGCACCTAATTTCTTACCCGGATTAGCTGTAAGGAAAAAGAAAACGAAAAATCTAGATGGTTCTGTAGAAGAAACATTCGAAGTAGATTTAGAGAAAACATTGTTAAATTTAGAAGGTGTAGATGAAAATGGTAAACCGTTGAAAGAAGATAATCCTGATGGAATCTTACAACAAAGATGGATTTGGGAAAGAGAAAATACGGGAGAACCTCACCCAGAACATCTAGAAATTGAATGTCCTCACTGCGGATCTCCAGTAAATGAATTTGATGAAAGAACAAGATCATTTGATAGATTAGAAACAATGGATGCAGATGGTAATCCAAAAGAAGGACAAATCGTTGAAAGGCATCTTATTGATGGCGATGTTGCTATCTTCAACAGGCAACCATCTTTACACAGAATGTCTATGATGGTTCATGAAGTAAGAGTAATGAAAGGTCATACATTTAGATTTAATCTTGCGGTTTGTACACCATATAATGCAGATTATGATGGAGATGAAATGAACCTTCACGTTATTCAAGGAGAAGAAGCACGTGCTGAAGCTAAAATATTAATGAGAGTTCAAGAACATATTCTTTCACCAAGATACGGTGGTGCAGTAATTGGAGGTATTCACGACCATATTTCAGGTGCATTTATGCTTTCTAGAGAGGATGTTGGTGTTCGAAGGGCTAATGCATTACAAATCTTAAGTTCTGTAAAATGGGTTGGAGATTTACCTAAAGAAATTGATATGTGCGCAAAGACTGGAGCGATTATTGATAGTGCTGCAAAGAAAGGTTTCAAAGGTGAACTTGTTAAAGGTTTCAGAGGACATGATTTAGTAGCATTATTATTGCCTGAAAATATAAAAATACAATTTACTAGTAGGTCTAATGATCTTGTTGATGTACACGATGGTACTGTTTCAGGAACATTAGATAAACGTTCAATAGGTGCTGAAGATGGTAGATTATTGGATGCAATTGTACAGACAAACGGTGCTGAAAGAGGAGCACAATTCTTGGATGACTTTACCAGACTTTCTATTGCTGCTTGTACCTCTTTAGGGTTTACTACAGGTATTGATGATGAAGATTTATCTGATGACGCAATGGCGAAAATTATTGCTGAAAATACAAAAGCAAGTGAAGAAGTGCAAGGATATCTGAAAAAATTCGGTAAAGCCGGTAAGGGATATGAGGTTAGACCTGGAAGAACCCCTATAGAAACCCTTGAAGAAGATATTATGATATCTTTAGATCAAGGAAAACAAAGAGCGGGAGATATTGCTAAGGAAGAATTGCTAAAGGCTGGAAGATTCAATTCCGCCGTAAATATGGCTATTTCTGGTGCAAGAGGAAGTATGGATAACCTTACAATGATGGCAGCTTCAATTGGACAAGCAAAAGTTCGCGGTAAGAGATTAGAAAGAGGATACAAAGATAGAGTACTCGCTCATTTCCCTAGAGGTTCTAGAGGTGCGAAAGCGAAAGGTTTCGTATCATCTTCATTTAAACATGGATTAGAACCAACAGAATTCTTCATGCTATCTGTTTCTGGAAGAGAAAGTCTTGTTGATACTGCTGTAAGAACCTCAAAATCAGGTTATATGCAAAGAAGATTGATCAATGCTATGGACGATTTGAAAGTAATTCCAGATGATAAACGTTCAGTAAGAAATACTGCTGATCGGATTATTCAATTTAGCTATGGAGAAGATGGTGTAGACCCTTGTCGTTCTGCTCATGGTTCGCCTGTTAATATTGACGTAATTGTTGATACAGTTCTTGGAACATTTGGAGAATTAACCAATGTAGATTCATACTCTGATCATGGAGACAAAGACTTTGAATCATTATTAGATGATGGTTTCGATATTGAAACTAGTGGGGACGGTGATTTCTGATGGTAGTCAAGAGTGCAACAAAGAAAAAATTAATGGATATGGGTATTGAAGAAGATTATGCACACAATCTAGCAGACGATCGTAAATGGGATGATGTAAAAATTCTAGATGCGGCTCAGATTGCTAAAATTTGTGAAACAAGTTCTGATATTGCTGATAAAATCCATGAAATGATTGTTAGTTATGCTACTGGGAGAAGAGGTGATTCATCTATTGATGGTGGAGAAACGACTGTGGTTAGAAGAAAAGTCACAAGAACTTCAAGAAAGAAAGTAATAAAGAGAGATTTAGATTTTTACAAGGCTGAAGAAAAAATGCATGATATTAAAGAATTTGAAAGAGGAGAATTCTATGATACAATTCAGAAAGCTAATGAAAGTGTAGAAGGGGTTAATTTAACAGCGAGAGTTGTAGCTGATTTATCTGATGCATTAGTTAAAAGAGGACGTAAAAAAATTACTGCTAAAGAAGCAAAAGATATGGTTAAAATGGCTAAAGAGGCATTTGTTTCAGCCCAAGTAGATCCATTTGAAGCTGCGGGAATTATTACAGCGCAATCACTCGGCGAGCCAGGTACACAGATGACTATGCGTACATTCCACTATGCTGGTGTAGCTACTGTTAATGTAACTCAGGGTCTTCCAAGAATTATTGAAATTGTAGATGCTAGGAAAAAACCTAACACTCCAACAATGATTGTTCATTTAGATGGAGATTACAAAGTAAATGAAAATAAAGTGAAAAAATTAGCTGCAAGTCTTGAAGTAACAACTACAAAGAATATTGCAGATATTGAAACAGACGTAACTCAAAGAAGACTCACATTGAAATTACTACCCTCCGTTCTAAAACAGAAAGGAATGTCGGGGGGAGAAGTTGTTGATAAATTAGGTAAAGCACTTAGATTATATATTGATGTTGATAATGAATCTAAACCACGAAATATTACAATTATTCCTGGAGTCCAAAAGAAAGAAGATATGGAAAAATTAGATTCTGAACCTCCTTCATATACTGAGTTATTGCAACTAGAAGATAAAGTTCGTGATTTAAGATTGAAAGGAATACCAAATATCGAGAGGGCAAATGTTCAGAGGAACGATCAAACCGATGAGTTTTATATCTCAACAATAGGTTCAAATTTAGCACGTGTTAGCGAAGTTGAAGGAATCGATAGAAGTAAAACATATACAAATAATATAATCGAAATCTATGAATATCTAGGAATTGAAGCCGCTAGACAATCAATAATGAACGAACTACAGGCAACTTTAGATGCAGCAAGACTTGATGTAGATGTAAGACATTTATTGATGGTTGCTGATGTTATGACTAGTGAGGGTGCTGTAAGAGCAATTGGTAGACATGGTGTTAGTGGTACTAAGCATAGTATTCTTGCTCGTGCAGCTTTCGAAGTTACGGTTAATCACTTGTTAAAAGCAGGTGTTATAGGTGAGACTGATAATTTAACTGGGGTCGCTGAAAATATTATTGTGGGTCAGCCGATTTCTTTAGGAACAGGAAGTGTAGATTTATTCTATATTCCAGAGGAGTGATGAGGTGATTAAATGGATGTACTAAGAGAATTAAAAGATGCTTGTTCAACAGGAGATATTGTTTTTGGTCAAAAACAAGCTAAAAGTTCATGTTCCGAAGGAAAAGCAAAACTAATAATATTTTCAATGAATTGTCCAGAAGATTACGTTACAGGGTTAGGTGCAGAATTTTCAGGAATTACGATGTATAGGGCGAATGTTGTAAATAGAGAACTTGGAGCAGTCTGTGGAAAACCATTTCCAGTAAGTGCTATAGCCGTTATAGATGCTGGAAGAAGTAAATTATTTTCACTGAAATCTAACCTTTAAACTAGTTATCACTAAGTTCTTGTTTGAACTCAGCCATAATAATGGAAACCATTGTGGATGATTTATTTTCTACTCTTGGCGTTCATTTTGATACTTCGGAAACACCTTCTGAAATAGCTGAAATTAGATGTTACGGAGTAATTAGGAGTTTACCTAAATTCATGGAAGATATGGGTGCTAAAAAAGGCCAATTTCTTTGGGTATCGCAATCCAGTTGGATGGAATTCAGTAGAAATGAATTGGAGGCTTGGTTGGTTGATGCACCTACAGGTGATCATATCATTATAGTTGAGAGTCAGAATGATGTAGAAATCAATTATCAATGTCCTTCTGGGGTTACATTGGAGTTGTGGGGCAGAAAAAAGCTCGCATTGTTGATTGGTTACAGTGTTCTAGAAAATAACGATTTACAAGATTTAAAAGAAATTAAAGAAATAGAACAAAATCATTCTGAATTAGAAATTGAACATAAAGAAAGTTTATTCCAGAGGATAAAAAATCATAAAAATCTTTGTCTAAAGTCTCATATTAACCCTAGAGATTCACTAGATTCCTTAGGTATTTCACAAATTCCTTGTCAACCAATTTTATTAGAATTATGTTTTTGGTTAGTCAAAGGGAATTTAGTTGGACCTGAAAATTCAATAGAAGAGAGACAATGGATTATATTGGAAGATAATTTTTCACAAGAGATTACTTTACAAGAAAATTTAGATTTTATTTCATCAACCCCCAATCTTCCAATAATGATAATTCCGGTAGAAAAATCTGCAGAAAAAATACAAAATAATTTGAATAATTTATGCGATGAAAGAAGACATGAATCAATTAGTACTTCTGAACTAAATTCAGGTAAATTGTTGAGGTGGTGGAAAGTAGATAAAAAATCTATAGAATCTATGCCTAAAAAGGTATTAGTGCCTTCATGGGCATTCATTTCACCTATTGATGGAAAGAAAATTATTAACGGTTTAAACGGTAAAGTTGTTGAATATAAAGGAGAATTGAAAGGGATTCATTAAAGTGGGAGTTCTACTCACACTGTATTATGACCCCGCAACGTGTATTCGGTCAAGCGAAAATTGTGATAAGTTTAGTAGTACTTTTTCTACTGGTTAATTCGGCATTTTTGTCTTCAATTAGCAACTTAGAAACAAATGATGAAGATACAAAAAAAGAATTAGAATTATATCCTAGAATTAATGAAAATATGGAATATAGTTCTGCTAAAGCACCTACAGGAAATGCCTTCTTTTCTATATCACAGGATTTCCCGTCTTTAGCACAGGAGACATTGACTGATGGTCAAAATATCTATACATGGGGATTGAATTACTTATCTATGGATTATACTGCAACTTTGGGAGCACATACAATCACATATGATGATGGAGGTTCTACAGAAGGTTCTTATTGTTATAATTCAGGTTTGATTGGTAAAATGGATGATGATGGTAATTGGTTATGGGCAGCAGGAGTAGATTGCGGTTTATTCAATACAGGGGTCGATGAAGACGGTGACGGCGCTGAAGATCTATACTATGGGCAAGTCTTCGTTAATGATGCATCAATAACATCTGACGGTGGATTAGTAGTCGTTGGTGAAGCATATACTTCAGAGAATATTAGTTTCGTTAGTTCAGCAGGTTCAACTATTCGTGACACTGCAGAGGTAGGAGTGCCCTTTGGATTCGTTGGTAAATTAAGTGCCATTGGAGCATGGGAATGGGTTGAATACATCAATACAGACGCCCTAAATACAGGTTCAACATTAGGCGCTTTAACAAATTGTTTCTTTGTTCCAAATGCAGTTGATGCAGATTCAACAGGAATATATGTTGGTGGTTTCTTTGGAACCGAAGCAGGAGTAGGCGGACCAATTCCAGGTTCAACTGATTGTGCAGATTCAAATGTCGGACAAACTGGTGATAGTTCTTCTGACGGTTTTATTACAAAATATAGTTCTCTCGGCCAACAAGGATGGGTTACAAATTCTGAAAATGCAGCTGCAGATAATAATGTTGGAATTTTAACAATTGACAATGAAGGATTAATTCATGTTGCTGTTGCTTTCCAAACTTCAGTTACAATGGGTAGTGATACTCATCAGGTTACTGGTCAGCAGACTGCTGCTTATGCAATAGGTGCATTAACAAACAGTGGAAGTTGGGATCATTCAATGAAATTAGACGGTGGTAATATTGAGGAATCTAGGGATACTGATGGAGATGGAGTAGATGATACAACATTATTTTTCGGACCACAAATTTCAGGATTAGTAGTATCTGACACTGAAGAAATGATTGTCCATGGATTTTACGGTTCAGATATTACTTTAGATACTCAGTATAACTCCAATGGTGGTCAATCAGATGTTTTCCTCGGTAAAATGGATACTACAGATTATACTTGGACAATGGGTCTTTCTTATGGAAGTTCAGTACTTCAATCCGCTGAGAATATCTTTGAAGTTGCAGTAGGGCCTAATGGTGAGATTGCAATTACTGGAATTTACAACGGTACTTTTACTCTTGGAGGAGTTACATTACAACCAAGTAATACGATTTACTACGATCAACCAACTGGAGAAGGATATGCGAATTATTTAGCATTAATGCAACCAGACGGCACATTTTCAATTATTAATGCGATGACACCACTTGATGGAACAGATTCTTCTGTAATCGCAGTAAATCCATTCTTTTTGGATAATGATGAGATGCCAAAAGTAGCTGGATGGTTCTACGGAGATGTGCAATTTGTTGATAATGGAGACACCTCAACTCAATTTACTAGTAATGGATATGATTGGTTTACATGGTTCCCTGACTTAGGTCCAAAAGATTTCGATTTAGATGGAATTTTAGATCAAGATGACAATTGTCCTTCTATAGCAAATGAGTTACAAGAAGATTATGATGGCGATGGGATTCAAGGACAAATTCCAACAAATACTGATGATTTTGGCGGAGATGCTTGTGATAGAGATGATGATAATGATGGTGTTCTAGATGAATTAGACAACTGTCAAAAAGGAGTAATACAGACTCCAGCATGGACCTCTACAGAATCTGAAGATTATGATGGCGATGGCTGTAGAGATCTCGATGAGGACTTTGATGACGATGGAGACAGAATTTGTGATGTTGGAGGTCCAACAAGTTATGGTAATAATAACTCAATTACATGTATAGCTTCTTACAAATCTTCAGATTTATGTCTTAAAGGGGATTTAGGTTGGATTTCTGGAGAGACTACTCAAGACTCTGAAGGAAATACTGTAAGTAATGATCATGACGTAGACGGTTGTAATGATGAAGGTAGTAAAAATAACAACTTTGGTGAAGATACTGATGATGATAATGATGGTGTTTTAGATCCTAACGATGCATGTCCAAAAGGAGAAATTAATTGGACATCATCAATTTTAGTTGAACCGGTTACAGACTTAGATGGCGATGGTTGTCAAGATTCTGGAGAAGATTTAGATGACGATAATGATGGAATTGATGATGAAATCGACAACTGTCCAACAGAATATGGTGAATCTGTATGGGATAGAAGAGGTTGTGTTGATACAGATAAAGATGGATGGTCAAACCCTGATGATTCATGGCCAGCACACCCTGAAGGGACTGGTGATGCATTCCCAATAGATCCTTCTCAATGGGCAGATACTGACCAAGATGGTTATGGAGACAATAGTACTGGTTCAAATGCAGATGATTGTATGTTAATTGCTGGAGATTCTGAATTTGATAGAAGAGGTTGTTTAGATACAGATTCAGATGGTTTCTCAGATCCTGATGAAAATTGGCCAACAGTTGGTTGTACTAACCAATACGGATTGTGTGCAGATGCTTTACCAAATGAGCCAACTCAATGGACAGACTTTGATGGCGATGGCTTTGGAGATAATTTCGGTAATAAATCATGGGAAGATACTCGGGATGGAGCATGGCCTGGAAGTTACATGTTCCTAGCAGTGGATCAAGATGCATGTCCTCTTGTGGCAGGTACTTCAGGAATTGAAGGAAATGATAATGTTCCAATGGGTTGTTTGGATACTGACGGTGACGGATGGCCAGATAATATGGATGTATTCCCTGAAGACCCAACACAGTACAAAGATTCAGATGGTGATGGTTATGGTGATAATCAAACAGGAAACCAAGCAGATGGTTGTTTACTAGCTGCGGGTACATCTACAGAAGACAGATTAGGATGTCCAGATAGTGATGGTGATGGTTATTCAGATCCAACATCAAACTGGCTTCCTCAAGACTGTGGCGCTGAGAAGTGTGCTGATGAGTATGAAGATGAGCCAACACAATGGAAAGATACAGATGGAGATGGCTTTGGAGATAATCCTGATGGTGTAAATCCAGATGCTTGTATCAATGAAGCAGAAGTAATCAATAATTTCGAAGATGATGACGGATGTCCAGATGAAGAACCAATTCTTGGTGGCGCATTAGGACTTGATGCTGCTAGTGGCGGTAGTTTACCAATTGCTTTAGGTTTAATAGCAGCATTATTGATTGCAGTAGTTGTTTCAGTACTTGTCCTAAGAAGAAGAGGTGACGATGACGAATTTGGACTTGGTTATGAAGATCCAACAGGTGGACAAATGGAAATGTATGTTCAACAAATGATGGCTCAAGGATATCCAGAACAAACTGCTAGAGCTTATGCTGCTCAACAATTTGGAGTTGCAGCAGCACCTCAACAACAAGCAGCGCCTGTAGCAGCACCTGCAGCAGCAGCGCCAGCAGCAGCGGCAACTAACCCACGTATGGAAGCATACATCCAACAGTTAGTAGCACAAGGATATACAGAAGAACAAGCAAGAGCATATGCTATGCAATATGCTGATAGATTCTGAAATCTAGAATAATAAACGATACTGATTAACCGAATCAGTTATCAAACTACCCTGAATATCAGATTACATGCGCTCTGATTTTGTGTCAGTTGTCTTGGTGTTGCTGTTTGTTGCAGTACCATTTGGACAGATGTTTTCTGAAGAGTTAGAACCTTTAGAAAATCCTGAGTTTGCACCATCTGCACCTTTTGATATTCTGATGTATGGGAATAGCTATACCTCTGCAAATAATCTTGCAAATTTAGTTCAAGATGGTTTAGTAAGTGGTGGAGTTAGTGCTACAGTGGACAGTTTAACTGGTGGTGGAATGACTCTAGATGGGCATTCACAAAATGCTCAGTCCTCAGGACATTCATGGAATACAACACTCAATGATGGTACTGTATGGGATTATGTTGTATTACAAGATCAAAGTCAAATTCCTGGATTTTATCGTAATACAGCATATTGGCAAGATAGTCTTGCAGGTGCCCAAGTTCTTGATGGATTTGCAGAAGATGTTGGTGCAGAATCGATTTTGATGATGACATGGGGTAGAAGAAATGGTGATTCTAACAATCAAGTTCTTTATCCTGATTTCTTAAGTATGCAAGAAAGATTAGAAGAGGGGTATATTGACTATCGAGATAATCTTAGTACACCAAATAGAGATGTTTGGATTGCACCAGTTGGTTTAGCGTTCAAACATATTTATGAGAATGTACAAGCATCAGGAGTGACTCCAGAAAATTCAGGAAATCTGTTTTATGATTTGTACTCTGGAGATGGAAGTCATCCTTCTCTTTCTGGAAGTTATTTGGCATCTTGTGTACTATATGCCACAATTACTGGAAATTCACCAGTAGGACTTACAGATAGTACTTCTTTATCTGCTTCAATTAAATTAGATTTACAAGAAGCCGCAGCAGCTACAGTGTTTAATGAAACAAACCACCTAACATATTCTTGGCAAATTACAAGTCAAAATAGTATTACCTCCCCTCTAGGACATTTAGCCTGGGAATGGGCACTTTTTGGAGGTTCAACCAGTAATATCGACCGGATTTTTGATGTTGTTACAGATTCAAATGGAGATGCATTTGTGGTAGGTATGTTTGAAAATTTAATTTCTTTTGGAGGACTTTGTTCAGCAACTAATCCTCTTGGTACTGCATCAGGAATATATGCACTTTTTGTTGCTAAATTTAATTCTACAGGTCAATGTGAATGGATATCTATTGCTTATAATGAACAAGGATATGATATTCCGATTAGTGAAGATTTTCCAGCACGAATGAGTTCTATTTCTCTTGATTCTAATTCGAATATTTATATTTCTTCAAATTGTGAATGTGGCGGGAATTATAATCTTATTTTTGGAAATATTTCTATTGACCCCAATAGTGGAACTAATTCTGNAGCNAGTATTTTAGCAAAATTAGATAAAAATGGAGAATGGATTTGGGCCATACCTTTGNGTGAANTTGNAGGNCCNAATAATNTTGAAATAGATTCNAATGGNNATATTTGGGCTAGTTNTNNNTACNNNTTNAGAAAATTCAATTCCTCAGGTTCGCTNCAATTNACNAAAAATTATGGTTCAANTACAGACATTTATGACTTGGCTAGTGATTCATTTGGTAATATGTATGTTGTAGGNGGATGGGGTTCAGGAAATTCTGGCGAATTAGGTCAATCAACCGCATTTAAGGATTTGTTTGTACATAAATTAGATTCNAATGGTGACCAAATTTGGCGTGCAACTGAAGGTACCTCAACAAGTAGTGCATTTGCAACATCAATTTCAATAGATATCTACGATAATATATACGTTACAGGGTTTTGTGCAGGATATTTATCTCTTGAATCTGTAACTGGAGTAGATCATGAATTAAATTGTGGAGGGGCAGATAATGGATTTGTGGGAAAATTACAATCCTCAAGCGGAGAGTGGGTATGGGTAAATGAAATGGATTGTACTTGTACAGTTAGACCATTTGGTATCGATGTTGATACTTATGATGGAATATATGTTACAGGAACATTTAATTCAAATCCAGTTACTTTTGGATCCGAAGTATTAAATCCGTCAGGAGGCCAAAAAGACCTCTTTTTTGTTAAATATAATTCTCTAGGAAGTACTATGTTTGCCTTTTCTGCTGGAGGTAATTCAAATGACGAAGGATTTGGTATTTCAATTAATAATTTGGGGGACGTTTACATTGTTGGAACAATTTCTGGATTGACAAATTTTGGGTATTTCAGTGTAAATTCTAACAGTGGTGATGCATTAATTTCTAAACTTTCATCAGATTATGATGCCGATTTAATTCCTGATGTCAATGATGATGATGATGATGGGGATTATATTTTTGATTTAAATGATAATTGTCATTATTCACCACTTAATTTCACATCAATTGGTGCTTTAGACCATGATGGTGATGGTTGCCGTGATTATGATGAAGATCACGATGATGATGGCGATATGTTAAATGATACTGAAGATAATTGCCCTAGGGGAATGACCGGTTGGGTTACTTCTAATATCACAGATATTGATGGTGACGGATGTATGGATTCAATGGAGGATTTTGATGATGATGCAGACGGATTTGAGGATTATGAAGATCTATGTCCTAGGGATGCAGGAAATTCCACTTTTGAATTTGAAAAAGGATGTCCTGATAGGGATGGAGACGGGCGTCCTGATATTAGAGATCCATTCCCAGGTAATAATACAGAATGGTCTGATTTAGATAGTGATGGAACTGGAGATAATTCTGATGAATACCCCCTTGACTCTACGCAGAATAGTGACTTTGATAGGGATGGGTTTGGTGATGAGGAATTTGGAAATAATGGAGATAATTGTCCATTAATATTTGGTAATTCAACAATTGATAGAAGAGGTTGTATAGATTCTGACGGAGATGGATGGAGTGATGAAGGAGATGATTTCCCAGATAATTCAAATGAATATTTAGATACGGACGGAGATACGGTTCCAGATCATTTAGATATGTTCCCATTTGATCCAACCCAAAAACAAGATACAGATGGAGATGGATATGGTGACAATGCAGATGGGAATTTAGGTGACGCTTTCCCTAATGATCCTACTAGACATGCAGATTCAGATAGAGATTCATACGATGATGATAATGACGCATTCCCCTTTGATTCCACACAATGGTCTGATGCAGATGGGGATGGTTATGGAGACAATCCACTCGGATTAAGACCAGATGCATTCCCATTAGAACCATCTCAATGGTCAGATGTAGATGGTGATGGTTGGGGTGATAATGAAACGGGTTACCGTGCAGATGCTTACCCTACAGATATTACTCAATGGTCTGATTTAGATGGAGATGGATATGGAGATAACCAATTTGGAATAAATCCTGATACATATCCAAAAGACCCAACACAATGGGCTGATTATGACCAAGACGGATTAGGAGATAATCCAAATGGTACTAATCCAGACCCATTTGTAAACGATACAGATAATGATGGGTATAACAACAGTATTGATCCATTACCTAATATTCCGACACCTGGAGATTTAGATGGCGATGGATGTTTAGATGAGGACGATGTATTCCCAAGTAATCCAAATGAATGTAAAGATTCAGATGGAGACGGCTGGGGAGATAATCAAGATTCAGATGATGATAATGATGGAATTAATGACATTACTGAAGCACAAGAAGGAACAGATCCGATGGATGCTTCTTCAGTTCCTGTAGAATCTTTTGAAATTAGAGTTCCAGGCACTGTAATTGGATTAGGGGCTTGGGATTTAATTGGAATATTTGGTGGTGTGCCATTTTTCTCATGGATTTTGTTTTGCTTAATTACAAGAGGGGCAAGATCTAGGAAATTTGAAAAATTATTATTTGAATCAAAATCAGAAGAAGAATTATCTGAAATTTCAAGAAGGTATGAATTTGCTTTGATGTTAAGATTATTAGGTTCTCATCAAGCTTTACGTTTAGAAAGAGTACGTTCTAATTTAGAGGTTCATTTCAATGAAATAGAAAGAAAGATAGCAGAAAATCCTGATTTTGATCTTCCAAATGAAGAACCTGTAATGCCTCCATCTATAGAGGTTCAAGGTATGATTCATACTGATGGATATGAGTGGACAGATCACATGGGATTCAAATGGTATAGAGTACCAGATACAGGTTCAGATTGGAGTAGGTGGCAATAATTAATTTGCATACAAAGTTTCGCTAAGATATTTTAATCCTGAATCACAAGCTATTGCAACAACTGTTTTCCCAGGACCTAATTCTTTAGCCAACTCAATTGCTCCTGCAACATTCATACCAGTGGATGTTCCTCCAAAGATTCCTTCTTCTCTAGCTAATTTAACAGCAATCTCCCTTGCAATTTTTTCATCAACCACTCTTGCTTCATCGTAAAAATCTTCATCTAATAATTCTGGAACAAAACCTAGTCCAATTCCTTCTACAGTATGTGAGCCTGATTTTCCAGTAGTAATAATTGGTGAAGTAGAAGGTTCTAGTACGACAATTTTAGTTTTTTGATTGGCTTTTTTTAGTGCTCTTGAAACTCCCATAAGTGACCCTGCAGTACCTACAGAGTCGCAAAAGCCATCTATGGGTGCATCTAATTGTTCAAGAATTTCTTTTCCAAGGATTTCAAATCCATCAATTAAATCACTATTTTTTAATTGATTTGTAAAAAATACGTTTTCATCTAAGGCGATATCATTTGTATGTTCAACCATTTTTTCGATTAAATCTCTTGTAATCTTGCCGCTATCACTTTCAATAATATCTAATTCTGCTCCTAAAGCAGTCATTGTATCTAGTTTTTCTTTAGAGAATGCATTTGAAGAAACAACATGAAATTTGTA